>CALXJJ010000001.1 GCA_944388605.1 uncultured Clostridia bacterium
TTCTCCGTCATTTGCCTCAAAGGTGATGTCATTGTCTGCTAAAAAAACTTCTTTTTCTTTTTTGTTTTTATTTCTAATAAACTTCTTTGTTATATGCTCTATTGTAATCATCACTTTCCCCTTTCCATTTTTACTTTATCCACAACTATATCTGCATCTACTAATTTAGCAAACTTTGCTCCATCTTTTTTTGAACCTATTATACTACCATAATGTGTTGGCACAGCTACTTTAGGTTTTATTTCGTTTATTAGCTCTGCAGCTTCTTTGTAATCCATTGTATATGTTCCTCCAACTGGAACAAATGCCACATCACATTTTACTTTTTTATTTTCTTTTGTTATATCTGTATCTCCTGAAATATAATAAGTAATTCCTTCCATATTTACCAAATATCCTACCCAATTATTTTCTTTTGGGTGAAATTGCTTATTAATGTTATAGGCTGGTACTGTTTGAAATTCTATATTTTTTACTGTATAACTTTTATTTGGTATTACTGTAATAATATTTTCTTCTTTCCAGCCTTTTTTTAATACTTTAGTTCTCAAGTCTTCCGGTATCACAATAACAGTATCTTCTTTTACTATTTTTCCTATATCTTCCTCTGAATAATGATCATAGTGATCATGTGTGATAAAAATCACATCTGCATCATTATAGTTTGTTTCTATTTTAAATGGGTCAAAATAAATTGTGTTTCCTTTGCTAAATCTAATACTACTATGGCATAAAACCTCAACATTTTCTAACATTTTTTACCTCCTTATATTATGTTATCTGCTAACTTATTTTGATTATTGTACAAATACTTATTTATAACAACTGTTGCCACTATGTATAAAACTCCAACTATTCCTAATCCTAGATACATATTTATATTTTTTAGTAAAGCTACTGCTCCTATCATTATTCCTATATTAAGCATCGAAAATAGCATTGGAAAAATTAAATTTAAGTTTTGTTTTGCAACTGCATATTCAGAGTCCCAGTTTAATTTTGGTCTTTTTAGGTCTATTATAATCATTACAATACTTTGCAATACTCCAATTATGGTTGCTACAACAAATAATGCAATTAAAGTTACTATTGGTAGATGTAATATATATTCAGCTATTCCTAACGTAATAATAATAGATACCATATACATTATTATATTTGGAACTATTTTGTATATATATTGCTTATACAATGGTACAGGTATATACTTCATAAATACTGCATTTTCGCCATCTCTTGATACTGCAGTAATTGCAATATATATAAACATAGTAAAAAATTGTATAACCCCTAAAATAATACAAGCTATCATAAATGTATTTATTGTCATTTGCCCTACCATTTGGTTAATTTGCTCTAATCCCATTCCATCACTATTTAACCCTGCATATGTAATTACCACCATTATAATTGGTATAAGAATTGCTGGTATTAAGCATTGCATTAGAAATACTGGATTTCTAGCTAGTACTTTAAATTCTTTACCAACATAGCTTTTATATAATTTACTATTTTTATATTCTTTTTGTTTTATGCCTTTTTTAGTGCGTGCAGTTCCTCCTCCAAATAAGTTTCCTACTAACCCTTTAAAATATATTTGTTGTGCAATTAGCATATACACAACAAAACTTATCGCAGTAATAACTATTGTTTTTAAAACTTCTATCACTGTTGTAACTAAATTATTTGTTGTTAGTGCTTCTATTAAATAATCTACTGTTGGAATATATCCTTTAATCATTTCTATTGTACCATTTGCCTCTACTAGCATTTGTGCCATTTCTTCATTTGTCAAATCATCTTGCATACTACTTGTAGAAATTGATAATGCTATAACAATTACTAAAAGTAATGCAGTTGCAAGTAGCTGAAATTTGTTTCTATTTTTTGTAAGCTTTGCAAAACTCATAATTCCCATTACGATTATACTTATAAGTAGCACTGGTAATATTGGTACTAAAATAACAGCTAATAACATTATTATATAGTAAACAATTCCTGCTCCTGTTAGTATTCCATACATTATAAGTGGAATGCATCCTACTAAAAATATAATTAAATATTCGCTAATAAGCATAACATTAGTTCTTGCAAGTATAATTTGATAAGGTTTTAGTGGTAGTGGTAGTAAATATTCACTATCTTTTGTAAAGTATAAAATGTTTATGCTTGAAAATATTGTTTGGACAATTGCCAACCCTAATATCATAAATAATATCATTCCTATAAATATTTCTTCTTGTTGGATTTGAATTAAACCATCAAGTAAGTTATAGCTTAAAAATATGATAAGTCCTGCAAAATATAAAAATAGTAGTCCATATAACAAGAATTTGCTTTTTGATTTTGTAGAAACTCCCATCTGTGCATCCATATTAGAAAACGAGTTTTTTAGAAATATTTTTGTTAATTTTATTACTTTTTTCATTTTGTTTCATTCCTTTCTCTCTCAATACCTTTTTCGTATGACTTTAATGAATTTATCTTCTTGCTAATTTTCTTTATTTAAAAATGTCCAAAAAGTGGCTGACCCCAAACCTGACATCTTAAATGTTTAATCTACTAAAATAATTTTCAATTACTTTTCTGTAATTTCTAAAAATAAGTCTTCTAATGATGCATTTTCTTTAAATTTTTGCTTCATTTCATCAAAAGTTCCAACAAAAACTAATTTCCCATTATTTATAATTCCTACTCTATCACATAGCTTTTCTGCTACTTCTAATATATGTGTTGAGAAAAATACTGTTTTTCCAGCCCTTGCATGCTGTCTCATCATTTCTTTTAAATCGTAAGAAGATTTTGGGTCTAAGCCTGTCATTGGCTCATCTAATATCCAATTTTTAGGCTCAGCAAGCAATGCACCACATATTACAATTTTTTGCCTCATACCGTGCGAATAACTTTGAATTTGATTGTTTAAGTCATTATATATTTCGAACTTCTTAGTAAGTTCTTCTATTTTATCTTTTCTCTTGTCTTGTGGCACATCATATACATCAGCCATAAACATTAAATATTCTATGCCTTTTAATTTTAGAAACATATCTGGACTATCTGGTACAAAACCAAAGTTTTTCTTTGCTTCTAATGGCTCTCTTTTTATGCTTTTACCATCTATTAAAATATCCCCTTCATCAATATTTAATATTCCTGTTATCATTCTAATTGTTGTAGTTTTTCCTGCTCCATTTGGTCCTAAAAAGCCAAAAATTTCTCCATTTTTAATTTCAAGATTCAAATCATCTACTGACTTCTTTCCTTTTACATAAGATTTTGAAACGTTTTTTATTTCAATCATTTTTCGTACCTCCTATATTAATCTCCCTACTATTATTTAAACGTTTTAGATTACTTACATATCGCATACTTGTGTACATCTGTTATAGTAAAGAACATTCTTGTATAGGAAAAACTGGATTTCTCCTATACCAAGGACAGATTGAGGACAATATCAACATCTCTTTACTACCCCTATTATATATTATTACATAATGTATAAACCATCTTTTTATACATTGTTCGTTCTTATTATATTATTTTTTTATACAATAGTCAATGAACAAAGAAAAATTACAAAATTGATTTATATTATTTTCATTAACTGTTAAATAATCTTAATAATACTTTTTTGTATGCCATTTATTATAAAAATCGCTATTATTTTATATCTCTGCTTTGTTATAACTTGCTAGTCCATAAGAATATTCTTTGTCAATATGTATATATGACTTATTTTGTCCTGCTACAGCAAATACTATCGTTTGTATTATAACAAATATGCTTATCATTATAATTATTTTTATTCATACTTTTGCCTCCTATATGGAAAAGAAAAAAGTTTAAAAAATTTCCACCATCTTAGTTGGTGGAAATTTTATTCATTTTATTCTTTTTATTCTTTTTCTTTTAAAGTATATTCACTTATATCAGGCTCTATAAATATAGTATCTTCTACATTATCAAATTTATATTCTTTTTCTGTTAGAGTTTGTCTATCTGTAGATTTAACAAGTAATCCTGTATCTTTTTCTATATATGTTTCTGTATCTTCAGAATTCAAAGATGTTGATGATATAAAGCCTCTTATGCTATAACACTCTTTTCCGTTATAATTAACTGATTTTATATTTGAAGTTATACAACCTAAAAATGTTTGCCATCTATTATCTGTTTCTAAACCATTATAAATATTTACAGACATAATCGTACCACTATCTAACTCAACTATTTTATTTTCTATATTATCCCAAAATGTATCAGTTCTTTCTCCATTATTATACATTGATATTTTTGATATTTCTCCATTTATATTTCTTTCCAAAAATACAACTTGCTTATTATCTTTTTTATAATATTCCATAGTTACAATGTTTTCATTATCTTCTGTTGTGACAGATTTTATATAATAATTGGAATTGTTAGAATATTGTGAAATTTTATCTTGTAAACCTGTAACAATAACATAATTTTTAATAGTGTGAATTAGTACAATGATAATTAAAATTGCTATTATAATTCCTATTACCTTTAATACTTTTTTTATTTTCATATTCAATTACCTCCTCTTTTGTGCAACCTAGCTATCATAAGCATTTATGCTTTTAGACCTATGGCTTTGCGTCATAAACTTTCGTTTATTTTGCTCTTTTACAATATTTACATATATTATAGCATATTTTGATATTTTTAGCAAATTTAACTCAGCAATAAAAGTCCCTATCCATTGTATCACTCTCCTTATCTATGCTTTACATACAAATAGAGTATACCTATAGCAATTAATTGAGATAATTGATGTTGGTACTGCAATTACTGGTACTTTTGCAAGTTCTGTTACTACTGATGCAGGTGTTCCTTCCATACCTGCAACTACTATTATACAATTTGCTTTTTCTAGTTTTTCTCTATTTGCAAGTAATCGTTTTATCATTTAGGAATTTATCCCAAGGATATTCCTGCAAAATATCGTAATTTTCATTAATATATTTTTCTATTTCTTCTCTCATAACTTTACTCACCTAAACTATATTTTGATATATCTTAGCCATCTCACTATCATATTATTTACTATTTTGTTTTATCTTTCATATACTTCTCCAATTATGAATTATTTTCAAATTTATAATAATATGGTACTACATTCTTATAATAATCTTGAATTAATACATCAGTTCCATCTTTCAATCTTAATTTTAAGTTAGGATATACCTTTACTATAAATTGCTCATTCCATATTTCATTCATTAATCTTTCAATAGTTTGATTTTTATAAATATTTTTATAAGTTTGTTCATATGATTCTTTGTTGCTTACTTCTAAATTGTTTTCCACAACTGTTCTTGCCAAAAATACATGTATAACAAAACCACTAATTAAGAAATCTATTAGTAATAAGAATATAAGAATTATAGTTATCACTTTTAATTTTTTTATGCTCATTTTCTGTTTTAGCAATTCTATTAGTCTATTTACCATTGGATTAATTTGCTTCATTAAAAAAATAGATATAAGTCCCCAATAAATTGAATATAACAAGCATATTCTTCCATCTATATTTAAAAATCTATTTGAATAATCCCACCATCTAACATTAAATATAAATTCTCCAATTAAACTAATTACAAATTCCACAACTGATCCAACGACAAAACCTCCAAAAAATAATGTATAGCCATTTTTTTTGAATTTTTGTAATGCTATTATTAATACTACTGCTCCAACTCCATATATTGGACAAACTGGTCCATATAAAAATCCTTGTCTGCTTTCTAATTTTCCATATACTATTAACGCAAATATTGTTTCTAATACAAAGCCTAAAATACTATAAATGATAAAGTAAGCTAATATTCTATAAATACCTATTCCATTTATATTAAAGTGCTTTTTTTCTTTCATAATCTTCATCCTTCTAATTTTTTCTTTTTAATTCTATAACTATTGATTTTCTAAATAATAATTTGTATCAAATAAAATATAAGACAATTTTTTAATATTCATATTTTTTAGTCCTACCATAATATCTTTATTTAATGAACTTTTACTACTTATCTCTAGATTTTTCATATAACCTATGGCTGTAAATAACTGTATAATAAAAGTAATTATTATCATTGATTGTATTAGCACATAATTCTTGAAGATTCCAAAGCTTTCAATATAGCCAAATATTACAGTTATAGAAATTAGCCACATCTTTATTTTTCCAATTTGTAATTAATGCTGATGTTTTTAGTGACCATATTATTTGTTCTAAAAATTCTTGCTCTGATAAAACTGGATTAATTCTTGAAATTCCTGTACCAATTATTGGTACATTTATTACCCTTCCATTATGAATACGATTTATTTCATTCCAAAAATCATTTAGAAACTTTAGATATTCTTGCATGGATAAATATGCTTCATTTTTATCATTGAATTTTGTCAACGCTGTCAAAATATATTCATTTATATTTATAGTAGTTCCTATTGCATATTTTTTTGTTTTTCCTTCTAATCTATTTGCATTCTCTTCATATTTGTACCCTGCTAAACATTCTTCTATTTTTGAATTTAAACTTCTTAAATCATTATACTTTAGATATTCTTTCACATACATACCGTGTAAAGAAGTTTGTGATATTATGACATCATCAACTTGTGTATCAAAATATTCATTTACAGGAATTACCTTTATCCCATCCTCTTTGAAAAGATTTCCAACTTTTACATTTAAATCTACTTTACCAATCTTTAATTCAATATGATTACAAAAAAATTTATAATAGCAAAAAATTAAAATATAAATTATTATAAATAGAATTATAAATCCTACTAATATACCTATATTATAATTATTTGGGATACCTGTAATTGCTAGTATAAATCCTGTAATCGTTGATATAATTGAAAATATATTCCATTCTGCCTTAATTAAATTAACATCAAGAAATTTTTGTTTCATTTATTAGTCCTCCACATTCTAATCAAGTTTAATAATTTTATAAGTATTATAAATCATCAGTATTTTCAAAAATATTCATACTCCTTTCCAAATTTCTTTTGTACATTTTTATACTATTTTATTATCCAATAGCAATTAATTGAAATAATTGATGTTGGCATACCTTCGATTTGAATATCAAATTTTAAACTTGGCTCAACAATAGTAGAAGCATTATGTATTCTAAAACTAAATTGCCATCCATTATCTAAATATAGTTCAACTTTATTAGTGGTACCTGGTTTTAGTTGTATATCCACTAAACGAGTAGGTAAATTAACTAATGGTATCTTAACTTTGGCTTCCTCTTTTTTACTGTTTTGATTTAATGTACCTTTCATATTAAATGTTTGTATTTGAGTTAATTTATCACTATCTATACTTATTATTTTATAAAAATCAAATGCACCTAATAAATATTCAACCATTCTTTTTGGTAATTCTGGATATTCTTTATATGCCCTTTTTATTTCATCAATAAATGCATTTAATAATGGAACATATACATCTAAATCCTTGTTAGGTAAATCTTTCCAAGTTGTTTTCTTATCTTTTTCTTTAGATAGATAATCAAATATTGGTTTAACATCATCCCAATATTGTTTTGAACACTTTTTGTCATACCATTTTTCACCAAAATCAAGTGTTTTAGCTAATCTACTATGTTTTACTGCAAAATGATTATGCTTAACGCTAAATCCTATTTCCCATTTTCTTTCTTTTCTGATTGCAACTATATCTCTTACATCTCCTACTTCTCCCATTACATCAGGTTGTATTAATAATTCTACCTTATCATCATCTTTTTCAACAATCATTGGTTCTAAATCAAAAATTGTTTTCACAATAGATTCAGCGCTTGTAATTAAATTAGTTTGTAATGATTTATCAATAGATTTCCAAGCAGTTAATGCTGCTTCAAAAGAACTATTCAATACTATTTCTGCATCTCTATATTTTTTAATCTCTTTTTCAAATGTAATTAAACATATATATTCAAAAGCTCTTCCTTGATTATTGCTTTTATCACTCATTTAATTTCCCCCATTCTCCAAAGTATTTTTTATCGCTGTAGCTACCTCATAAGCTAAATTAACTGGTACAGCATTTCCGATCATTTTATATCCAACATCTGTATTTGTATAATCGAACTTGAAAGTATCAGGAAAACCTTGAACTCTAGCCACTTCTCTTACTGTCATCCTTCTATATAATTTTTCTTTTCCTTGAACAAACCTGCAATCATTCTTACCAAATTTTATCATTTTAGGTGCTTGAGGATGAAGTTGGCATTGTCTTCCTGAAGCTTGTACAGTAAATGCTTGTTCGTTCCATGCTTTTACTCTATTTCTACTCATAAACATAGGAGAATATGCACCAATAAAATATTCATTGTTATTTATAGCATTTGGATTATGTTTATTTTTTTCTAATGAGGGTACAGCTGTATATTGTAAATCCCAAATTATATCTTTTAATGTTATTTTATCCTTATCATCGAATGTAGAACCTTTTGGAAAAGTAAATTTATAATTACTACCTTTTCTAAAGCCAATAAAGAATATCCTTTTTCTTTCTTGCGCCACTCCATAATCTTTTGCGTTAGCCTTATATATTTGAACATCATATCCAGCTTCATCAAATAGTTTTATAATATTATTAACTGCCTCTGAATGTCTATTAGCTAACATGCCATTTACATTTTCTGCTAAAAAAAATTTTGGTTTTACATATTTCAATATTCTAATATAATCATAAAATAATTTTCCTCTCTCATCATCTATTCCTCTCAGAGAGCCAGCTTCTGACCAAGATTGACAAGGTGGTCCTCCGATTATTCCATCAACATCATCTGGGAAATCTTCTTCTTTTATATTTCTAATATCGCCTTTTATTAATTTTGTATTTTTATGATTAATTTCATATGTTTTCCATATATTCTTATCAAATTCATTTGCAATTGGAATTTCAAATCCAGCTTTTTCAAAGCCTAAATCTAATCCTCCACAACCACTAAATAAACTTATTACTTTCATCTTAATTCCTTCCTTGTATAATTAAATTGCTACCTTCTTTTATATCATAAATCCCCTTTTTTAACAATGATTTTGAAAAAATTTGTCATAAACATTACTTTTTTTTAATCATAAAAACAGCTTAATATTTATTTTAGAGAGCTAGTAATTATACTGGACCCTATATTCTAGTATGCTATATCATATTTAATAATGTTGTTTATTAGTTCTGAAGTCATAACCTTATCAAATACTGTTGTAACATCGTTCTTATTTTCAGCTGTACTTGATATATAATAATTTTCTGTAGTTTCAATTCTTTTATGTCCTAATATATCAGCAACATCCTTAATTTCAACACCATTTCTTAAACATTTTGTTGCATAACTTCCCCTTAAATCATAAAATCTACAATTTTTAATTTGTAATTCATGACGTATAATTTTAAATGGATATTTAATAATATCAGTTCCTGCATAACTTCCATTTTTGCGTGTAAATACCATTTCAACGTTATTTCTATTTTTATATTTACTTTCAATTATCTTATATTCAATTATTTTTCCATATTTATTTTTTATGGGCTCTAATGAATACTTTTTATAATTATTACCATATTTTTTCTTGTATAATTGTTGTTGTTTTTTGTAATTGCATAATGCTTTATATAAGGTATCACAAATATAAACTTCTCTACAACTTCCTTCAGTTTTAGCTGTTCCTAAAAACCATCTTCCTTTTTCATCTTTTAATTTTGAATATACAGTTTTATTTATCATTATTAACCTATTTTTTAAATCAATATCATTCCAGGTTAGAGCAAATACTTCTCCTGTTCTCATTCCTGTATAACATGCTGTTAAAAATGCACAAGTAAATGTTGTATTGTTTTGAAATCTTAATAATATTCTTTCAATTTCTTCTTTCGTATAAATATGTTTTGTTCTGTTTTTTTTAACTCAAATGATAAAACTCTTGGAATTTGCAAATTTCCTGCTGGATTACCTTCAATAAATCCAAAATAGTTTGCAGCATCTCTTAATGAACTTTTTATAACTTTTTGATAATTTCTCAAAGATTCTTTATTACCTGTTTTTTGATATAATTTTAATAGTGCTTGATTTAGTAGATATGGTGTAATATTGCAAATTCTATACTTTCCAAGTATTTTCTTTATTGCATCAAATGATTCTCTATATCTTTTAGCAGTTGAATATTTATAGTTTATTTCAAAATATTCTTTCATCCAATAATCTAAATAGTCTGAATATGACATTTGAGCTTCTACTTTATTTTTTCCATTAATATATTCATCATAAGCTTTCATTCCTGCTAAATATGCTTCATTTTTTGTTCTAAATCCAGATTTTGAAATTCTAGTCCTCTTGTTGTTTATTTTTGCTCCTTCGAAAAAGTATTCATATACCTTTCCCCTTTTTCTTACATTAATTTTCCTCATAATTACTACCTCCTTAATTTTTTATTTCTATTATTTGTAAACTCTAATATAAAAAGAAGTGTCACCCATTTTATTTAGGCTACACTTCTTTAATTTTAAGCTTTTATAAATTTTTTATTCAAGTTTGGGTGACAACCTAATTTTGTCACCATTTTTTAAAATTTTGTAAAATGTTCTAAATATAGGTGCTATGCGTTCTTCCCACAACAGTTCTTGTACTTCTTTCCCGAACCACATGGACATGGATCATTTCTACCAATTTTTGGACCTTCATTTACTACAGTTTTATTCATTCCTCCTTCTTTTTCTGAATAATTTCCATCTACTAAATTAATTGCTGCATCTTGTACTGAAGCATCTGTTATTTTAGAAGTCTCTACTCTTGTGATCCCTTCTCTTTTTCTAGCATTTAATAAAAATCTTGTAACATCATATTTTATATTTAC
This sequence comes from uncultured Clostridia bacterium, assembly GCA_944388605.1. Lineage (GTDB taxonomy): Bacteria > Bacillota > Clostridia > TANB77 > CAG-508 > CALXJJ01. Next base: position 10,909 of record CALXJJ010000001.1, read on the forward strand.
AATCATTTCATCAAACATATCTGCTCCTTCGATCCTATATTGTACAACAGGATCTTTTTGACCATAAGCACGAAGTCCAATTCCATTTTTAAGTTCATCCATATTATCTATATGATCCATCCATTTTTCATCTACTACTTTTAAGAATACCACTCTTTCAAGTTCTCTTAAATTTTCGATTCCAAATTCTTTTTCTTTATCTTCATAAATTCTATGAGCTTTTTCTATAAGTTCAGATATTATTTCTTCTTTATTTATATGATCTTTCTTTAATGAATCTATTTCTGAGATACCTGTAATATCCATTATTTCTTGATATAATGCTTCTTTATTTATTTTGTTTTGCTCTATACCGTCTAAATATGTACTTATAGTAAGTTCAATTACACTATCAAATGTATTTAAAACATATTGATTTAGATTTTCTCCATCTAAAACCTTTCTTCTCTCTTTATATATAATTTCTCTTTGACCATTCATTACTTCATCATATTGTAAAACATTTTTTCTAATACTAAAATTCCTACCTTCTACTTTTTTCTGTGCATTTTCTACTGCTTTTGATAGCATCTTTACTTGAAGAGGCATATTTTCATCTGCTCCAAGAGTATTATATATACTTGTAATTCTATCCCCGCCAAAGATTTTCATCAAATCATCATCTAATGCAATATAGAAAGTTGATTCTCCAGGATCACCTTGACGACCACTACGACCGCGTAACTGATTATCAATTCTTCTAGATTCATGTCTTTCAGTTCCTATTATTCTCAAACCACCTGCTACAATTACCTTCTCTTTTTCGTCTTTAATTTTTTCATCATATTTTTTTACTAATTCTCTGTATTTTTCTCTTGCTTCTAATATTTCTTTATTATCTGTTTCATTGAAAGCAGTAGCTTGCTCTATTAATTCTGGTGAATATTTTAATTTACGCATTTCATCTTTAGCAAGATACTCACTATTACCACCTAACATAATATCTGTACCACGTCCTGCCATATTAGTAGCAATAGTTACAGCTCCATATTTACCTGCTTGAGCTATTATTTCTGCTTCTTTTTCATGGAATTTTGCATTTAATACTTCATGGTGGATTCTTTCTTTTGTTAGCATTTTACTTAATTTTTCTGATTTTTCAATAGAAACTGTACCAACTAGTACTGGTTGTCCTTTTTCATGAGCTTGCTTTATTTCTTCTATTACTGCTCTAAATTTAGCATTTTCATTTTTATATATTATATCACTATTATCTTTACGTATCATAGGTTTATTTGTAGGTATTTCGATAACATCTAATTTATAAATCTCTTGAAATTCTGATTCTTCTGTCATTGCTGTACCAGTCATTCCAGCTAATTTATCATACATTCTAAATAAATTTTGAAATGTTATCGTAGCTAAAGTTTTAGATTCATCTGCTATTTTTACATGCTCTTTAGCTTCGATTGCTTGATGTAATCCGTTATTATATCTTCTACCATACATAATACGCCCAGTAAATTCATCTACAATTAGTACTTCTCCATCTTTTACTATATAATCTATATCTTTTTTCATAATACCATGAGCACGAAGAGCTTGATTAACATTATGTACTAACTCTGAATTTTCAATATCATTAAAATTTTCTAATCCAAATTCTTCTTCAGCTTTTTTTATACCTTTTACAGTTAAACTTGCAGATTTAGCTTTTAAATCTACTATATAATCATATTTTTCATTATCTTCTGCTTGTTCTAAATTTTTACTATCTTCTTCTATAATTATTTTCGGTGAAAGTTTTCTTACAAAATTATCAGCTTTTTTATATAAATCTGATGATTTGTTAGCTCTTCCTGATATAATAAGTGGTGTACGTGCTTCATCTATTAATATACTATCAATCTCATCTATTATAGCATAATGTAATTTTCTTTGAACTAATTGATTTTTATATATAACCATATTATCTCTTAAATAATCAAATCCAAATTCATTATTTGTACCATATGTTACATCACAAGCATATGCTTCTTGTTTTTCTCTTGGATTCATTCCATTGATAACTAGTCCCACAGTCAATCCTAGGAAACGGTAAACTTTCCCCATCCATTCACTATCTCTTTTTGCCAAATAATCATTTACAGTAATAACATGAACACCTTCACCTGTAAGAGAATTTAAATATACTGGTAATGTTGCTACCAATGTTTTTCCTTCTCCTGTTTTCATTTCTGCAATTCTACCTTGATGAAGGATAATTCCACCAATTAATTGAACATCAAAGTGTCTCATTCCTAAAACTCTTTTAGAAGCTTCTCTAACAACTGCAAATGCTTCAGGTAATATATCATCAAGAGTTTTTCCATCTTGTAATTGTTTCTTAAAATAATCTGTTTTTCCTTTTAATTCATGATCTGATAATTTTTCCATTTCTGGTTCTAATGCATTAATTTTATCTACTAATGGTTTAACTCTTTTAACTTCTTTTTCGCTATATGTCTTAAACAATTTAAAACTCATTTTCGTTTCATCCTTCCTTATATTTTATAAAATTACGTTCTTATCATATCACTATTAAGATTTTTTAGCAAGTATTTTTGAATAATTTTGATATGTTTTACATAGATTTAATTAGGGTTAAATATTGAAATTAATTTATTTTAATTTATATATGAATGGAGGGGGTTACATGTTTATTTGTAACTTAAAAATAAATGGAAATATTATATTTAAGACTATAATGTGTATTTTATTAATAATAGTTTTAATTATTTGTGGATTTATTATTAATAAATTAATAACTTCATCTAAAAACCTTGATAATCAAACAATGAATATAACTACTGCTAATTACACTAATATATTAAAAACTGTACATGATGATTTATCTAATTATATTGGGCAGAAAATTAAATTTAGTGGATATATGTATAGAGTTTATGATTTTAAAGATACTCAATTTGTTTTAGCCAGAAATATGATTATTAGTTCTGACTTTCAAAGTGTAATTGTTGGATTTTTATGTGATTATAAAGATGCCAAAATGTATAAAGATGATTCTTGGGTAGAAATTGAAGGAAAAATTACTAGAGGGGAGTACCATGGAGAAATGCCTATTATAGAAGTAACATCAATAAAGCAAATTGAAAAACCTACTGATGAATATGTTTATCCTCCAGATGAAAATTATTTAGCAACTAGTTCCTTAGTATTTGAGTAACCATAAAACTATGGTTACTCAATCTAAATATTCTTTTATTTTAGGAATGTATAAAGATGTTTGTTCTGTTGCTTGCTTATATAAAGTTTTTAATTTTTCTTTATCCTTTTCTAATCTTGAAACAGTTACTTCTTTTTGTGGTCTAATTAAAAATATATTATTCATATTGTCTATATCTTTTTTTAATTCATTATATCTTTCTGACATTGTATATAATTTATTTATTAAATTAGGATACTTTCTATATGCGAATGAATATAGAAATTTTAATTTATTTGTTATATTAGTTTTTTTATAATTCATGTCACGTGTTAATACTACTATTATTTTTTCATATCCTTGTTCTATCGCCCATTTTACTGGAACAGGAACAGACACAGCACCATCTAGATACGGTATGCCATTTATTTTTACTATACTTGATGCAAGTGGCATACTAGATGATGCCTGAGTAGCCAAAAAAATATCAGAACAGATATTTTTTTCAAAATATTCACTGTCACCTGTAATACAATTGGTTGCAACAGCTACAAACCTTTGATTCGATTTATTAAATTCTTCATAATCAAAAGGAACTAGTTTATTTGATATTTCACCAAACAAATAATCAAACCCTATAATCCCTTTATTTTTTAACAAGGCTTTTCTACCTATATATTTAGAATCATTGCAATAATTAATATTGATTTTTGCACTTCTACCTACTTGTTTTGAAATATAATTTAGCCCATTTAAAGCTCCTGCTGAAACACCAACAACACAATCAGCATAGATATTATTGCTTAATAATACATCTAATACTCCAGCTGTATATACTCCTCTTAATGCTCCTCCTTCTAATACTAAAGCAAATTTTTTCATATTAATCACCACATGTATTATACTACAAAACATAGTATTTGCAAATATTATGTTTTACAAAACTTGTATGACTATTAATTATTGCATACTTTGTTTTAGCATCCATAAATTTTTACTATAATCTCCTATAAGCTCATCCATTAATGTTGAAACAACATATTGTTCATTATTATCTGCTTGTTTCTTTATTTCTATAACTTGCTTTACAATATAATCAAAATCTTTTGCCACTTCTTTTATTACAGTATCACAGCACACTTTAACATTTTCCGCTTCTTGAATTTTACTAATCTTTAAATAGTCATCTAATTTTCCTAAAGGTTCTCCTCCTATTGTTAATATTAATTCTGCTATTTCGTCTATTTGTTTATTTACATCATCATAATATTCTTCCAATTTAGGATGAAGAACAAAAAATTCTTTCCCTTTAATATTCCAATGATAATTTTGTAATTTTCTATACAAAACATTTAAGTCAGCTAATAACTGATTAAGCATATTATTCATAATAAAATGCACATCCTTTCAATTTTTTCTAAATATATTATTTCCAATTTCAAAAATAATATTCATTATTCCCTATCAAATATAGCTTTCATAACACCTTTATCTATTACATTACCATAAATATTTTTTAATATAATTAGTATAATTGGTCCTATTAATAAACCTATTACACCAATTACTTTAAATCCTGTATACATTGCTATTAATGTGAATATTGGATGAATTCCAATCTGATGACTAACAATTCTAGGTTCTACAAATTGTCTTACTACTGACATAATAATCCATAAAATTAAAATTGCAATTGCTAATTTATAGTCACCATTAAAAGCTACAATTACAGCCCATGGAATCATTGCTGTGCCAGAACCGAATATAGGTAATGCATCAATAAAACCAATTAATAGAGCTGCTATTAATGGATATCTTACATTAAATCCCATAATAGCAATTATATATAAACCAACAACAGAAATAACGAATGAAATTAATACAAGTGTTGCTTCTGCTTTTAAATAACATCCAAGTGCTTTTATTAAATCTTTAATATGCTTACTCAATCTTTTTACCCACAATTCTGGTAAATGGTGTTCTATTTGATCTAACATATATATTTTGTCAGTACATATAAAATAAAGAGCCAATAAAGTTATTACAACATATACTCCAATAGTTGGAATTGAAGTAATTGCTGTTACTACATTTGTTAATATAGTTTTTATCCAAACAGATGCAGTATCCAAAAATCCTTCAGCAGACTTTTGTAATGTTTGAGTTAGTTCTTCTGGGATTTTTAATTGTGATACATCTACCTTGTTAGTAATATTTTGGATTGTATTATATGCTTTTTCAATATAAATATTTAGATTATTTAATAAATTTGCGGACTCAGATATTAATGTACTTATTCCTAATACAAGCAAACCAATTATAATTAATATAGATATTGCAAATATAATTATACTACTAGTTTTTCTTTTCAATTTAGTTTTCTTCATTAAAAACTTTATAATAGGCTCTAATAATAATGCTATTATGAAAGCAATTAAAAATGGCATATAAAATACAGAAAGCTTAAAGGCACCATATATTAATATTATACTAAATATGAGTATTAATATCTTTCTAAAAACCTTTGTCCAATAATTCATGTCTATAATCATATATCATAGATTCCTTCCTTAAAAATACTATTATATTGTATATATATGACCACTCCATTATATGTAGAAGCAAGATATATATTAGATGAAGAAAGGATTTATATCTTGCTTTTATACAATAGGAAAGTCATCCTTTCCTATTGTATAAAAGTCGCTACGCTCCAACGAATGCACACAATTTTACTTGCGTAAAATTGGCGCAGAACAAATTTACGGAAAGCCAAAGAGAAAGTTTAAAATTAGTACAAATTATAAGGCTTTCCGATTTGTTCTATTTACTAAAAAGCCAATGAAAAAATTAAAAATAGTATAATTTTTAAGGCTTTTTAATTTGTTCTTTGCTACTCAGCATTTTTAGTTTGATTTGAACAAATGTCTTTTAAAGTAGTACACACATCATTTTTGTTTATATCACTAGCTTGAGATATATCACCTAAAGTTAATATTCCAACAATTTTGTTATTATCAACAATAGGAATTCTTCTAATTTTTTCTGTAGACATTATATTTTCAGCTTCTTTTACATCAGTATCTGAGCTACAGCAATATACATTACATGTCATAATATCACTTGCTTTTGTTGTATTTATATCTTTATCACATGCAACAGCTCTTAGTAATAAATCTCTATCTGTAATAATTCCAACTACTTCCTTTTGTTCATTACAAACAGGTACACATCCAATATGATTATCACTCATAATTTTTGCACATTCTTTAATAGAAGTATTTGGATTTATACTTTCTACTTCTTTACACATACATTCTTTAACTTTCATAAATCTAAACCTACCTTTCACTAGTACACTATTTTAAGTATACATTATTATTATTGACAAAAAAATAAAAGATATACATAAAGGCATAATCTTTTATTTACAATTTTTTGTATGAATCTAAATTAATTAGTTTTATCTAAATTTAGTACTATTTCTTTAAATTTATTTCCTCTCTCTTCAAAATTTTTAAACATATCAAAACTTGCACTTGCAGGTGAGAATAAAACAACTTCTCCTTTTATTGCAATCATTTTTGCAATTTGTATACATTCATTTAATGTTTTGCAATCATAAATAATCAATTTTTTATTATGTATATAATTCTGTTCTCTTGAATCAATATTATTTTTTTGATTATCATTTTCTTTTTTTAGTTCACTCTCTACAGCTTCACGTATTTTATTAGCTGTTGCCCCCATTAATATAAGAACTCTTACATTATCTATAATTGGTTTTGCTATTGGTGAATAATCTAAATGTTTATCATATCCACCTGCTATCAAAACTATATTTTCATCAAATGAATTTAAACCTGCTATCGTTCTAGTTGGACTTGTTCCAATTGAGTCATTATACCATTTGACTCCATTTATTTCCCTCACAAACTCTAATCTATGTTCTACCCCTTTAAAGTCTTTTATAGTTTTTACAATATTATCTATTGGTACTAAATCTTTTGTAGCGGATATAGCTGCACAAACATTTTCAATATTATGATTTCCTCTTAATTTTAAATCTTTAGTTATAAGAACATGTCTTCTTAATTTATCTTCGCAAATTTTTAATATTCCATTATCACAAATAACTCCATCATCTAATCTTTCTTTCCTACTAAAGAAAACTATTTTTCCATTTGCCTCTTTTGCAAAATTTTTAGTTATTTCATTATCATAATTCAGTACCACTACATCATCTTCATTTTGATGTAAAAATATATTCTTTTTTGCATTTATATATTCATCATATGATTTATGTATATCTAAATGATTTGGAGATACATTTGTTATTATAGATATATTTGGACTTATTTTCATATTCATCAATTGAAAACTACTTAATTCCAATACAACTATTGAATTTTGTGTCATTTCATGTACTTTTGTAAATAAAGGTATTCCAATATTCCCCCCTAAATAACATTCATATCCATTTTGTTTTATAATTTCATATATTAGGCTAGTTGTAGTTGTTTTTCCATCGCTACCAGTAATACCTATTATTATACCTGGACATAATTCCATTAACATTTCTATTTCAGAAGTTAATATAGCTCCTCTTTTTAATTCTTCTAATATTTCTGGTTTATCAGGTCTACAACTAGGAGAGCGAAAGATAATATTAAATCCTTTTAATTTTTCTAAACAATTATCCCCAAAAGAAAATTCAAAAGAATATTTTATCAATTTTTCTCTTATTTCTAAATCTATTTGTTCTAATTTTTTGTTGTCAAATACTGTTACTTTTGCACCTAATTTATAAAAATAATCCAATAAAGGTTTATTACTTACTCCAATTCCAATAATAGCAACTTTCTTATTATATATGTATTTTTCAAATTCTTCTAATTTTATATTTTTATAGCTCATCAAATACATCTCCCTATACTAGTATATTCCGTTCTTATTTTAAACGTTTATATTTTATCATAATAAATGCAAAAAGTCCAATTTTAAAAATATATTTTTAAATTATTGTATAATATTTTATTTTTAGTACATAATTATTATTGCAATATAATTGAGGTGAAAATACTTAATCTTATAATACATTGCATAGTATATTTTAAATTATTTCTCATAATTTAAAATATTTATACCTCGGAAAGGAATGATTATTTTATGACAGAAAAAAATAATAAAAAATCTAAAAAGAATGACAAAACAAATTCACAGAATAATAACAACTATGAAAATAATAATAAATAAAAATTTTTCTTTAATTTCTTTTAATACTTCTAAAAAGGCAAATCTTATTAAATGAGATTTGCCTTTTTTCCTAATATTACTTACATAGCTTGTCTAAACAACTCTATAAAATCTTCTTTTGTTACTTCTCTTGGATTGCCTGGTTTACAAGGATCTTGCATTGCTTTATCTGCCAACATTGGAAAATCTTCTTCTTTTGCACCAGTATCTTTTACTGTTTGTGTAATTCCAACTTGCTCTGATAAATCTTTAATTTTCTCTATAAATGTTTTAATAACTTCTTCTTTTGTAAAATTATCTGCATGTATTCCTAATCCTTTTAAAATATCTCTAAACCTTTCATAGCAAACTTCTCCGTTAAATTTCATTACTGTTGGCAATAAAATAGCATTTGCTAATCCATGAGGAGTATCATATACAGCTCCTAATTGATGAGCCATTGAATGTACTATTCCAAGACCAACATTTGAAAATCCCATTCCAGCAATGTATTGAGCATATCCCATATTATTTATTGCATCTTCATCCTTCTCATTTACTGCTTTTGCAAGGTTATCAAAAATTATTTGAATTGCCTTCATATGGAACATATCTGACATTGTATTATGTGCTTTGGTTATATATCCTTCTACAGCATGTGTTAAAGCATCCATACCTGTTGATGCTGCAATTGACTTTGGCATAGATGCCATTAATTCTGAATCAATTATAGCAAGAATTGGTATATCATGTGGATCTACACATACCATTTTTATTTCTCTTTCTTCATCTGTTATAACATAATTAATTGTTACTTCAGCAGCAGTACCTGCAGTAGTTGGTAATGCAATTAAAGCCATTCCTTTATTTTTAGTATTTGATGCGCCATTTAGAGAAACAATGTCTTCTCTGTCAGGATTTGTCATTAATATAGATATACATTTTGCAGTATCTATACTTGAGCCTCCTCCAACTGCAATAATTATATCTGCATTAGATTTTCTGCAAGCATCTAATCCGTCTCTTACATTTTTCATAGTTGGATTTGGTTTTACATCTGAAAATATTTCATAAGGTATATTGGCTCCTTCTAACACATTTGTTACTTTGTTAGATACTTTTGCTTCATATAAAGATTTATCAGTAACAACAAATGCTTTTTTATAACCTCTAGTCCTAATTTCCTCTGGTAATACTTCTCTTGCACCTTTTCCAAAATATGAAGTTTCATTCAATACAAATTTTTCTACACTCATAATTTTAACTCCCTTCATAGTTATTAATGTCTGTTTTTGTTTTATATTATATTTTTTAGTATAATAGTTTTTACTCTACTCATTTCTTGCAAAGTAGTTAAAACTCCTTCATTACCTATTCCACTATGTTTCCATCCTCCAAAAGGCATTTCAAATGAGCGATAGAAACTAGCACCATTTACTATAGCTCCTCCACATTCAAGTTTGTCTGCAATCTTCATTGCTCTTGAATAGTCTTTAGAAATTACACATCCACATAAACCATATGAAGATTGATTTGCAATTTCTATAGCTTCTTCTTCTTTGTCAAATCCTATAACAGGAATTACTGGTCCAAATATTTCCATATCTTTTGCTACTTCCATGTCTCTTGTAACATTATCAAGTATTGTTGGATAATAATATGCATCTTCTCTCTTTCCTCCACATATTATTGTTGCACCTTTTTCTACTAAACTATTTACTTGTTCTTCTACTCTTTTAGCAGCATTAATATTTATTAATGGTCCCATATCAGTATCCATTTGGCTAGGATCTCCCACTTTCAAGCTATTTATTACTTCTTTCATTCTATTTATAAATTCTTGTTTTCTTGAATTATGAATTAAAAATCTCTTACTTGCACAACATACTTGTCCTCCATTATATAATCTTCCCCATATAGTTTCTTTGACTGCTAAATCCATATCTCCATCTTCAAGGAAAATAAATGCATCATTTCCTCCTAATTCCAACATTATATGTGTTAAATTTTTAGAGGCTGTTCCCATAGTTTGAATTCCTGCTCCTGTACTCCCTGTTAAAGAAACTAAGTGAACTCCTGGATGACCTGCTAATGCTTGTCCAACTGTTGGTCCATCACCAGTCAATACTTGTATAACTCCAGCTGGGACTCCTGCTTCTATCATCAATTTTGTATATTCAATTAATGTTAAAGGATTATAATTTGATGGTTTTACAATTACACTGTTTCCCATTAATAATGCTGGAGGTATTTTTTGACAAAATAAATCACTTGGAAAATTAAATGGAATTATTGCTGCTATTACCCCCAATGGATATCTTTTAGTAATTTGCATTGTTTTTTCTTGTCCAGATTCTTGACCTGAAGGGATACTAGTGTCATACAAATGTTTTGCTCTCTCAATAAAAGCTGTAGCTCCTATTTTCACATTTGCAATTTCTGCTATTGCTTCTTTAATTGGTTTACCTGTTTCACTTGAAAGTAGCTTCGCTAATCTATCTTTATTTTCTTCTACTAATGATACAAATTTATATAGTATGTCTGCTCTTTCATGAAGTGGAACTTTTTCCCATTCCTTTTGTTCCTTTTCTGCAACTTCAACAGAAATATCTACATCCTCCATACTTACATTTGGAACTGTATCTATTAATTCTTGTGTTGCTGGATTTACTACTTCTATTATATTTCCATTTGATGATTCTTTCCAATCATAGCCTATTAAATTTTTCATAGTACAAACACCTTCTTTTTTTATTTTTCTCTGTGTGTTTTCACACTGGCAATAAATTACATTGTCTTCTTTGTATAAATACTCAGGATAATTTATGCCATCTGCTCTTCATTTACCAAATCCTGTGAAAGATAACATTAAGCCACCACAAGTATTTTCTCCATGATCTTTACTTCCATATTCACCAAATGTAAAGATTGCTATAAATGGTGTTTTTCCTGCTTCTTTCTTTATTTTTTTATAAACTTCATCTATTCTATCTCCTATTCCTAATTTTCTTCCACCACAATGTACTAATAAATAAGCTCCTACTTCACATGATAATGTTTTGTTAACTTCTTTTAAAGTTTTGCCTGTAGAATCTATTAATTCATCTACAGTACATTCCATTTGAATCACTGCAGTATTTACTGCTAAATTATTTCCTATATTCATAGATAAGTCATTATTTCCATTCATTGGATGTCTAATAGCAATTAGATTACCTAATCTATCTTTTACACCTAATGGAGCTGTAATTGTTTGAACTAACAAATCTCCTCCCATTAAATCTTTTTCTTTTTTACCTGTCCATTTAGCATACTTCTTTATAGCTGGTTCTCCGTCAATCTCTACTAAAGTTCTATTTCCTTTAATTTTTGTAATAATTCCAGAATTTGTTGTTTCGTGATATGCTCCTGTATATACATTTGAGATAGGTTTATCTGTATAGAAAAATGCTACTGCAACACCATCTGAAAATATTTTATCATTTGTAAATATACTCCATTTTCCTTCTACAGTATTATCTGCTGCACTACCACCAAAAAATGGTACTCTTCCTATTATATCTTCTATACCTTTTAAATAAAATTCTTCTTCTGCTGGAGATGCTACCATATAAAAATACGCAGGTCTAATATCTTTTCCAGCTTTTCTCATTGCTTCAATTGCTACTTGTCTACCAGTCTCTCTTGGATCTTTTCCTCTTTCTGAACCAGCCACTCCCACTGTTAAATCTGGATCTCCAAATGCCATCATTCCAGCGAAACCATGGTCTGATGTAATAAATCCATCAGGAACTATAATACCACCACTTGATGTACATCCTATAATTGGTGCTGTACCTAATTCAGATTTAGCACCTTCTAATACTTCTTTCTGATTATAATCAACAGAAGTAAATAAAAAAGCTACCTTGGTTTCTATCAAATCCACGACAGCTTTTTTAGCGCAGTCCTTTCCTGCGTCATAACTATTTTTGCTTATACTATAACTTACATTTGTTTTTAACATATTTGTTCCTCCTTCGTAAAAATATCTATACCCGTATTATACCAATATAAAAAAAATATTACAATAGTTTAATAAAAATTTTCTATGTAAATTTCTTACAAACTTTTGTATAGCTTTTTTAACAGACTTTCTATAAAAAGACTTTCCTATTGTAGAATTCAGAAATAAGCAGGCTATTTTTCGCCTGCTTATTTCATTTAATCCTTTTATTCTGGATTTAATTGTTAGTATGTAGAAATCTCTTCTATGCACTCAATTGTAAACCATATTTGTTTTTCTCTATATTTTGGAAATTTCGAAAAAATTTGATCCTTAATATAGTTTTCTGCAATTTCTCTGTCTTCTTCTAAAAGCATATCATCTATCCCTTCTCCTTTGCAATGTGACAATACTATTTCACATTGTTGGTAAAAATCTTCAAGACTTATATTCATAACATGTTTATAAGTCTTTTTCTCGAGATTTACTAACAAAACTGTAATTTCGGAAAATTCTTCATCTTCATCAACAAAATCTCTTACATCATTCCTTAAGTCGACTACGAGAATTTTTTTCCCTGCACTGTCAATATCAATGTCGTTAATGCTTCCTAGTCTCCGATGGAAAGTAAAGTTTAAGTACATTGTTTTTTCCTCCTAATACTAACTTTTACAAAATTTTGAGATTTAACTCATATGGAGATTATACCATATAATCTTTATTTTGTAAACTTATTTATGTAAAACAGTTTAATATTTAATGATACATATATGAAATTTGTGCAACAAAATTATTAATATTTAATTTATTCTAGATATTTTTTCAAAAATTTTCCTGTATAACTTTGGTCATTCTTTATAATATGTTCTGGAGTTCCTACAGCTATAATATTTCCTCCTTTATCTCCACCTTCTGGTCCTAAATCTATTATATAATCTGCTGTTTTTATCAAATCTAAATTATGTTCAATAACTATTATACTATTCCCAGAATCTACTAACCTTTGCAAGATCTCTACAAGCCTATGTACATCTGCAATATGAAGTCCTGTTGTTGGTTCATCTAAAATATATAAAGTTTTACCAGTTGCCCTTTTTGAAAGCTCTGTAGCAAGTTTAATACGCTGTGCTTCTCCTCCTGATAATGTTGTTGAAGGTTGCCCCAACTTAATATATCCTAATCCTACATCATATAAAGTTTGTATTTTATCTTTGATTCTAGGTATATTTTTAAAAAATTCTAAAGCTTCTTCAACCGTCATGTCTAAAACATCAGAAATATTTTTTCCTTTATATTTAACTTCTAATGTTTCCTTATTATATCTTTTTCCTTTACATACTTCGCAAGGAACATAAATATCTGGTAAAAAGTGCATTTCTATCTTTAATATCCCATCTCCATTACATGCTTCACATCTTCCACCTTGAACATTAAAACTAAATCTTCCTTTTTCATATCCTCTCATTTTAGCTTCATTTGTTCCTGCAAATATATCACGAATAATATCAAATACTCCAGTATATGTAGCTGGATTTGAACGTGGAGTTCTGCCTATAGGTGATTGATCAATATTAATTATTTTATCAATATTTTCTAATCCTTTTACTTCTTTGCATTTACCTGGTTTTTCATTTGATCCATTTAGATCCCTAGCTACAGTTTTATATAGAATTTCATTTATTAAAGTACTTTTTCCAGATCCTGAAACTCCTGTAACACATATAAATTGCCCTAGAGGAAATTTTACATTAATATTCTTTAAATTATGTTCTACTGCTCCTTTTACTTCAATATATTTCCCATTAGCTTTTCTACGTTTTTTTGGTACAGGAATTTGTTTTCTACCACTTAAGTATTGTCCTGTAATAGATTCAGAAATAAGCTTTATTTCTTCGGCTGTTCCTTGAGCTATAACATTTCCCCCATGTACCCCTGCACCTGGTCCAATATCTATAATTTGATCTGCTACATACATGGTATCTTCATCATGTTCTACTACTAAAACTGTATTTCCTAAATCTCTTAAATGCTTAAGAGTTGCTAAAAGTTTATCGTTATCTCTTTGATGAAGTCCAATACTAGGTTCATCTAAAATATATAAAACTCCTGTAAGTCCAGATCCAATTTGAGTAGCAAGCCTTATGCGCTGTGCTTCTCCTCCTGATAATGTACTTGCACTTCTTGACAATGTTAAATATTCTAATCCCACATCTATCAAAAATTGAAGTCTTTTATTTAATTCCTTCAAAATTTGATCTGCTATCATTTTGTCTTGACGACCTAATTCTAATGAATTTAAATAATTCTTAATATTATTTATGGACATACATGTAAGTTCATTTATATTTTTATCACCTACTTTTACAGATAGACTTTCTTTTTTTAATCTTGCACCATGGCATTCTGGACAAGGTGAGTCACTCATATACATTTCATAAAAAGCTCTCATTCCTTGAGACTTTGTTTCATTATGACGTCTCTCTAAAGTAGGTATTACTCCTTCAAATGGAGCTGTAAATTTTCTTATACCAGCTGATGAAGTGTATTCAAAATCTATTTTTTCATCTCCAGTACCATATAAAATTTTGTTCAAAAAATCACGTGGCAATTTTTTTATAGGTACATCTTTTATCTTAATTCCGTAGTGTTTTGCTATACTTTCAAAATACATTTTTGCCATTGTATCACCACGTTTCATAACACTTGAGCCAAATGCCTTAACTCCATCATATAGAGTTTTATTTTTATCAGGTATAATTAAATCTTCATCCATTTTCATTAAATATCCTATACCCGTACAACTTGAACATGCTCCAAATGGATTATTAAAGGAAAACATTCTTGGAGATAATTCTTCAAAACTAATATCACAATCAGGGCACGCATAATTCCCACTAAATAATTTTTCATCTCCACCTATTATATCTATCTTTACTAAATTATTTGCATTTTTCATTGCTATTTCTATAGATTCAGTTAATCGAGAACGTATGTCATCTTTTATTATCAACCTATCTACTATTATATCAACATTGTGTTTTTTCTTCCTGTCTAATATTATATCATCAGTCAAATCATATATTTCTTCATCTATTCTAACTCTTACAAATCCTTCTTTTTGGAAATTTTCTAATATTTTTGTAAATTCCCCTTTTCTGCCTCTTATTATTGGAGATAATACTTGAATCTTTGTACCATAATCAAGTTTCATTACACTATCTACAATTTGATCTATAGTTTGCTTTTCTATCTTTTTACCACATTTCGGACAATATGGTACACCTATCCTAGCATATAATAAACGTATATAATCATATATTTCTGTAACTGTTCCTACTGTAGATCGTGGATTTCTTGATGTTGTTTTTTGATCTATTGAAATTGCTGGTGATAAACCTTCTATTAATTCCACATCTGGTTTCTCCATTAATCCTAAAAATTGTCTAGCATATGAAGATAAACTTTCCACATATCTTCTTTGACCTTCTGCATATAAAGTATCAAATGCGAGAGAAGATTTTCCGGAACCAGAAAGTCCAGTAATTACTACTAATTTATCTCTTGGTATTTCTAAATTTATATTTTTAAGATTATGTTCTTTTGCACCTTTTATTACTATTTTATCATTCATTATAATATTTTTCATTCCTTTCATTAATCTTCACATTATATATGAAATATATTATACAAACAAAAGTTCTTTATGTCAATATAATATTTACTTTTCATTAAATTTATGATATACTATTCTTTATAAATACTATTATGATCTTATATATAATAAGATCTATGTATCAAAACACTTTATAATATTTGAGGAGGATTTTGCTATGTTGAAACAATGGCTAAAGAAGTTTTCAAGAACCGCAAGAACAGGTCGCACGTCTTGTTTAGTTTTTAATATATCAGAACAAGATAAACTCGATTTGTATTCAGGTGGATTTTCTATTACAGATTTTGCAGGATTCGCATCTTATGTTGATTGGAAACTACCTTATGCTGATTTGGCATACAAGATGCTTGCATGTAGCTTTGAGGGTAATAATAATTCATTTTAAAGTGTTTATCCCCCCTTTCTTTTCTGAAAGAGGGGATTTTTAATACAATAGGAAAGTTGTCCTTTCCTATTGTATTAAAGTCGCTACGCGCTCCAACGAATGCACACAATTTTGACTTCGTAAAATTGGCTTAGGAACAAATTTACTAAAAAGCTAACGAGGAAAGATAAAATTAATATAAATTTTAATGCTTTCCGATTTGTTCTTTATAATTCTTCTCTGTAAATTACATTCTTTCCTTCTTCTGTAAAAGATACTATAGGTTGTCCATGTTCTTTTACACCACTATTATATTGGTCTTTTAATTCATCAGCAATTACGCTATTTTTATTAATTGAATTGCAAAAATTATCAGTGATATCAAATATTCCCATAATAACCTCCGTTCGAGCAAATTCAGCTCAATAAAATTAATTCTTATATATTTTACCATAATTTTCTTTTTTAAAAAAGCAATTTATTACTTTATATTTCTCTATTAGGAAAGTTATGTTGACTTCTGTAATAGAAAAATCATTTCAAAACTCACTTCTTTATTTTTAATTCATTGATTCTAATTCTTTTATTTTATCTCTTATTTCTGCAGCTTTTTCAAATTCCATATCTTGTGCATATTTTAGCATTTTTTCAGTAAGTTTACTTATAATATCTTCTATACTTTCGTCTTTATTAATATTATATTTATTTTCCGCTTCTTCTATAATACTAGCACGAATTACTTCTCTAATAGATTTTTGTACAGTTTTAGGTGTAATCCCATTCTTTTTATTATATTCTGATTGTATTTTTCTTCTTCTATTTGTTTCAGATATGGCTTTTTCCATAGAATCTGTTAATTCATCAGCATACATTATAACTTTTCCTTCAGTGTTTCTTGCAGCTCTACCAATAGTTTGAATAAGAGAACGTTCTGAACGTAAAAATCCTTCCTTATCTGCATCTAAAATTGCCACTAATGACACCTCTGGAATATCTAATCCTTCTCTTAATAAATTTATTCCAACTAACACGTCAAATTCTCCTAATCTTAAACTTCTTATAATTTCCATTCTTTCTAAAGCTTTAATATCTGAATGCATATATCTAACTTTAATATTTAAACTTGCTAAATAATCTGTTAAATCTTCAGCCATTTTTTTAGTAAGTGTAGTTACAAGGACTCTCTCATTTTTAATAATTCTTTCATTTATTTGACCTATTAAATCATCAACTTGATTTGTTACTGGTTTTACTTCTATTAGTGGATCTAATAACCCAGTTGGTCTTATAATTTGTTCTACAACATTATTTTTAGAATGTTCTTTTTCATATTCAGCTGGAGTAGCACTTACAAAAATAACTTGATTAATTTTTTGTTCAAATTCTTCGAATTTTAAAGGTCTATTATCAAATGCAGAAGGAAGCCTAAAACCATATTTTACTAGTGATTCTTTTCTTGCTCTATCTCCATTATACATAGCTCTTACTTGTGGAATAGTTGCATGAGATTCATCTATCAAAAGTAAAAAATCTTTAGGAAAATAATCAAATAAAGTATATGGACTACTTCCTGGAGCTCGTCCACTAATATGTCTTGAATAATTTTCTATACCTTGACAAAATCCTGTTTCTTTCATCATTTCAATATCAAAATTTGTTCTTTCTTCTATTCTTTGAGCTTCAATTAATTTCCCATTATCTCTAAAAAATTTTATTCTTTCCTCTAATTCTTGTTCTATTGTTTCAATAGCTCTCTCCATTTTTTTGCTTGTAGTAACATAATGTGAAGCTGGTGAAATTAAGATATGTTTCCTTATTCCAATTGTTTTTCCTGTCAATGGATTTATTTCTGCTATCTTTTCTATTTCATCTCCCCAAAATTCCACTCTGATTGCTGATTCCGATTGATCTGATGGATATATTTCTAAAACATCACCTTTTGCTCTAAAAGTTCCTCTTTTAAAATCCAACTCATTTCTAGTATACTGCATTGTAACTAATTTTTTTAATATTGCATCTCTTGATTTATTCATTCCTGGTCTTAATGATAACATCATTTCTTGATAATCTTCTGGATCTCCTAAACCATATATACAAGAAACAGAAGCAACAATTATTACATCTCTTGTTTCAAATAGAGATAAAGTTGCCGAATGTCTTAATTTATCAATTTCATCATTAACAGAAGAATCTTTTTCTATATATGTATCTGATGAAGCAATATATGCTTCTGGTTGATAATAATCATAATATGAGACAAAATACTCCACATTGTTCTCTGGGAAGAATTCTTTGAACTCTGAATAGAGTTGTCCAGCTAGTGTTTTGTTATGTGCAAGCACCAATGTTGGCTTCTGAACTTGCTGTATGATATTTGCCATTGTAAAGGTCTTTCCAGAGCCTGTAACGCCTAGAAGTGTCTGGAATTTTTTGCCCTCTTTTATGCCATTTGATAGATATTCTATTGCCTTAGGTTGATCTCCTGTTGGCTTGTAATCTGATACTAATTTGAACATATTTCCTCCTATTATTCATTATTTCTTTGCTTATTTTCTCTTATTCTCCTTCTTTAAATGTTTATTACAAGTTTTTTATATCATGTAGCAAATATCTCTTTACATTCTCCTTGTTTATACAAAAAACATTCTTTATCATGTGAATATATAATTCCTATTGCTTGTAAATATGAATAAATTATTGTACTACCTACAAATCTCATTCCTCTTTTTTGTAAATCTTTTGATAATTTATCTGATAACTCATTTGTAGTTTTATCTATTTCGTAAACAATGGTATCTTTTGTAAATATTTTTAAATATTTATGAAAAGAGCCATATTCATTTTGTATGCTTTTGAAAATTTTACTATTATTTATTGTTGCTTTTATTTTTAATTTGTTTCTTATAATATTTTTATTCTGTAATAATTCTTGTATTTTTTTATCATCATAATTACAAATTTTATTTATATCAAAGTTATCAAATGCTTTTCTAAAACTTTCTCTTTTATTTAACACACATTCCCAAGAAAGTCCTGCTTGAAAAGACTCTAATACTAACATTTCAAATAAGTATTTATCATTTAAATTTAATTTACACCATTCTTCATCATGATACTTTACATATAATTCATTTTTTAAATTACACCATTTACACCTTATCATATTGCAGTACCTCTTCTAGGAATAAAAAATTCACTCATATCATTTCCTTCTATTTTTAATAATTCCACTTTATTTTTTATTCCTCCACCATAACCTGTTAAACTTCCATTTGTTCCAACTACTCTATGACAAGGAATTATAATACATATTGGATTCCAACCAACAGCTCCTCCTACTGCTTGACTAGACATTCTTTTTATTCCTCTATTTTTTGCAATCATTTTAGATATATCATTATATGTTAAAGTTTTTCCAAATGGTATATTATTCATTATATCTACTACTTCTTTTCTAAATGGTGTTAAATTATTTATTTTATATTCTGGTGTAAAATCAAGCTCTTTTCCACTAAAATATATATCAAGCCACTTGCTTGTTTCTTTAAATATTGGTAATTCTCTTTCTTCACAATTAATTTCGTGTTTTTTCATATCTCTTGAAGCTTCAAACCATAAGCCTGTTAGATATTTACCATCACTATTCATCAACATATCTGAAAATCCATTTGGTGTTTGATATTTATATTTGTATATCATAATAAATTCTCCGTTTCCCCATATAGTCATACTTAATAGTTTTAATGTTAGTTTTTCTATTTTAGAAATATATCAGAAATATTAATTATAATATTTCTGATATATTTTATAGAAATTATTTTATTTCTATTTGGATTTTTCTTACATATTCGTACATTTTTTCTACGTTTTCATTGTATTTATGAAAATCATTTGAACGAAACAATATTTTCTTATTTAACCATTTAATATGCAATTCAAAAAAAGAACTTATTTTTTCACTTAACTCTTCTGTATCCATATCTTTATCAAGATATGATTTATTTGAGACATATAAATAGTATAAATATTGTATTTGTTGATAGCTTTTATTCATTTCTTTATATAGACTTCTTATTTCCTTCTCAATTATTTTTTTATAAATGTCCAGTAATTTCCATATAACTAAACAAATATAAACACATATTATTGGAATCATAAAATATCCACATACCATAATTACTATCCGCTCCATATGTAATTTCTCCTTTATAAATAAAATATAAAATATTTTATCATATTTTTATAATATTTTCAATTTATAAATGAACATATTATAAAAATTTTCATATAATATCTTACGAGGAGTTGATTTGTATGTCTAGTGAATATCCATTAATCCCATACATAGGATATAAAAATGAAAATGTAAAAATTCCAAATACATTTCCTGCACAACATCAACCATTCCAACCAGGATTAGAATATAAAATGAATCCTCTACCAATTTTTGAAAATCCAAATTACATTCCTAGTAAAAAATTAGAAAATAAAGTAGCTATAATATCTGGTGGAGATAGTGGAATTGGTCGTGCAGTAAGCCTTCTTTTTGCAAAAGAAGGCGCAAATATTGTGATAAATTATTATAATGAACATGATGATGCAAATTATACGAAAAAAATAATAGAAAGTTACGGAAGAAAATGTGTATTAATTCCAGGAGATTTGCGAGATGAAAAATTATCAAAGTATATAGTAGATACAACTATGAATTGCTTTAAAAAAATAGATATTTTAGTTAATAATTGTGGTGTTCAATTCCCTCAAAATAGTATTTTAGATATAAGTACTCAACAATTAAAAACTACATTTGAAACTAATATTTTTACATTTTTCTATCTTACAAAAGCAGTATTGCCATACTTGAAAGCTAATAGTAGCATTATAAATACTACATCTATTACAGCTTTTGATGGAAAAAAAGATTTAATTGATTACTCATCTACTAAAGGAGCTATAACTGTATTTACAAAATCTTTAGCACTATCTTTGGCTGATAAGAAAATAAGAGTTAATGCTGTTGCACCTGGACCTATTTGGACCCCTCTTATTCCTTCTTCTTTCAATGAAAAACAAGTTGAAATATTTGGTTCTGATGTACCTTTAAAAAGAGCAGGTCAACCATTTGAATTAGCTCCTGCATATTTATATTTAGCAAGCGATGATTCTAGATATGTGACAGGACAAATAATTCATGTTAATGGCGGAACAATTGTTTGAAAACAAATATGATATTATATTCTATCTACTATTTAATATTTTGTTTACTTAACAATAATTATCTCTCAGAATAACTGAGAGATAATTATTGTATCATTTTAATATCTAAACTTTTATTAATTCATAATCTCTTGTTCCAAATCCAAGTTCATTTGCAGATTCTATTGTGTGTATTCCATTTTGTCTTTCTACTCTCTCTATAAAATGCTCTTTTCCTGGATCATTTGAATTATATACTAAATCTATACATGCTTGATCAATTGCTATTGGATCAGTACTTGATAAAATTCCAATATCTTTCATACAAGGATCTTCTGCCATAGCACAACAATCACAATCAACTGATAAATTGCACATAATGTTTATATATGCTATTTTATCTTTAAATAAGTTATGAACTGTTTCAGCTGTATCTGCCATTGACTCTAAAAATTTATTTTGTTCTGGTAACTCACTCCAAACCACAGTTTGGTCTTTTGTTTTTCCTGCTGAATGTATCCATGCTTTTCCTTCTGATGAAGCACAACCAATAGATAATTGTTTTAATGCTCCTCCATATCCCCCCATTGGATGCCCTTTAAAATGAGATAATACTAACATAGAATCATAATTATCTATATTTTTGCCTACATAATTCTCTTTTAATACTTTTCCATTGTGAATTTTCAATATTTTGTCTGGACCTTCTGCATCCATTAAATCAACATTAAAATATTTTGACCATCCATGTTCTTCTAATAGTTTTTTGTGCTTTTCAGTATAATTTCTTGCTCCTTCATAAGCAGTATTACATTCTACTACTGTTCCATTAACATACTTAATTATTTTCTCTACAAATTCGGGTCTTAAATAATTTTGATTTCCTTGTTCTCCAGAATGTAATTTTACTGCTGTCCTTCCTGGCAATTGTATTCCTAATATTTCATACATTTTTACAATATTTTCTGGCGTTATATTACTTGTAAAATAAACTTTTGATTTTTCCATATAAAAGTCTCTCCCTTCATTAAAAATCTTCTATTTTGCCTGATTATATTTCAGCATATTATAGACCCTATCTACTTTAACCTCCAATCTAATAAAATTTAATTCTATTAATATTATTAAATTTACTATATATTATATATGACTTAAATTCGACTATAAGTCAATAGTTTTTTAGAAATTTATCAATATATTTTTTTAACTCATCTTTTGGCAATGGTTTAGAATAATAATATCCTTGTACTATATCACATCCAATATCTTTTAAATAATCTATTTGCATTTTATTTTCAACTCCCTCTGCTACAGTTTTTAAATTTAAATCTTTTGCCATATAAATTATATAATTTACTAAATTATTTTCTTCTTTTTTTATACAATCTATAAATTTTTTATCTATTTTTATAGTATCAATTTTCATATCTAATAACATATTAAAAGAAGAATAACCAGTTCCAAAATCATCTATTGATATTCTAAAACCTTTTTCTTTTATTTTACCAATTACATAACTAATATCTATTGTTTCATCCAATGCTACACTTTCTGTTATCTCTAATTCTATATTGTTTGTATTAATTTCATATTTATTTGCAATTCTTACATATTCTGATATAAAATTTTCAACATAAAAATTCTCTTTTGAAACATTAATAGATATAATAGGTAATTTTTTATAATATTTTTTTAATTCTTTTAATAATTTGCAAACTTCTTCATATACATATATATCTATTTTCTTTATAAAACCATTTTTCTCAAATACAGGAATAAAAGTATTTGGTTTTATTATTTTACCATCATCACTCCACCTTATTAGTGCTTCTGCTTCAATATTAATATTATCTTTTAATGGAATTTTGGGTTGGTAGTAAACAATAAATTCATTATTATTTAGTGCTTTTTCCATTTTGCTTTCTATTTCATGTTCTTCCAATAATCTTTTTTCCATTTTCTCGTTATAAATATTGTAATTTTTATTGTAATTAAATTTAATATTATCATGAGCAATTAAAGCCTTATCTATAGATTCTTTTATACTAATATTATCATTTGAAACTTTATATATTCCAATTGTACTATACACATTATAGGTTTTTTCTTCTATTTTAATATTTTTTAAACTATCTTGAATATTTTCAATGAGTTTTTCTATATCTTGCACATGATTTATTAAAAGTCCAAATACATCATTTGAAAATCTACATACCATATCATTCATATTCAATATCTTTTTTACTTTTTGACCTACATTTTTTAAAATTTTATCTCCTATTTCATATCCATATTTTCGATTAAATGTTTTAAATTTATTTATATCTAATATTATTATATAAGTTCCATGTTTAATTAATTTTTCTCCTTCTTTGCAAAAAAAGTAATAATTTCCCAAATTAGTAATTGCATCTATGTATGCTAATTTGTACAACTTATTTTTTTGATTTTCATTAAAAATTGTAATACACAGATACAATATAAAAATTATTAAAGTTATAATAAAAATTTCCACAATATCATCCCTCATAAATATCTTCCCGATTTGTTCTATTACACAATATATTCTATTTTATTATTTGGAAAATACTTTTTCATTTTATCTCTTAAAAAAACTTCACTTTCCTTTCTTAAATCATCTTTATACATATATTTTCCTTTTCCTCTTCCTCTCATTTTATCTGCACTAAATAAATTTATAGCATTAGGAAATGCTTCTTCATTTATTTTCCTATGAATAAAACTATAAGTCATAAAAATAATCTCGAAAAAAACTTGTTTTTTTACATTATTATTAAGTTCTATACTTAATTTTTCTATTAATTCAGAATAAAGAGTTTTCCAATTATCTAGCAATATAACAGGTGCAATTAATATTCCTATTTTATATCCTGCATCTGCTAATTTATTAATAGCTTGTATTCTATTATACAAGCTTGATGTTCCAAATTCTACTTTTCTTATTATCTCATCTGGATTTACACTCATTCTTATAATAATTCTTCCATTATGATCAATATTTAATAAATCATCTACCATATCAAATTTAGTCGGAAATGTAAGAAACCCTTTTTGTGATTTTTTAAAATTTTCAATTGTCCATTTTAAATTATTTGTTATACTATTTTCTAATATTAAGTCACTATTACTTCCTATTTCAAATGTTAATTCTTCGTTAGATTTATCTGCTGTTCTAATAATTTTATCTAGCATTTCTTCTCTATTTACAAATAATCTTAAATATGCACATTTATTATAATTACATACTAAATAACAATACATACAAGAAGCGGTACAACCTGAGGAAGTGTAAGGTACTAAGTAATCTGATGTTTTATGATTTTTAACAAAATTATGAGTCTTCCTAACTCCTATAATTAAATTTCTTTTCATATATGGAAATTCTTTATTTTCCTTGTTTCTCATCTCTTCTATATTATTATGATTTTCAATTTCAATTTTTGGAATGTCTTTATATTTATTCATTAATTCTTTTCCTAATTGATAATCTAAAATATTCTTTTCAAAATAAATTGTTTTTGGAATAAACATATAATACCTCCACATTATATTCTTATCCAAAAACAATTTTATATACGCTTATATTAAATTTTTCCTCTTAATTGTCTCTGTATATATAAATTAGCATCTTTTTTTGCCATTTCTTCCCTTTTATCATATAATTTTTTTCCTTTTCCAATACCTAATTCTAACTTTACTAAACTTCCTCTAAAATACAAACTTATTGGAATCAATGCATACCCTTTTTGCTTTACCTGTCCTATTAATTTATTTATTTCATTTTTATGTAATAATAATTTTCTTGTTCTAAGAGGATCTTTATTATATATATTTCCATGATCATATGGACTTATATGCATAGAATAAATAAAAGCTTCTCCATTGTGTATATTTGCATAACTATCTTTTAAATTTACTTTTCCGCTTCTAATTGATTTTATTTCTGTTCCTGTTAATTCAATTCCTGCTTCTATAGTATCTATTATATTATAATTGTGTTTAGCAATAGGATTTTTCGCTATTAATTTAATATTCATTTTTCTATCAATCCTTTCTTTCATTTCATATTATAACATTTTTCCTAATATAAAACAATAAGTGCCAATTAGCACTTATTATTCTATATTAGGAAAAATCAGTATAAATTTCCTATATAATTATTCATCATATCCATTAGACGTTTTTCTTTCTCTCATATAAGCCCAAACAAGAGCTACTATTGCACCAGCAGTAATTAATACTATAAACCATGTAAACATATTTGATGTAGTATCCATATCTGTTGTTGTAGCTGTTCTTGTAGCTGTATATCCATTATTATTTGTTGTTGTTCTTTGACCATCTGTGTTATTTTCTTCATTAGGATTCATCATATCACGGGCTCCATTGGCAATACCTTGTACACCACTTCCAACAGCATTTACTCCACTCTTCACAGCTCCTGAAACACCATTAGCAGTATCTTCCATAACATTTTCTGCTCCTCCAGCCATATCTCTAACACCATTTACGGCATCTTCGGCTGTGTTTGCTAAAACTGCTGAAAAACTCAAAAATATGAATGAAAAAGCTACTAGAATTAAAGCTAATATTGTCTTTTTTTTCATTATAAAAAACCTCCATTCAAGTAATTTTCTTAAAGAATCACCTTTTAAAATTAGGTTCATTATTATTATTTGAAATTATAATTTTTATATACATGAAAAATATTCAAGAACTTAAAAATTAGAAAACCTTAAATTTCTAATAAATAAACTTTTATATTTAATTTTTGTAATTTGTTTATAACATTAGAACACAATGATTTTTTCTACTTCTTAATATTATTAATGTTAAAAAACAAATTGGAAATTTTAAAAATTTGTTCCTTAGCCAATTTTACGCAAGTAAAATTGTGTGCATTCGTTGGAGCGTAGCGACTTTTATACAATAGGAAAAGATAACTTTCCTATTATATAAAAAAAGGAAAATGAGGAACAATTTTCCTCATTTTAAACGTATTAATATGGCTATTGCAAACAATATTAAAATAACTCCTATAGTAATCATTAATATCATTAATATATTACTTAATCCTAATCCTTCTTCTGGCAAACTAGTAGAACTAACAGGTATTGATGAAGAATTAAAATTAGTGTCTGTTGAACTATTTGTTGATATATTATTTGTTGTTGAATTATTTGATGTTTCATTTACATTATTTATATTTTCTGAATTTATAAGTTCATTATCTTGTGAATTTACTAAATTTTCTTGCGTATTATTTGCAGAAACTAAATTCATATTAATATCAGATGCAAATACTACCAATGAAAATAATATTAAAAATAAAATGCATATTGGTATGATCTTTATATATTGTGACATATTAACCTCCTCTTAAACTAAAAAATAGTTTTTATCTTTTTGTATAACAATATAATCATACACAAAAAATATTAAAAAGTCTATAGTTTTAATAAAAAAATTATAATTTAACTATCTAATGGTTCTTGTATATGTTATTCTTTCTCCTGTATCTATATTATATACTACTACTTCTTGTTGACTAGATTTCAATTCTTCTTCTGATAAATTTTCATTATTCCCTGTATTGTATACTATCCATACTTTACTTTGATTATTGTCTGTTATTATATTATCAATATATATTGGTTTAGCAGTTGCAGGGCAATCATTTTTCCATTTAATATTTCCTTTTGAGTCATACATTGTTGTAAATCCACTTTTTTGTATTACTGAATAGAATATATTTCCGTAACTATCTACTTGAAGTTTACCTTTTTCTGCAACTGAAATAGGATTAATTAATTCTTCTCCTGTTTTTTCATTTAAAACATATATATCACTTTTTACTCTTATATAAATTTTACCATTTTTAGCAACAACTTCTGGATTAATCAGAACATTATCCCAATTTTTTTTCCACTTTTCGTTATATTTAGAATCATAATAACTTAATGTAACTCTATTATTAGCAAAATTCTTTTCTATAGTTATATACCCATTTAAACTACTATCTAATTTTATTTGTCTCTCCAGTACTCCTTCTTTATTCTCACTATCCTCTATTTCTCTTAAAATATCATAAATTCTATATGTGTCATTTAAAGTTTGAGAAACAGCTTCTTTGTTCAATTTTACAATCCAATGTGATTGTCTAAGTTTTGGGTTTGCATTAAGTTCTTCTTCTGTATATGTTGGTTTTGTTACTGTTATATTATCTCCAAAAAAATTTTTTGCTATTGTTTCAATTTCTTCAAAAGTATATATTGAATCTGCTTCACCATTAGGTGTTAATACAATTTTGCTTGCAGATATACTTGGCAATTGACTACTTGCGTCTATTCCATTAAATGTTCCAACAAAATTAATTATATCATCTTTTATCAATCTTATATTATCACTTTTTTTATACTTAATAAGTACTAATTTTTTGTCAGACTCTCCTTCATTATCTATAATATTTGCTTTAACAGTCATATCTGCATCAGTTTCAGATATAATTTCTTTTACTACCGCTGTTGTAGTTATTTTTAGACCTGTATAACTACTTGGAAATCTAATCATTCTACTATATGAAGGTTTATTTATTATATCTTCCATAAAGAAATTATCTAATAATGACTTCTTATTGGTAACCTCTTCTTGATCAACTACTGAAACATCATTGCTATTTGAATTTTGTGTAATTAATGTATCTTTATTTAATAATTTATTATCTCTTTCGGTAACATATAGTTTTATAAGAAGTAATATACACATAGCTAGAAGTATTACTACTAATATTTTTAATGTTAACTTACTACCTACTTTTTTCTGTGCTTCATTTACTTCTTTTTTTTCTCTACTTTTTATTTTATCTTGCTTTTTATCTTCTTGTTTTCCATCATCTCGATTTACATCTTTATCTTTTTCTTCCACTAATAAAATCCTCCCATTTAATATAAGTATTTTATGCTTTTCCACTTGACCCAAATACATCTTTAATTTTATGTTCTACTGTTTCTTTAATTAATTCCCTTGCAGGTGTTAAATATTTTCTAGGATCAAATGCATCTGGAATTTCTGTAAATACTTTACGAATAGCTGCTGTCATTGCTAATCTTAAATCTGTATCAACATTTATTTTTGATACTCCTCTTTTACTTGCTTCATTTAACATTTCATCTGGAACACCTTTTGCTCCTGGAATATTTCCTCCGTATTTATTACACATTTCTACTAATTCTGGAATTACTGTAGATGCACCATGTAAAACTATTGGAGTATTTGGTAGCTTTTCCTTTACTTTTTCTAATATATCAAATCTTAATTTTGCTTCTCCTTTAAATTTATATGCTCCATGGCTTGTTCCTATTGCAATTGCAAGCGAATCACAACCAGTTCTTTCTACAAATTCTTTTGCTTCGTCTGGATCTGTATACATTGCATCATTTGCAGAAACATTTACATCATCCTCAATTCCTGCTAATTTTCCTAATTCTGCTTCAACTACCACACCATGTTTATGTGCATAATCTACTACCTTTTTTGTTATGTCTATATTTTTTTCAAAGTCATATTTAGATCCATCTATCATTACTGATGTAAATCCATTATCTATACACATTTTACAAGTTTCAAAATCAGGACCATGATCCAAATGCAATGCTAAAGGTATATCATGTTCCTCTAAAGCTGCTTCAACCATTTTTCTTAAATATCCAATTCTTGCGTATTTTATAGCACTTGAAGATGCCTGTAATATAACTGGCGAATTTTGCACAGCTGCAGCATCTACAATTCCTTGTATTATTTCCATATTATTTACATTAAAAGCTCCTATAGCAAAATGTTCCTTCATTGATTTTTCAAACATATTTTTTGTTGTTACTAATGACATATATAAAACCTCCATTCATAATAATAAACTATTAATATTTTATTTCTTAACTGTGCATTTGTCAAGATATTATTTATGAACTGTATCGAAAATCAAAAAGATATTAATTACAATTAGGGATAGCATTTGCTATCCCTAATCAATCATTTATAGAATTTTACTCGCCACTGTACTAAGTTCACTTCTTACAGATTCAGTTCCTTTTAAAGAAACCTGCCAACAAAGTTTTTGTCCTTTCATTTTTTCTGAAAGATATACTAAACCATTATATCTCTCATTTAATTTTGGATTATCTACTTGTGTTGGGTCTCCTAAGAAAACAAATTTAGAACCTTCTGCAGCCCTTGTAATAATTGACTTTATATCTCCAGGATCAATATTCTGGGTTTCATCAATTATAAAAAGCGTATCAGTAATTGTTCTACCTCTTAGAAAACCAATAGGTTGTACTTCAATTAATCCCTTCTCAAAATAATACAGACCAGTTTCTAAATTTTGACCTTTTTTCTTGTCAAAATCATCTTTAGAAGCATTGATTAAAAGTGCCAAATTGTCTTTTATTCCTCCTAGATAAGGAGAAATTTTATCTCTCATATCTCCAGGAAGAAAGCCTAATTTTTCATTTCCTATAGTCTCTGAAGGAGTTGCTACAAGTATTCTGCTATAATTTCCTTCATCTATTCCTTGTAAAGCAACAGCTAATGAACAATATGTCTTACCTGTACCTGCTCCTCCTTTTGCTATAACCAATGGTGCTTTTGACCAATCAGTAAGTAGACTTTCTAAGAGCATTTTTTGTCCGACATTTTTTGCTCTAATACCAGATGGATAAGAATTTGGTTCGAACAAAAAAGGAACAATTTTTTCTCCGTCATATCTTCCTAAACCAACTTGATTATTATCAATTGCATGAATTTCTGTAAACATATTTACAATCCATTCAATATTCATTTTATCAATAACCTTTGAAATAGGAAGATATTTTTCTTTGAAAAAATAATCAATATCTCTAGATGTTACTTGAACCTCTACTCTACCTGTATACTGCTCATTTAACTCTGGAAACAGATCATCCTTAAAGTCTTCTGCATTAATACCTAAAGCTCTTGCTTTAAGTCTTAATGCTCTGTTCTTTGAAACAAGGATAACTTTTCTATTAGGATTATCTCTTTGCAATCCAACACATACCTGAAATACCCTTTTATCTGTTTCTGTTATTCCTTCTTCCATTTGAATTTTTTCGTCATGATAATTTTTGGCAACCTTTAAAATTGATCCATTAGATTGTCTAACACCTTCACTCATCAATTTTCTAGTATCAAAGCTTTCAAGATACTGTAAGATTTTATCTGCAATTTCTCTTTTTTCACGTTTCCCGTGATAAGATTGTAGCTCATCAATAACTGCAAGTGGAATTACTACCTCATTATCTGAACCGAACCGTAATGTGCTGTCTTCAGAAGATAATAAGGAATTAATTCTTATTACAAAAATCTTACTCATAATACAGTCTCCTTTCAAATTTACAACAATGACTGTGAGTCTACACAAGCATAAATTTATCTTGTGTATATTTTTAACTTGTGCATATATTATATACTATATTTTAAGTTTTTACAAGATATTAGTTCTTCTTATTTAACATTCTTATAGCTACTACACATAGATTCATCAGGTTGTTTTGTTTCGCATCCTATAATTGGTGTTACTACTATTTCTTCCAAATTACACTCTTGTTTTCCATTATTATTATACTTGCAACTTGTTACTGTACAATTTATTTTTTGATTTTTCTCCATTTCTAATTCATTCCTTTCTTGGTAGAAATTAGCTTGATTTTTTCAAACTTACCTCTATATTAATAATATTATTTCTTATTAACGCATTTTTTATTCACACTTATTATTCTAATCTGTTTTGCATGCCTTTCGAACAAATCGGAAAGCCTTATAATTTGTACTAATTTTAAACTTTCTCTTTGGCTTTCCGTAAATTTGTTCCTAAGCCAATTTTACGCAAGTAAAATTGTGTGCATTCGTTGGAGCGTAGCGACTTTTCTACAATAGGAAAGGATGACTTTCCTATTGTAGAATTCAAAAAGACAAATCTAGAAAAATCTAGACTTGTCTTTTAACTTCTACTGCAATTTTTAAATTTTCACCATTAATATTTACTTGAGTATACTTTACATTATCCTTGTTATAAAATACTTCTTGTGTAAGTGTATCTCTCTTTATGTTTTCTTCATTTTTCTTAATTAATTCTATTAAATTTTCATTTTCTGCTACATATAAATTAATTCTATCTAAAACCTCAAATCCATTTTCTTTTCTCATATTTTGTATTTTTGACAATATTTCTCTTACCATTCCCTCTTCTTTTAAGTCAGAACTTATATGAGTATCTAATACAACTCCTATTTCACCTTCACCACTAAAAGCAAAACCTTCTTTTCCTTGCATTGTTATTAATAAATTCTCTGAATTTAGAGGAATTTGTATTTCTCCTATTTCAATATATTCTATTTCTCCATTTTTTACTTTGTTAGCTAAATCTATCTGATTTTTCTTAGAAATTTCTTCCTTTATTTTAGGTATTAGCTTTCCATATTCTCTTCCTAAAACTGGTAAATTAGGTTTAATTTCAAAATTAACAAATTTAGACATGTCAGCTCCTAATATCATATTTTTTACATTTAATTCTTCTTTGATAATATCTATATAATACTCAGGCAATGTATTAATAGAAACTAACATTTTTGATAATGGCTGTCTATTCTTAATATTTGCAGAATTTCTACTACTACGCCCTAATTTTACTATTTTATATGCTAAGTCCATCTCTTTTTCTAATTCTTTATCTATTTTATCTTTTTCTATTTCTGGCCATAAGCATAAATGCACACTCTCTTCTGCATTTTTATCTAAACCTACAACCAAATTTTGATATATTTCATCTGATATAAAAGGTACAAATGGTGCAGATATTTTACTCAATTCTACTAAAACTTTATACAATGTTACATATGCTCCAATTTTATCATCTTCTAATCCTTTTGCCCAAAATCTTTCTCTGTTTCGTCTTACATACCAATTTGAAAGACTATCTGTAAAATCTTCTATTTGAAGAACAGCACCTGTTATATCATATTTATCTAATTTATCTCCAACTTCTTGAATTAATGTATATAATTTAGATATAATCCATTTATCCATTACATTTGTTGTTTTAAAATACTTATATTCTAATGGATTGAATTTATCTATTTCTGCATAAAGTACATAAAATGAATATACATTCCATAATGTACTTAAGAAACCTCTCTGAGTTTCTTGCACATTTTCTAGTGACAATCTAGTTGGAAGCCAAGGACTACTACAGGTATAGAAATGCCATCTTGTAGCATCTGCCCCTACAGTATCTAACAATAAGAAAGGATCTACTCCATTTCCTTTAGACTTAGACATTTTTTGTCCTTTTGCATCTAATACATGACCTAATACTATACAATTTTCAAAAGGTGTTCTGTTAAATAATGCTGTACCTATAGCTGTTAATGTATAAAACCAACCTCTAGTTTGATCTATTGCTTCAGAAATAAATTGTGCTGGGAAATTATTATCAAATATTTTTTTATTTTCAAATGGATAATGCCATTGTGCAAAAGGCATTGAACCAGAATCAAACCAACAATCTATTACTTCTTTTGCTCTCACCATTTTTTTGCCACATTTTGGGCATTTTAAAAATACATTATCAATATATGGTTTGTGAAGCTCTATATCTTCTGGACAATCAATTGCTTTTTGTTTTAATTCTTCTATACTTCCTACACATTCTCTATGTCCACATTTTTCATTCTCACAAGTCCATATTGGAAGTGGAGTTCCCCAATATCTATCTCTAGAGATTCCCCAATCTATAACATTTTCCAAAAATTTTCCAAACCTTCCTGTACGTATTGTGTCAGGATACCAATTTACTTTGTTGTTATTTTCAATCAATTCATTTCTTAATTTACTCATAGCAACAAACCAACTTTCCTTTGGATAATATAGAAGCGGTGTGTCACATCTCCAACAATGTGGATATGAGTGCATATGTTTTTCTTTACTAAACAATTTATTTTCTTTTTCTAACCATTTACAAATATCTTCATTACAATCTCTTACAAATCTTCCTGCCCATGGCTCTACTTCATTCACAAACTTTCCAGATTTGTCTACTAAATTTATAAAAGCAATTCCATTTTGCTTAGCTACTATACTATCATCTTCTCCATATGCAGGTGCTATATGAACTATTCCTGTACCATCTGTTAATGTTACATAATCACCATGTATTACTTCAAATGCTTTTCCTTGCACATTTCCAAAAGGCATTAGTCTTTCATATCTAATTCCTAACAGTTTTTCTCCCTTAAATGTTTTAATTATTTCATATGGAGTTTCTCTTAATACATTATCTATTAATTCTTTTGCCAAAATATAATTTTCATATTTTGGTGTATCATCTGTACCTACATTGGCTCTTACTTCTACATAATCATATGATTTATTTACACAAAGTGCCAAATTTGAAGGTAATGTCCATGGTGTTGTTGTCCATGCCAATATATAAGTATTTTCTTTTTCTAAAACTTTAAATTTTGCAATACATGTTAAATCTTTTACATCTTTATACCCCTGTGCTACTTCGTGTGAAGAAAGTGCTGTTCCACACCTTGGACAATATGGCATAACTTTATGCCCTTCATATAAAAGACCTTTATCCCACATTTGCTTTAAAGCCCACCATACAGATTCTATATATTCATTATAATATGTTACATAAGGATTATCCATATCAACCCAAAATCCTACTTTGTTAGTCATCTCTTCCCACATATGAACATAATTAAATACACTTTCTTTACATTCTTTAACAAACTTTTCTACTCCATATTCTTCAATTTGTTCTTTTCCAGATATTCCTAACTTCTTTTCTATTTCTAATTCTACAGGTAAACCATGTGTATCCCAACCAGCTTTTCTTAAAACTTTATATCCTTTCATTACTTTATATCTTGGAATAATATCTTTTATAACTCTTGTTTCTATATGTCCAACATGTGGTTTTCCATTTGCTGTTGGAGGACCATCATAAAAAGTAAAATATCTTTTTCCTTCATTCATAGCAAAATTCTTTTTTATAATATCTTTTTCTTTCCAAATTTTTGCTATTTCTCTCTCCATTCCAACAAAACCATTTTTAAGTTCTACTTTTTTATACATTTTTATCACTTTCCTTTCTATTTTTTGTATAATCATATTTAACATCTTGGGCTAATTCAAATCTATATTTTTGCCCTGTTATATTGTCTTGTCTTTCTGGTATTTCTTCTAAAAACATTTTCTCTGATCTAATCCATATATTTTTTCCATCTTCTCTTTCATATAATGGCTTATAAACTACCATTCTTTCTTTTGTTTCAGAATCATAACCAATATTTTCAACGAAATAATAATTTCCTTTAAAATGTCTATAAACCCTTCCTATTTGAATTTTTTCCATAATTAATTTCATTCCTCTCCTACTTTTCTTTAATTATATAAATTGAAAATGAGCTAATCCATCCTAAATAAATTATTAGGACGAACTAGCTCTAAATCCGCGGTACCACCTATTTTAAAAGTATTACTTTTCACTTAATTATTCTTTAACGCAGAACTACGATTAAACTTACTTTTCTTTTCAGTTTAACAACTCCAAGGTGATAATAAATAATTTTCACTTACTAACATTCCACCAAATAGTTAGTTCTCTAATAGCTTCCACTATTTACTGTATCCTTATCTTAGTTTTTTATTTTAAAGTATTTTATCATACTTAATATTTTTTTTCAATAATTAATTTATTATTTCATCAATTTCTTTTTTCATTTCTCCTAAAATCTTTGCACTATTATCAAATTTTGCTTGTTCTTCTTCTGTCAATTTCAAACAAAGTACTTCTCTTGCACCTTCACTATTCAATATTGTTGGTACACCTATATATATTCCACTATGTCCATATTCACCATTTAAATATGTTGAAAGTGTCATAATTTCATTTTCATCATTCATTATAGCCTTTATTATCTTTGTTAAAGCTAAACCTATTGCATAATATGTTGCTCTTTTCTTTTCAATAATTTCATAAGCTGCTTGTTGAACTTCATTATATATATCATTTAATATATTTAAATCTTCATTTCTTTCTTTAAAAATATCTGTCAATATTTTACATCCTATATAAGCCTTATTCCATGGAACAAATGAAGAATCTCCATGCTCTCCCATTATATATGCATGTATATTTTTTGTAGAAACATTTAATTTTTTAGCAATTAAATATCTTAATCTCGAAGTATCTAAAACTGTCCCTGAACCTATTACTCTACTCTTATCAAATCCAGATACTTTATATACAACATATGTCATTAAATCTACTGGATTACTTGCAACTAAAAATATACCATTAAATCCAGAATTTACAACGTTTAATGTAATTTCTTTCATGATTTTTGCATTTGCTTTTGCCAAGTCTAATCTAGTTTGTCCAGGTTTTTGTGCTAATCCTGCAGTTATTACTACTATATCAGCATCTTTACAATCTGAATAATCTCCAGCTTTTATATCTATCTTTGAAGGTGCACAAGATATTCCGTGAGCTAAATCCATTGCTTCTCCTTCTGCTTTTTCTTTTACAACATCTATAAGAACTAATTCATTTATTCCTCCTTGATTTAATAATGAATAAGCCATACTCATTCCAACGAAACCAGTTCCTACTAATACTATTTTCCTTTTATTTATCATAATTATCATCCTTTCTTTTTATATTATATCCAATAATCACAAAATAATATATCATATATCATACATTTTTTCAATACATTTAAATTCTCCTTTTATCATAAATTGTTTATACTACAAATTGGAGAGATGCTTAATTTGTGCTAATTTTATCTTTTTTCTCTTTGGCTTTTTAGTAAATTTGTTCCTAAGCCAATTTTCCGAAGTCAAAATTGTGTGCAGTCGTTAGAGTGTAGCGACTTTTATACAATAGGAAAGGATAACTTTCCTATTGTATAAAAAACAACCTACAAACTTTATAGTTCGTAAGTTGTTATCATTTGGAGCTTACAACGGGAATCGAACCCGTGACCTCTACCTTACCAAGGTAGTGCTCTACCTACTGAGCTATGAAAGCATAAAATGAATTGACTTAAATTTATTGTATTTCTTTTCACTAATCGATTCTAATTTATATAACAATTAGTCAATTCTCGTTTGTCAATAATCTTTTCTATCTATGTATAACAGCTCTGTAAGTTTTAATATTTTCTATATTTGACAACTCCAAAAATTGTTTTACTATTTCATTCATTATTTAATATATCTTTTATTGCTTTTTTTCGTATTCTTTGTATTGCATTATCTATTGATTTTACAGGAGTATCTAATTTTTCTGCAATAGCAATATAACTTTCTCCTCTAATATATCTTTTAAGTACTTGTTTTTCAAATTTACTTAGGTTCTTATTTATCTTTTCTTCCACATTCATATAATATTCCTTTTTGGTAAGTGTATCTAAAGGATCTTCTATTAAATTTGAATTTAGTACTTCTATCAATGCTGGGTCATCCTCATTATCATTATTATATGCTGATGTATTTAATGAAAGATATGAATTTAATGGTGAATGTTTTTGTCTGTTAGAAGACTTAATAGCTGTTATAAGTTGTCTTTCAATACACATATTAGCAAAAGATTTAAAAGAATTCTGTTTCTCTGGATCAAAATTTTTTATAGCTTTATATAAACCAATTAAACCTTCTTGCATTGTATCATCTTTTTCTGCTCCGACTATAAAATATTTACTTACTTTCATATTTACGAGTTCTTTATATCTATTAATCAAATAATCTAAAGCTTTTTTATTACCATTTTTAATTAATTTTATAAGATCTTCGTCACATGTATTTTTCCATTCTGCATAATAATAAACTTCATCCATTATAGTATTTCCTCCTGATGATTTTGCTAATGTAATTATAATGCATGTACATTTTTGTGTCAAGTAAAAAGTGCTTATTTCTTGCTATTTTTATTATAATGTGTTAATATTGTATGGAAGTAAATTAATAAAAGGAGGAAGCGTATAATAAATTATTATACCAAATTATTATGGCTTTTGATGGAATTGTTACAAAATGTATTGTAAATGATTTAAATAACTATTTAATTAATAGTAAAGTAAATAAATTTTTTGAACCCACAAAAAATGAAATTATCATTTCTTTATACAATAATAATGAGAAATATTCTTTATATATTAATATATCTTCTGATAATTATCGTATGCATTTAACTACTATTTCTAAACCCAATCCAATTAATCCATATAATTTTTGTATGGTTCTAAGAAAGCATCTTACTAATGCAAAAATAATTAGTATATTATCTTATGATTTAGAACGTACAGTAGAAATTTCTTTTGAAACTTTTTCTAACACAAATGAAGTATCTATAAAAAAATTGTATGTTGAATTAATGGGAAAACATAGTAATATAATTTTAACAGATGAAAAAAATATAATTATAGATAGTATGAGACATTTATATACTGATAATAATTCTAATAGAAATATTGCGCCTGGATATTTATATATTATGGTTACATCTACCAAAAAACATTTTTTAGAATTATCTAAAAAAGATTTTACAATTTCTGATCCCAATATGTTAATTAGTAATTTTGTAGGATTCAGTAAATCTTTTGTAAATAATATACCAAATTTTAATGATTGTAATAGAATTTATGATTACATACATGATACTTTAAAATATCCATCTTTTGTACTACTTGAAAAAGGATATACATTAGCACCAAACATAAAACAAAAATCTTCTATTAGCAATAAATTAGATGATTATTATTCTTCAAAAGAAAATATGGAACAATTTTCTACTTATAGACATAATGTATCTAAACTTGTATTATCTGCCCTTCAAAAAATACATAAGAAATTAGAAAATATAAATACAAAATTGGAAGAATGTAAAGACATGAACAAATATAAATTATATGGTGAACTAATTACTGCTAATTTATATAAAATTCCAAATAAAAATACAGATTCTTTTACTGTTTCTAATTATTATGATAATAATAATTTAATTACTATTCCTTTAGATATAAGATATTCACCATCATACAATGCTAAAATATATTTTAAAAAATATAATAAATTAAAAAATGCATTAGAAATTGTAAATTCTCAAAAAGATGAAGCTCTTAAAGAATTAAATTATTTAGACAGTATTATTTATGAATTAGAAAATGTTCAAACTGTATCAGATATAGATGATATATATACAGAGATTTCGGAGAATCTCTTATTTAAACATACTACTCATAAGAATTCAAAATTTCGGTTTGAATTCTTATGCAGTTAAACAAAAATCTAAAAAAAAGAAGGATATTAATTTTTCTCCTCTAACATTTATAATAGATGATTTTAAAGTATTGGTTGGTAAAAATAATAAGCAAAATGATTATTTAACTTTAAAATATGCTAAAAAAAATGATATCTGGCTTCATACAAAAGATATTCATGGTAGCCATGTTATAATTGAAACTAATGGATTAAATCCATCTTTTGAAACCATTAAATCAGTAGCAATTATTACAGCTAAACATAGTCAAGCTAAATTTTCGTCTAAAGTTCCTGTAGACTACACACAAGTAAAATATGTAAAAAAACCTTCTGGTAGTAAACCTGGAATGGTAATATATACTAATTACAAAACAATATATGTTAATTTGCAAAACGATTTAGAAAGTGAGGATTAAATACATGAATTTAAAAAAAGAACTAGTTAAAAATACAGTAATTATAGCAATTGGTAAATTGAGTGCTCAAGTCTTATCTTTTCTATTACTACCATTATATACATCAAAATTATCAACTGCTCAATATGGTGAATATGACTTTTTAGTTACTTTGTCAGTTTTTTTGGCTCCTATAATAACTTTGCTTATGGAAGATTCAATGTTTAGATTTCTTATTGATGCTATTGATTCCTCTAGTAGAAAGAAGGTTGTAACTCAAACTGTTTTATATATAGGAATAGGAACTACTATTTTTACAATAATTGCTTCCATAATAGTTGGAATTACGAAATATCAATATGGAGTACTATTTATTTTATATATAATTTCTATAGCATTTATTAGTTTAAGTAACTCTTTGTCAAGGGGACTTGGACAGGTAAAAATGTATTCTTTATCTAATTTTATTTTAGGTATATCTACTATTCTATTAAATTTGTTTTTTATATTAGTTTTGAAAATTGGTATTGAAGGTCTCCTACTTTCTACAATAATAGCTAATATTGCTACAGCTCTTGTAATGTTTTTTAAATTAAAATTTTTTAAATATGTAGATAAAAATAGTATTGATAAAAAACTTATGATAGATATGATAAGATACTCTATTCCATTAGTTCCTAATAATCTATCTTGGATTATAATAAGCATGTCTGATAGGCTTATTATAAATCAATTTTTAGGAGATAGTGCAAATGGAATTTATTCAATTGCTAATAAATTTCCTTATATATTAAACACTTGTTATGGATTTTTTTCAACTGCTTGGAAAGAATCTGCTGCTAAAATATTGAAAGAAAAAGATAAAGAAGAATATTATAATAGTATTTATACAGATATGAAGAAGTTCTTATTTGCAATAGTCATATGCCTTATATCTGTTATGCCTTTTATTTTTCCTATTTTTATAAATGAATCTTTTTCTGAAGCTTATGTATATATACCAATTTTAGTAATAGCAATATATTTTTCTAATATTTCTAATTTCTATGGAGGCATATTTAGTGCATATAAAAACACTAAAATAATGGGAACAACTACAATAATGGCTGCTATCATAAATGTAGTATTTAATATAGCATTAATATCTACTCTTAAAATTTATGCTGCTGTTATATCTTCATTAATAGCTAATTTCATCATATATGTATATAGGAGAATTGTACTAAAAAAATATATGAATATAAAAAAATCTAAAAAACTTGGTCCTATAATAATGATTATTATTAGTATAGTTTCATATTACTCAAATAATTGGATTTTTCAATTATTTATATTAATATTATCTATATTATATAGTATTCTAATTAATTATCATTTTATAATAAGTTTAAAAACATCTCTATTATCAAAATTTCAAACCAATAAAATTGAACATTAATAACTCAGTTCATATTATTAGCAAAAGAAAGATAGTGTATCATATAATGGTTCTTTGCCAATTAACCTGACAAAGAACCAATTTTTATTGCAAATTATATGGATTCTAATGCATATCCATCTCTTTCAGAAATTTTTATATTAGCACCTAAAGCTAAAAGCTTTTGTTGTAAATACAATATATACATATTAACAATTTTCTCATCCTTTTTGTCTTTTGACCATAATTTATTTTCCAATTCTTTTTTACTAACTTTTTTTGGTTTATTATATATAAGTATATCCATCATTTCACATTCTTTATTGCTTAAGTACAAAGAAACACCGTTTTTTGATAATTCTGCCTCATCTTTATTATAAATTATATTACCTAATTTTATTTTTTTCATAACAATTCCTCCTATAAAATTTTCAATCATATTCATCAATCATTTTTCTGATAGACATCATGTCAATGTCCATAGTTGCACTTTCATCTGCACATCTTTTTAACTCATTAACTATCATTTCTTGACTTTTAATATTCTTTTTATATTTCATTTCATGCTCTAAGCTCGCCCAAAAATCCATTGCTATAGTTCTTATTTGAACTTCAACATATACTTTTTTAACATTTCTTTCTATATTAACTGGCACTTTTAAAATTAAATGATAACTTCTATATCCATTAGATTTAGGATTTTTTATATAATCTTTTTCTTTTATCACTTCCATATCATCATATTGTTTTAAAATATTTGCCATTTCAAAAACATCATCAACATATGAACAAATAATTCTTA
Organism: uncultured Clostridia bacterium; assembly: GCA_944388605.1. GTDB lineage: Bacteria > Bacillota > Clostridia > TANB77 > CAG-508 > CALXJJ01. The sequence goes on from CALXJJ010000001.1 coordinate 52,530, forward strand.
TTCCTGCTGCATCATATACTTTATTTAGTGCATTATCTAAATTAATTGGTATATTCTTTCTCATTAATTTTTGCTTCATACTTTCTTCTGTTTTTATTCTACTTGTTATATATGATATAGGATCTCTTTCATTTTTTATTATTTTATTTTTCCTTATCAAATCCAATTTTAATTTTATTTCATCTATTGCTCCTTCTAATAATACTATTGAATCTTTATACAATGACTCTTCTATAATTAATCACATTCCTTCCAATATATAATTTTTATAGTATCACTTCTCTATATTTTTTATTATAATTGTATAATGTTATCAAATTATTTTTATTATATGTTTTTTTGGTGAATAAATATGTATTTATTTATTTTTTGCATTATAGTAAAATGTTTTTGTTCCTAAGCCAATTTTACGAAGTCAAAATTGTGTGCAACTGTTAGAGCATAGCGACTTTTCTACCATAGGAAAGGATAACTTTCCTATGGTAGAAAAAAGACACTATCTTTTACTTAGATAATGTCATTTTTTATGTAATACAATTTGTGTACATCTGTTAGAGCAAAGCGAAATTCTTGTATAAGAAAAATTCAATTTTTCCTATAATAGAACAAATCGGAAAGCCTTAAAATTTGTACTAATTTAATATTTTCTCGTTGGCTTTCCAATTTGTTTTTTAAATCTTATGCTAACATATCCTTTACAGTATTTAATACCATGATTATATACCAAAGTAATACTCCTGAAAAAACTGAAAGCAATAATACAATTGTTAATAAAAAGTCTGTTCTTTGTTTTTGTTTTTCAGTAACTTGTGGCTTTTGTTTCTCTTCTACATTTTCCATACTAATTCTCCTTTTCTTTTATCTTATTGTATAAACTATATTATTATCTTATATCAATATAATATTTTTTTCAAGTTTTTTAGCTAAATATAATATTACATTTCAATTACAAATATATTACATTAATATTACAAATATTATGCTAAATTTTCTCTATTAAAATATTCTATTAAATATGCTATTGTCATTTTATCATTATTATTAAGTTTATCAAATCCTATAAAAGAAAAGTCTATTTCGCTTTTTCTCCCATCCAAATATTTAGCAAATAAATCATCTAAACTAATATTAAATATGTTACAAATTTTTATTAATACTTCATATGAAGGTTTTGATCTATCTTGCTCAATATCACTAATATACCTAGGAGAACATTCTATTACCTCTGCTAATCTTTCCTGAGTATAACCATTACTCTTTCTAATTTGTTTTAAATTTTTTCCTATTTTTATTATATTCTCCTTTTTCATTTATATACTGCCCCCAATCTTGAAATAAATTTTATCAGAATTTAATCAGTTTATAAATGAAACTAAATCGTATATTATACGTTTATTCTTACTTTTGTTAATCATTCAAGTACGATTTTAATAGTATATCCAACGCTTTCCTTTCTTTTTCAATTAATTCCTTTTTTTCTTTTTTATTTATCATTTTTTTTATTTTTTCTATTTTTTGTTGTATTTCTAATTTAATTTCATCTTCATTCATATTATACCTCCTTGTTAATGTTAAGTCAATAGTTTTTTAAAAAATATTAACTATCAGGTAAATTCTAATATTATAATTTCGTTAATATATAGATTCCCTATACTTTCTTATTGTAATTATAACACAAAAAAAATATTATTCTCAGGGATAATTTGACATTTTTGTATTTTTTTTGTATAATAATAAGTGTGAGTTGTAATAAATTTACGTGCAATAGATTTTATATAGAGCCTTATAGCTCTGATGGAGGTTTATTATGATAGATAAAACTTTTGTCTTCGGACATACTAATCCAGATACAGATTCAATTGTTTCTGCTATATCAATGGCAAACTTACAAACAGAATTAGGTAATAATACTCAAAGTTGTAGGTTAGGGAATATTAATAAAGAAACTGCTTTTGCTTTAAAAACATTTGATTTTGAAGCACCAACTTTATTAGAAAAAATAGAAGATAACTCTAATGTTATAATGGTAGATAATAATGAATTTGGTCAATGTGTGCCAGGTATAGAAAATGCTAAAATAAAAATGGTTGTTGATCATCATCGTTTTAATTTAAAAACAGATGAGCCTGTTCACTGCGTAACAGAGCCAGTAGGCTGTACATCTACAATCATATATAAATTATATAAACAAAATGATATTGATATATCTCCAAAAATGGCAGGTATTATGTTAAGTGCAATAATATCAGATACATTATTATTCAAATCTCCTACTTGCACTGTTGAAGATAAAAAAATAGCAGAAAAATTAGCTAAAATTGCTGATGTTGATTTGTATGAATATGGTGAAAAACTTTTAAAAGCTGGTACAGATATAAGTGATTATACAGCTGATCAGATTATAAATATAGATTCTAAACCGTTTGATAAAAATGACATCAAATTTGTAATTTCTCAAATTAATAGTGCAGATGTTGATGGTGTTTTTACAAGGAAAACAGAACTAGAAAATTCTATTGGGAATGAGATATCTAAAAATAATCTTAATTTATATGTATTTTTAGTTACAGATATATTAAAAGGAGATTCTAAAGCATTAGTACTTGGAGATAAATCAAATATTTTTGAAAAAGCTTTTAGTGTTAGTTTAGATAATAATACTGTTTTATTAAAAGGAGTTGTTTCAAGAAAAAAACAAGTATTACCTAAAATATTGGAGAATTTATAATATATCTTTAACCATGAATTTGTGAAGTCAAAATTGTGTGCAATGGATTTTCTATATTAGGAAAGTGGACGTCGAAATGTTTAATTTCGTTAACGTCCACTTTCCTTCTTATAAGTGTAATCTTCTAATCAATTCTTCTTTAATATTTTTTCCACACAATGATATATTAAATATTAAAGTTACTGTTGCAATAAATGTAGCTAAAATTGTAAATATTTCTAATTTTATTAAATTAGTAGTACATAACAATACAAATGGTAAAATACTTATTAAAAAAGTCATTACTTGATATAATGCATATTGATAATACTTCTTTGTACTTACTATAGTTAATAATAATAATGTGATATTTGCCACAGATATTATTATAGGTAGTGCCATATCTAAGCTCCAACCCCTATATCCTATAATAATATCTATAGCAATTGTTAATATAGAGATTAATATGGTTTGCATAAATACATTTGAAGCAATATTTATATTTCTTTTTATTGAATACATAACTGTTACCCAAGTATACACTATTCCAGCTATAACTAAAAATGCCCAAAAGAAATTCCCTGGAATACATATATTTATGATTATACAAGTAAGTGATATTAATATAGATATTCCTAGCATAATTTTTATCACTAAATGACTATTTCTTATATTATTTATTTTAGGATATAATGTCATGTACACCATTCCCTTCTAAACTTATTTCTATACCCTGCTTTTTTATTTGTTTGTAAAAAGTTTTTTCAATATCAGTATTTTCTAATGTTGATGTAAATGTAAATACAAGTTCATTATCAAAAGAACATGCAGAACATTTAATTTTTTCTACTGGCTCTGGAGCAATTAAAATCATAAACTTTTCTATATATTTTTTATACTCTCCTATTATACCTATTCTTCCTATATTAGAAAATGTAGTTGTTGTATATTTCCTAATTTCTAAATAACTTAACCTTACTATTATACTTTTTAAAAATAAAGGTATCATTTTTATTATTAAATTATTCCCTAATCTTACATTTGCAGACATAGTTTTTAATATTTCATTTTTGCTTAATCTTTTTTCAAAATCACCTTTAACAAATCTAAGTATATCTTCAAATTCATTAACTTGTTTCATATTTGTTTCAACTGTTATATATGAGAAAAAATTATTTATTGTTTCAGATCTGAAGTATTTTTTTAAATCTACAGGTATACATATTTTTATTGGTCTACTTCCTTTATGTTTTATATAATTTGCAGTATATATTGCATATATAAGTGTAGCAGTTAAATATTGAGTTACTGTAACTTCTTTTTCTTTTGCTACAATTTTAAGTTCCTTTAAATTAATATTTTCGTGTATTACACCTATGGTTGCTAAAGGTAATTTTTTCCCTTTTAATATATATGCTTTTCTAGAACTAGAATTACTATGTAATTTTTTATTGTAATTTTTTATGTAATCATCTTCTGTATCATATTTTATTTTTCTTGCTTCTCTTATCTTTTCATCAAATACTTCTGGATATTTTTTTTCTATATAAGTATAAACTATTTCTCTTAATAAATAAACTCCACTATTTCCATCAGTCAAAGAATGAAAAATATCTAAATTTATTTTATTATTAAAATAAGTAATTTTAAACAAATAGTCATTATTAGTATTTGGATCTATATATTTGCATGGATAATTATTTTCTTCTTCTATTATAAGTTCCTTATTGTTTTCTTCATAATAATACCAAAACATTCCTTTTTTTAGTTTTACTTTAAATGAAGCATAATATTTAAGAACCTCATTCACTGCTTGTTTTAATATTTCAGGTTCTACCTTTTCTTTTAATACAGCTGATAATCTAAAAACACTACTATACTTTTTACTTGATATTATTGGAAAAATTTTTGCAGAATTATCAAGTCTCCTCCAATTTTCTTTTGACATATATTATCACTCTCCTTTTAATATTTCTAGTATAATATCATACCCTTCTTGTGCTCCTACTACATTTTCTCTTCTTTTTAATATAAAATTATGAATTGCGTCTTTAATTTCTATATAATTAACATTACTTAATTTTTCAGCAAATCTTTTACAATCTGGATATAACATATCTCTTGTTCCTGTTATTATAGTAATGTTTCCTAACTTATCTGTAGGACCAATTATTGGATTGACTAAATACGAGTCCATTCCATCTTTTCCAGCATAACTTTTGCCTGATATACTTAATAGTGATTTATTTAAAACTGGATCATCCACCTTATCTATTTCTGGATTTTCTAATCTTACATCGAGCCAAGGTGATATTAGTATAAGTTCTCTAGGCATTTGTACATTTTCCTGACTTAATTTTTCGCATAATGCTAAACTCAATCCACCTCCTGCTGAATCTCCCATCACAATTAATCTTTCACTCCCTACTTCTTCTATTATTTCTTTATAAAACGGCTCCATCATTTTAAACACTTCTTTATATGTATTTGCAGGAGCTAATGGATAATCTGGCACTATAATTGAAGCATTTGTATCATCTATAATATCTTTAAAAAATTCCCAATGTATTTTTTCTAATTCTCCAACATAAGATCCACCATGAATATATAAAATTTTTAAATTGCTTGCTTTTTCTTTTGGAGATATTATATATATATTTCTTCCCATAAATTTTTCTTCTTTATAATTATATTTTTCAAAAATCTCTTTTGGCATACTTGATGTAGCTACTCTTATATAATAATATGTTATACCTATAATTGTTACTATGATTATCATTGCAATTAAAACTTTTATTATGTTTGATTTCATATTTATGTCGATCCTTTCTATAATTTTTTACTTTATCATAATTCAACTTATATTATTATATCAAATTACTTTCTATTTTTCTACTATTCAAAACTATTTAGATTTAACCTGCTCTTCTAGTAAATTCGCGTAAAATTAGATTATATAATTATTGAAAACTGTTTATATTTGTGTTATAATAATTTTTGTTACTAGTTGAAATTCATTGATTTTAATACTCAAATATTTTGTATATTATAATCAATGTTCATGGCATTTCACTAAATTTAATATGGTGAGGTATTTATCATGCGGAGAAGACATTTTAGCTTTTTATTTGTATGCATAATATTTATATGCATATGCTCTATTGTTTCAACAACATTAGTATGCATCACCAGTTCAGCTAAAAGTTCTAACTTTGGAGTAGTACTTATTGACAGTACATTAGGTAATATTGACGAAATAGATTTATCAATGTTACATATTGATAAATATGATTATGCACTCCAATCAGTAAATTCTCCTCAAGATTTAGTCAACTACTATAACTTCTATCATGACCTCAATTATGATATATATGTTGTTATTAATAAAGATAATCATCTATTATTAAATACATTATATATATTAGATAATACTACTGGAAAGATAGAAAAAATTTAATCTTAAAATGAGTATAAGAGCCATGCTTATATTCATTTTTTGTTGAATAGGAAATCGAGTTTTTCATATTCAACAAAATAACAACATTGCACAGAAAAATTGATATGCAATTTTTCACGTCGACAAATCTTTACGTTTCTTCGAGAACTTAAATATATATAATTAAGTTAGAAAAGTATAGGAAAGTTCTCGCTAAGCGAGATTTGTCCACTTTTCGTTAATTTGTATGCAATGTTTTTTACTTGAAAACATGATCTAAAATCAAAATTTATTCTGATTATTTTTTTTATTTTTGGTTAAAATATATATAGTAATTATTTACATAAAGAAAGGAATAAAATTTATGCTTTTTGTTTACATCTTTATATTTATTTTGTTATTACTATTTATTGTATATTTTTCTCACCTAAAATTAAATATCTACTATTTTTCTAAAAGTAATACTGAAAACTTAAAATATTTTTTTAGTATCGGATTATATTTTTTTAATAAAATTCCTATATTAAAAATAAAAATAGATAATAAAAAAGTTAATAATTTGTATAAACATCATCTACTTAAAAAAATTAATATCAAAGATGTAGAAAAATTTGCCCAAAATAGAAAACCAAATTTAAAAGATATAAAAAAATTGGATATGAAAATAGAAAAATTAGATTTAAAACTAAAATTAGGTATAGATGACGTTATTTTAAACTCATATTTAATTGCTTTTATTTCTATTATATTATCAAATATTCTTCCTTTTTTCACTAAATCGAATAAAAATATAAAATATAGCATATTGCCTGAATATAATAATAACCCAGACTACGAGCATAATCCAGTTTTTGAACTTAATTTATTAGATTCTTACTATAAGCACAATAAAAATTATTATAAAATCAATTTAATTGGTATATTTAGTATTAAAATTGTGAATATTATAAGTATCATAAAAAAAGGAAGGATTGATAAAAATGAACGAACATCCAATAGAAGGTCTTATGACTACAGCTATGAATAGCATAAAAGATATGGTAGATGTAAATACTATAATTGGTGAACCTATAGAAACTTCAAATAATATAATTATTATTCCTATATCAAAAGTTGGATTTGGGTTTGCATCTGGTGGAAGTGAATTCAAAGGTGAAACTATAAATGAATATATGAAAAAGGAAAAAGAAGAACAAATACAATATCGTTTACCATTTGGCGGTGGAAGTGGTGCAGGTGTTAGCATTACTCCTGTGGCATTTTTAGTAGTTCAAGCAAACAATGTAAAACTACTACCAGTAAATCACAGTTGTGCTATGGATAGATTAATTGATTATGTACCTGATTTAATGGAAAAAGTTAACTCTCTTTTAAATAAGCAAATGTCTAATAAAAAAGAGGAAAAAAAAGATGGATTAAAGCAAAAGGTTAAAGAATTGAAAGAGGAAAAAGAAAAATTAGAACAGCAAAATGCAGAAATTAAAATTGAATCACCTATAATTCAAAATAAAGCAAGACCAAAAAGAAATAAGCCTATTCCTGCTTATGAATATGAATATGATGAAACAGAAATGCAAACTCCTCAAACAGATGATTATGATGATGAATAGAAGTCAAAGTTTAATTACTTTGACTTCTTCTCGACTATTATATCTCCAAACATTTCTTCTTGCTTTGTTGTTACTTTATTTCTACGCGACATTTCTAAGAGTCCTGTAAAAGCAGTAACTATTTCTTTTTTATTACATCTATTTAATGAAAATAATTTGTTAAATATAAATTTATTATTATGTATCAATTCTTTAAACATTTGCTTTACTTTATCACCTACAGTATATATATCTACTATAGCAATCTTTTGAATATTTTTTGCATTATTATTTAATCTATTCGAATTTTTTTCTACTATTTTTGAATATATTTCTGGTATAATCTTACTATCATACTTTTTATCCAGAACTTGTTTTGGTAGTTCAATATTTTCTGACATTTTAGTAAATCTTTTTCCATAAATATCATAGTTTTGTTTTAGGATTTTAGTAATTTCTTTATATTTTTTATAATCTATTATCCTTCTTATAAGTTCTTCTTCTGTAATTTCTTCTTGATCTTCATTTTCTTTAGGTAACAGATTTTTAGATTTTACATATAATAATGTAGATGCCATTAGTAAAAACTCGCTAGTAACTTCTAAATTCATTTCTTCCATTTTATTTATATATTCAATATATTGATCTGTTATATCATTTATTCTTATATCATAAATATTCATTTTATTTTTATCAATTAAATGGCATAATAAATCTAATGGACCTTCAAAATTGTCTATTTTAATTTCGTATTTAGCAGTTTCCATTGTTAATATTTTATGCATCTTTTTTCATTCCTTTTCTATCATATTAATTTAATTCTTCTATTGCTTTTTTTATTGACTCTTCTTTATATCCCTTTTTCTTTAAATATTGTTTTGCTAAATCAATATCTATATTATTACTTTTTTTTAATAATATTTTTTTTGCAGAAGAAGCCTCATATTCTTCTAACTCATCTATATTTTCACATATATAATCATCTATATTATTAGCATTTAAACCTTTTTGCATTAATTTATATTTTATTTCTTTTATAGATAATGTATTTAATAGAATATATTGTTTAATTGCTTTTCCTATATATTCTATATCATTAATATATCCTGCTTCTTCTAAATAGGCTATTACATCTTCTAAAATATTATCGTCAATATCTTTTGAAAACTTTTGAATAATTTGTTTTTTTGTTCTTTTTTGATACATTATATATTTTAATACTCTTGTCTTTTGTTTATCAAATTCTTCTATGCTATACATAATTAAAACCTCTTGATTTCATTCTATTCCTCAGGTGGTATATCTTCTTCTTTATCTTTTTCTTCTTCTCCTAAACTTTGTTCAAATGCTTTGTTAAAATTATCTCTAACTTTCTTTTCTATCTCGTTCATTGTTTGTTTATTATCATTAAGATATTTCTTAACATTTTCCCTTCCTTGTCCAATTCTTTCACCATTATAGCTAAACCACGAACCACTTTTTTCTATAATATCTAAATTTACAGCTAAATCTAATATATTTCCTTCTTTTGATATTCCTTTTCCATATACAATATCAAACTCTGCTTCTCTAAATGGTGGTGCCACTTTATTCTTTACTACTTTTACTCTTGCTCTATTTCCTACTATTTCTCCATCTTGTTTTATATTATCAATTTTTCTAATATCTAATCTAACAGAAGCATAATATTTTAGTGCTCTTCCTCCAGCTGTTGTTTCTGGATTTCCAAACATCACTCCTACTTTTTCTCTTAATTGATTTATAAATACTATAACTGCTTTTGATTTGTTTATAGCTCCTGCTAACTTTCTTAATGCTTGAGACATTAATCTTGCTTGAAGTCCTATATGAGAATCTCCCATATCTCCATCTATTTCTGCTTTTGGAACTAGTGCTGCAACAGAGTCAACAACAATTATATCTAATGCACCGCTTCTTACTAAAGCTTCCGCTATTTCTAATGCTTGTTCTCCTGTATCTGGTTGTGAAACTATTAAATTATCTATATCTACACCCAAATGCTTAGCATATACTGGATCTAACGCATGTTCTGCATCTATAAAAGCTGCTTCTCCTCCCATTTTTTGAGCTTCAGCTATCATATGTAATGCAAGAGTAGTCTTACCAGACGATTCTGGTCCATATACTTCTATAATTCTACCTCTTGGGATTCCACCTATACCTAATGCAATATCTAAGCTTAATGCTCCTGTTGGAATTGCTTCTACTTCCATTGTCTTAAAATCCCCTAATTTCATAACTGATCCTTTTCCAAATTGTTTTTCTATTTGGCTCATTGCTGCTTCTAATGCTTTTCTTTTTTCTTGATTTTCTGTACTCATATTTATATACCTATCCTTTCAATATAATTAATTTATTATCTTAGAACATTTGTTTGTTATATTATATATCATTTTTTTTATTTGTCAATACTTTTTATAAATTATTTTTATCTTCTAACCCAAGTTTTTATTCCATTAAATATATTATAATTTGTCGGATATATTTCTCCTGTTAAATTTTGATCATGTACAACTATATTTCTATTTCTATATAGGAAAATGTATGGAACATCATTATTATATATTTCAACTATTCTTTTATATTTTTCTATTAATACTTTCTGATCTGTAATATTATTTACTTCATTTAATATAGTAGTCATCTCTTGATTACTATAATTTGCTATATTTCCATTTCCAAAAAAGCTATTTAAATCAGGTGTATATGAATTTAATATTCCTGTTATAATTATGTCGTAATTTTTGTTTTCTAAATATTGATTATATCTAGCTTGACTTACTTTTTCTATTTTTGCATTTAATCCTATTTCATTTAATTTATCTATAATATTTTCTGCTACTTTTACTCTATTTTCATTATCTTTTTCTACTACCACATTTAAACTGATTCTTGTTGTAACTCTATTTTCAGTCTTTTGCCATCTTCTATTTTTATATACCCAACCTGCATCTGTTAAAACTTGTTTTGCTTTTTCTATATCATAAGCAAACTGGCTTTCTTGTTCTGTATATAAAAAACTTCCATAATCTAAAGGGAAATCTGAAATGTATTTTTTATTATTATATACCGAAGATACTATATTATTTTTATCTATAAGATAACTTATTGCTTTTCTTACTTCTGGATATTTTAAAATATTATTGTTACAATTCAAGCTAATATAATCTAATTCTCTTCCTTTATATTCATTTTTTCCATATCCTATTGTTCCTATATAATCTTCTACACTGGTATTTGATGTATTAATAAAATCTATGTTGCCTAATTTAAAACTATTATATACCTCTCCCATTTGTGAATATATGTTAATAGTAATATTTTCTGCTTTAGGATCATTTTCTCCTCTGTTCCACCATTTTTCATTTTTTGTTAATTTAATATTATTTCCTTCTATACTTTCAATTTTATACATTCCTGTTCCTAATGGAATTTCTGTTGATGTATTCATATCTTTATTAATATATTGACTATTACATAATATAGGAAAAGTTAAATAATATTCAAAAAATGGTTGCTCTTGACTTAAATATATCTTTACTGTGCTTGCATCCAATATCTCTATACTCGAAATATACTGTACATTATACGAATATATTGATTTACCTTCTTTTAATCTATCTATGGTAAATTGTATATCTTTAGCCATAAATGGTGTTCCATCTTGCCACCTTTTATTTGTATCTATTTTTATTACATATGTTTTATTATCAATTTTTGAACATTCACTAGCTAAGCATAATTTAGCCTGGTAATTTTCATCCAATGTTATTAATGGTTCATATATTAATCTATCAATTTGTAAAATATCTCTATTATTTGACAATAAGGGATTCATGGTATCAAAATTAGTAATACCTATTCTTATATCATTACTCTTTATAGTATCTTGTACTACTTCATTTACTATATTTTCTTCAGGTTTTTCACTATTATTTTGATAAATTTTATATACAGCAAGACAAATTATAATTATTACTAATATTATAAAAATATATTTTGTAAAGCCTTCTTTCATATAAATTATCATTCCTTCCAGAATATACCTCTATATATGCATATTTAATTACTTTATTATCATATACTAATTACTATTTTTTTTCAATGATATTTGGGAAATTTTTATAATTTTATAGAATAAATCCTAGAACAAATCGGAAAGCCTTAAAATTTATATTAATTTTATCTTTCCTCATTAGCTTTTTAGTAAATTTGTTCCTAAGCCAATTTTACGAAGTCAAAATTGTGTGCAGTCGTTAGAGCGTAGCGAATTTTATACAATAGGAAAGGATAACTTTCCTATTGTATAAATTAAGTGTAAATTCTAAAGTACAGAACTCACACTTAATTTAATATGAACAAAATTTATATAATTATTTTCTTGATTCAATAATTAACTTCATGCCTGTTCTCTCTTCACCTTCTACTTCTACTTCTGCAAAAGCTGGTATACATACTAAATCTACTCCTGATGGTGCCACAAAACCTCTTGCAATAGCAATAGCTTTCACTGCCTGATTTAAGGCTCCTGCTCCAATTGCTTGCATTTCTGCCTTATTTGTTTCTTTTACCAAACCAGCAATTGCTCCTGCTACTGAGTTTGGATTTGACTTTGATGAGATTTTTAAAATTTCCATTTTTTTCCTCCTAATAATTTATTTTTTGTTTCGTCTGAACAATTATAGTTATATTACATTTTTTAATAATTGTCTATAGTTTTTTGGAAAAAAGTGGAAAAACTTATCTTCTTTTTTTGCTATTTTTCGGCATTTTATTATTCTAACTACATATTTATTCTAGTTATCTTGGTTGTTTTTTTACTTTCGACATCAATTTCAAACAAACAACCATTTAAGCAATATTCTCCTGTAGCTAATTTATATTTCTCTGGTAATGATGTAACAAATCTTTTTATAGAAACATCTATATCCATTCCTATAATAGATTTTATTGGTCCAGTCATTCCTAGATCTGTTATATAACCTGTTCCTTTTTCTAAAATCATCTCATCTGCTGTTTGAACATGCGTATGAGTTCCAAATAGTGCGCTTATTTTTCCATCTAAATAATATCTCATTGCTATTTTTTCTGCTGTAGCTTCTGCGTGAAAATCTACAATTATAATATCAACATTATTTTTGATTTTTTCTAATATACTATCTACAATTAAAAATGGATTTTCGGATAATACATTCATATCTGTTCTTCCAATAAGATTTATAACTCCAACTTTCTTTCCTTCTTTTTCTATTATAGTATATCCTTTTCCTGGTACTCCCTCAGAATAATTTGCTGGTCTTATTATTCTTTTATTGTTAATAAACGAAAAAATATCCTTTTTACCCCAAGTATGATTTCCCATTGTTAAAACATCTATATCTAATTTCATTAATTCTTCAAAATCTTTTTTTATAAGTCCCATTCCTTGTGATGTATTCTCCGCATTTACTATACAAATATCATATTTATCTTTTATTTTTGGTAAACATATCTTTAATTTTTTAATTGCTCCTTCTCCAACCAAATCACCTATTGCTAATATTTTCATTCATATTCATCCTTCCATTTTACATTTACTTTAGTATATCATATTTTTAAATTAAAATAAACCTATAGTAAATATATTTAATAAAGTTTATTCTTTATTACATTCTTTGCGAAGTCAAAATTGTGCGCAATTGGTTTGATATATTATTACTTTTCATAAGAACAAATCGGAAAGCCTTATAATTTGTACTAATTTTAAACTTTCTCTTTGGCTTTTTAGTAAATTTGTTCCTAAGCCAATTTTACGCAAGTAAAATTGTGTGCATTCGTTGGAGCGTAGCGACTTTTATACAATAGGAAAGGATGACTTTCCTATTGTATATATCAAAAAGAAACAGTTTTTATAGTTCTTATGAACTATAAAAACTGTTTCTTTCTTATTTAGCATACTCTATAACTCTAGTTTCTCTAATAATATTAACTTTTATCTGTCCTGGATATTCCATTTCATTTTCTACTCTTTTTGTAACCTCTTTTGCTAATAATGTCATTTCACTATCTGATATTTTATCTGGTTTTACTATAATTCTCACTTCTCTACCAGCTTGTATAGCAAAAGATTTTTCTACACCTTCGAAAGAATCTGCAATTTCTTCTAATTTTTCAAGTCTTTTAATATATGCTTCTAATGTTTCTCTTCTTGCTCCTGGCCTTGAAGCAGAAATTGCATCTGCAGCTTGTACTAATACTGCTTCTGGTGTTTTTGGCTCTACATCTCCATGATGTGCTTCTACTGCATTTATCACCTTTTCATTTTCTTTATACTTCTTTAATATATCAACACCTATCTCTACATGAGTTCCTTCCATATCATGATCCAATGCTTTTCCTATGTCATGTAATAAACCTGCTCTTCTTGCTAATTTTGCATCTAATCCTAATTCATCTGCCATTATTCTCGCTAAATTAGAAACTTCTATAGAATGATTTAGAACATTTTGACCATAGCTTGTCCTATATTTTAACTTTCCTAATAATTTTATTAAATCTGGGTGAAGTGCAGTAACTCCTGTTTCCATAACTGCTCTTTCTCCCTCATCTTTAATTGTTTGCGCTATTTCTTCCTTTGCTTTTTCAACCATTTCTTCAATTTTCCCTGGATGTATTCTTCCATCTGAAATAAGCTTTTCTAATGCAATTTTAGCAACTTCTCTTCTTAACGGATCAAAACCAGAAATAACTACTGCTTCAGGTGTATCATCTATTATTAAATCAATACCTGTCAATGTTTCAAGAGCTTTAATATTTCTTCCTTCTCTTCCTATTATTCTTCCTTTCATGTCATCATTTGGAAGAGTTACTGTAGAAACTGTTGTTTCTTGCGTATGATCTGCCGCACATTTGGCAATAGCATAACTAACAATTTCTTTTGCAGTTTTATTAGCTTCTTCTTTCGTCTTTGCTTCATATTCTTTTATAAGGTTAGCTTTTTCTACTATTAAACCTTTTTCTACTTCTGCTAATAATTGTTTTTTAGCATCTTCCTTAGACAAATTGCAAATTCTTTGAAGCTCAGACATTTGTTTATCTATTACTTCTTGAAGTTCTTCTTTTTTCTTTACTATATCTTGATTTTTAAGCTCTATTTCTTTTTCCTTTTTTTCAAGAATTCCTATTTTGCTTTCCAAACTTTCTTCCCTTTGCAATATTCTTCTTTCTAAATTTTGTACTTCGCCTCTTCTTTCCCTAATCTCTTCATCTAAATCTTTCCTAGCATTTATAATTTCCTCTTTTGCCTTAAAGATTTCTTCTTTTTTTCTATTTTCAGCTTCTTTATTTGCCAATTCAAGAATTTTCCTTGCTTCTTGTTCAGCACTCTTCATTTTGTTTTCAGCTATTCTTTTTCTTATATAAATACCTACACAGGTAAAAATAACTGCTGAGATTAGAAAAATGGCGATGTTTATTGCTATTTCCATAACATCAACCTTCCTTCTATTAATTTTTCAATGTGCTATTTGTAGACTTTACTTCTCTACTCTTTTATTTTATCTTTATTATCGTAAACTGTCAAGAGAATTTTTTAAAAAACTGCTTAATTAATTTTTTAACTCATTTATTTTCAGTCTATAATTCAATATTTTTTCTCAGTTACAAAATAGTGAATTTTCTCAATAATAAAATATCACTTTATTATATTCCTTCTTCTATATCGTTTATTATTTCTTCTTCAAAAGTTGAATTTTCAATATTATTTAATACATTATTATTTATAATAATTTCATTTGTTTCTACATCATTCACAAGAACATTCTCAATTTCATCTATAACTCTATTAGTTTGTGTATTTATTTCTATATTTTTCTCTTCTTCATATACATCATTTTCTGTTACATTTTCAACAATTGTATCTTCTTTTTGGTCTAATGGATCAAGTTCTAACTCGTTTTCTTCTATAATCACTTCTGAATTATTAGAATTTTTATTGCTATTATTTGATGTATTCTTATCTCCGGAATGTTTTGTACATTCCTTTGGTTCAGTTCCTAATAAAAAGTACTCTATATATGTATTATTACATCCTGTTCTTACTATCATTCCGGTATCATAACATATGTTTTCTTCTAATATTAATTTTGGTTGTTCAAATTCCATATCTGGTAATTCTTTATGTATTTTCTTCATTACATTTGCCCATATAATACCTGCTGGATTTTGGTTATTGTAATAAATTGTTTCATTTTTATCAAATCCAAACCAAGTTACAGCTGTATAATAAGGAGTAAATCCACAAAGCCATTTATCATAATTTTCATCTGTTGTACCAGTTTTAGCTGACACATCAATTCCAGATATTCTACAATATGTAGCTGTACCATATGTTCCTTCAACAGGTTGTTTTAGTAATTCCTTTAGTATATAAGCTACTTGCTCTGAAAATACTCTTTTTGTTCTTTGTTTTACTTCTAATATCATATTTCCATTATAATTAACTACTGATGTATAAAATGTTGGTTCTATATATTCTCCATCATTTGCTATTGTAGCATATGCTCCTGCCATTTCTAATGGTGTAATTCCCTCTTTTAATCCTCCTAATGCTAAAGCCAAGTTTTCATCTTCCTTTGTCAATGATGTAATTCCCATATTTTTCAAATATGAAATTGCCCTTTTAGGATTTATTTTTTCCATCATTTCAACAAAAGGAATGTTTTGAGATGATTCTAATGCTCTTCTTACAGTTATTTGCCCTAAATATCCTCCACTATTTCCAGGTTTATATCCGTCTACAAAAGTTTTCTCTTCATCTTCAAATATTGTTGACGCAGTAAATATCTTTTTGTCTATCCCTGGGATTAATACTGCTAATGGTTTTATAGAAGATCCTGTTTGTCTCTTACTCTGTGTTGCTCTATTTAAACCTCTAAAAGTTTGTTTTTCTCCAAGTCCACCTGAACATGCTAATATATTTCCTGTTTGATGATCAATTATTATCATAGCAGCTTGAGATGTATTCTCTTTATCAGAAGAATATAATATATATTGTTTTTTATTAAACTCATATTCTACTTGATTTTGTATATTTGAATTTTGTGTACTATAAATTGTTGCTCCTGATAGGTAAAAATAATTTTTAGCAAATTCTTCTGATATATTCTTATCCTCTGCAAAGTCACTTATTAACTGAGAGATTAAAGCATCTGTATGATAAGAATAAATTGCATTTTTACTTTCTATTTCTCCATTATCAAAATTCAAACCTAAATCAACTTCTTTTTTTGCTTCATCATATTCTTCTTGATTTATATATTCCAATTCTAACATTTTTTGTAATACTGTTAAAGTTCTATTAGTAATAAGTTCTGAATTATCTAAATCTGTAAATGGATTATATGAATTAGGTGAATTATTAATTCCTGCTAAATATGCACATTCTGCGAGTGACAATTCCGATATATCTTTATCAAAATAATATTTTGCTCCTGTTTGAACTCCATATATATTAGGTCCAACATATATAATGTTTAGATACATTTCTAATATTTCTTCTTTTGTATAATAATTTTCGAGCAAAAATGCTTTCCACCATTCCTTAATTTTACGAGTTATTGAATCAGTAGTATCCCCTGTAAGATTTTTTACTAATTGTTGTGTTATTGTACTTCCACCATATGATGAATCTCCAAAATTTATAATATATGAAACTATTGCAGAAGTTGTCCTTTTAATGTCAACACCATGATGTGAATAAAATCTTTCATCTTCTATTGAAATATATGCATTTATTAAATTATCTGGTATATTTTTATAATCAACATCTAATTTTTTTTGTTCTGATCCGTAATTCTGCTATAGTTTTTCCATCTGTATCAATAACAATGGAATTTTTATTATTAAACATATCTGTTACTAAACTTTTCCAATTTTGTGATGAAATGCCTAGA
This sequence comes from uncultured Clostridia bacterium, assembly GCA_944388605.1. Classification (GTDB taxonomy): domain Bacteria; phylum Bacillota; class Clostridia; order TANB77; family CAG-508; genus CALXJJ01. Next base: position 70,215 of record CALXJJ010000001.1, read on the forward strand.
GCAATACCTGAAAATATTAGTCCGATTATTATTAAAATTAAAATAATCTTTTTTATTTTCCTTTTTGTTACATCATCAATACAATTATGTACAGTTTTTTTCTCTTTTTTCCTTGATTTTCTTTTTTCTTCTTTTTCTCTCTTTTCTTTTTCTAATTTCATATCTAAAACTGATTTTGGAACTTCTTCTTTATTTCTACCAAACATTTATACACTTCCTTTTATTATTAAAATATTGTTAGAACAAATCGGAAAACTTTAAAATTATATTATTTTTAACTTTTATTTTTGGCTTTTTATTAAATTTGTATGCAATGTTAGAGTGTAATTGCTTTCATACAATAGGAAAGAATAACTTTCATATTGTATGAAAAGAAATGATAAAATAAATTTATCATTTCTTTAATTTTTTCAATTTGTTCTAGGCTCTTGGATGTGTTTTTTTGTATATATCTTTTATCCCTTCATCTTGAAATTGCATATACACTTGTGTTGATGATATATCTGAATGACCTAACATTACTTGTATTGCTTTTAAATCTGCTCCATTTTGTAATAAATGTGTTGCAAATGAATGTCTTAATACGTGTGGCGTAATATCTTTTGCTATATGAGCTTGCTCCTTATAATATTTTACAATTTTCCAAAAGCCTTGTCTTGTTAATCTTTTTCCATTTATATTTACAAATAAAGCTTTATCATTTTCATTTTTTATTAAAATTGGTCTTGCATCCTCTATGTATTCTTTTAATGCTTTTAATGATATTTGACCTAATGGAATATTCCTCTTTTTTACTCCATTTCTGCACACAACAATGCCTTCTTCTAAATTTACATCGTCTAAATCTAGTGAAATTATTTCTGTAACTCTCATTCCTGTAGCATATGCAAATTCCAGCATTGCTTTATCTCTAATTCCTTTTAAATCTACATCTTTTGGTTGTGAAAGTAGTAACTCAACTTCTTGTGATGTTAGTATACTTGGTGCTTTTTTCTCTATCTTTGGTGATTCAATATTCATAGTAGGGTCATTTTTTATTTTTTTGCTTTTTAGCAAATATTGATAAAAAGATCTTATAGTAGCTAAATTTCTTGATATAGTAGATGATTTCTTTCCTATTTCATTTAAATGTTTCATATAATTATCAATTTCTTCTTTATTTACTTTATCATATTTTATATTATTATTATCTAAATATTGTTCATATTGCATTATATCTCTTTTATATGATTGTAATGTATTTTCTGATAATTTCTTATCATCTTGTAAAAATCCTAAAAAAAGTTTTATTTGTTTTTCCATATCTGCTCCCCTATTTCTATTATTTTATTTTAATAAGACATTAGTCTCTTCAATTTACATAAACTATATATGTTATATCAAATTAATTTATAAATGTAAATACTTATTCATAATTTTTTAAAAATAATTTATAAATATCATTAGAATATTATTAGATATATATACTTCAATTATCGAAGATAAAATAAATGCTATAAGTATAAATAGTGAAAATATTGTATGTTTTAATATTTCAAGTTTAATATTTTCTTTTCTTCTATCCTTCATTATTGATTTGTATAATTTTATTCCGCTTACACTTTCTGCCAAAATTGCTGGAATAAATACAATATTTTGTAACAAAATAGTTAATAGTGCAAATACTATTGCTTTTGTACTACCAAATGACATTGCTAGTGCAGATATTGTATACCCCAAACAGAAACCTCTAAAAGTAACTATAGCATAAACAACAGGTATTCCAATTACACATGCTCCTGCAAACCATATTGCAGTTGCAAGTATTATATTTTCTGTAACTGATTGTTTTAGTAGAGTAATTTTATCTATTTGGTAATCTGTTTTTAATGCTGTAATAAAATTGCTTAAATAATCTTTTATTTGCATTGATTCATCTTGACTAATATTATTTATAAAAATTGCTCCTATTACAACACCTATTAGTAAAAATATAATTACTATAATATATTCTCTTATATTATTTATAATATGTTCTGAAAACAAGCTAATAAATTTGTTATTTGTCTTTTGATTTCTCATTTTACCAATTCCTTTCATATGTTCTTATACATAATGTCTATTCGATAAAATGAGTTTTAGAACTATTATTAAATCAATTTAATCACAAGATACTTTTCCATATACTCCTCCACCGCCTGCTTGAATATTTACATTTCCTTGTCTTGCATTTATTATTGATGTTGCTACTTTTGCTCCTGCAACAGCTTCTATATCATCAAAAGAATATTTATGTAGTATATTCATTTCATTATCAAAAGTATCTAACAATTTTTCTAATGTTTTATTACCTATTCCTGGTATAAATGTAAGTGGAACTTGGTATTGATAATTTGGTCTATTCTCTGGACTTTGAGTATGTCGCTTATCTTTTATAATCTCTATTCTATCAAAAACTCCCATTGTTATATTAGTTCCTCCACATTTATTACATTTTGTTATAGGTGCTTCTCCTTCTATTGGCATACCACATTTTTCACAAAATGTTCTATGGTATTTTCCAAGTTTTGGATCAAGTCCATAATTTTCCAATATTCGTCTGCCCTCTTCATTCTTTATTGCTTTTAGTAGCTCTTTATAACTCATATCTTTTACTAAAATTTTATTATATTCTCTAGCGATTTTTGGCAATGAATGTGCATCAGAATTTGTTAAAAAAGTTTTAGTCTCTAGCTCTGATATCTCATCTGCTAAAAAAGTATCTGAACTTAACCCTAATTCTATAGCAGGAATTTTATCATATTTATCTTTAAAAATTTTACTAAGTCTATCTGTACAATTACCATAAAAACTTTTGTGTGGAGTAAACGCATGTGCAGGTATTAATACTCCATTATACTTTTCTACAATATCTACTAATTCATATGCTGATATATTAGCTCTTTGGGAACTCAATGTAATATTATGTATATGTTCTTGCATTTCTTTTGAAAAAGCCTTTATATCTTTCAAATGAGGAAAATAACATAAATTATGTGCACTTCCAGTTTTACCATACTCATTTATTTCTGAAGTTTCTATTTCACTACCTAATATAATGCAAACTTTATCTTTGTATATTATTCCTCCATCTTCAATCTCATAAGCTTGTCCTGTTTTCAAAAAATTTTCTATATCTTGTATAACATATGGTGATGCACAATCTATTATACCAACCATATTAATACCTTTTCTATTACTACATTCTTTTGCAATATTAGCAAAATTTAAAGTTCTAGCCGCTGTTATTTTTATTGGTTTTCCATTTTCACTTCTTCCTATATGTACATGCAAGTCTGCAAATATTTCGTTCATTTTTAAACATTCCTTTCTTAAATTTATATTTTCAATTAATAACGAGGGATAATCCCTCGTTACTCCTCTTCTTTTGTAGTTTTCATGTTTACTCCAGAACCTAAACTGGTAACAGATTCTAATCTTGCACTAAATTCACCCAATTCATCCTTCTTTTCCACATAATCTTGTGGATTTTTTCTTTTATCTCTATACTTTTCTATTATTGCTTTTTTATATTTTGGATATATATTAGAAATCTCCTTAATATATGGTGCTATAGTTTTAGCTCTGTTAGTTCTTTGTGCTAAATCTGTTATTATTCCATTTCCAAAATTCCCCATAATAGCCTCCAATTTAACAAAATTTATTTAATAACCTATATAATCAAATCTTAAAGGTAAATTTCTACATTACTTTTACTTCTTCCATTTTAGAAACAAATGATTTGAATTCCTCTAAATATCTATTTTCTTTACCTTTTAAATTTCTATACTCTAATAGCACAATTGCTTCATCTACTTTTAATGCAATTCTTTCTGGTCTATCTAAAAGCATGCCTCCAAATTGATCTACTAATTCTAATATGTCAGATTCTTTTTCTCTTGGATAACTATTACTATATCTATTAACTTCTTCGCAAATTTTACAAAACCTTTGTGAAAATCCTAAATTTCTTAAATACTCTGCTCCTTCTTTTGCATAAGATTTTACTTTACTTAAATCTTGAGGATCTGTTATCTTTTTACAATTACATAATAAGCAAGCTGTTAATACTATATTTTCATCAACATCTAATTTAGAGCTATCTAAAAACATTTTTGCTAACTGAGTTTTAAAAACTACAGAATTATCAAAGAAAATATCAGTACTTTTTTGCATGTAATACATTATTTCCATTTTTTTTATATAATTTTTCTCATTCAATATATATTCAGCAAAATTTTCCATACTTACTCACATCCTTTTTCTTGAGTTTAATTATATTCTATAAAGTAACTTAATGCAATAATATTAACAAAATGTAATATTTTTGTAATATTTTTGTAATACACAAACTATATTATTTTTTCTATAGATTTTATTTGTGTTTTCATATATTCTTTATCTTTATCATTTAAAATAATAAAATCACAATTCTTTAAAAAAAATGCATCGCTTTTTTGTATGTTTAATCTTATATTTGCCTTTTCTTCATTTATATTGTCTCTTTTACAAATTCTTGATACTTGTAATTTTTTTTCTGTAATAACTCCTATAATTACATCACATAATTTATCCAAATTACTCTCAAATAATAATGGTGCATCAATTATTATTATTTTATGCATTTTTTCTTTTTCTATAATTTTCTTTATCTCTATTGTTAAATAATAAAAAGTAAGATTATTCAAAATCTTTCTTTCATTTTCATTTGAATATATTTTTTCAGACAATTTGGATTTATCTATTTCTTTATTTTTAGCTAATATATTTTTTCCAAATTCTTTTACAATACTATTATAATATTCCGTACCATTTTTATACATTTCTTTTGCAAGTTCATCTGCATTTATTACATATGTATCATACATATTTGAGATTATTTCTGATAAAGTACTCTTTCCTGCTCCAGAGCTTCCAGTAATTCCTATTATTCTCATAATATATATCATTCCTCCTCTAGGTGATTAACCTATAATATAATAATTTTATTTGTATAATCTAAGTTAGCCCAAGATTCATACTCGTATGCCAATGTATATATATTTGTTGATAAAATATCTAACTCTAACATTCTTCTCAAATTTTTATTACTACAATTATCTAAAAATTTTTTAACAGATGTAACTAATTGCAATTTTGGATTTTTTTTCATTATTTCTGAAATTAATTCTTTTCCTTTATTATTAAATCCTAATATTCTAACATATGGCTCTATTTTTTTTGCCATTTCCATATCTTGTTTATTTATACCTAATAAACTATATAATAATATTCTTTGAATTCTTGTACCGAGTAAATCTTTTACTCTTAATTATATTAATTAAACTATTAAAATTATTACATGAATTTGCTGATACTTTTATACTTTTATCTAATCCCTCTGAAACATCTGGAAGATTAGCTATTTCCTGCTGTGACATTCTACGTAAATTATATATAATTTCTTTTTCTAACTTTGATAAATCTGTTACTATATTACCTCTTTTTATCTCTTCTCTTAACATCATATAACATTCTCTAGGCATAACTTTTCTTATTTCTTCATACTGTTCTGTTTTTATTAAATTTCTTATAGCTGTTGCACTTGCATACTCATCTACTATATGTTCATCATTATAATAAACTTTTTCTCTTTTTATTGCCATAGGTTTTATATTAGATTTTCTTTTTTTCATTGCTTTCAAATATTCTATAGCTAAAATATTATTTGAACTTCCTAATATATTTGCATATCTTTTTATATCATTTAAATATAATAAAATTGCATTTTCTCTTGCTTTTGGAAAAGATATTCCTTTGCATAATTCATGTGCTAACATAGTTCTATATTGTTTAGGTTCTTGATAAAGTATATTTGCAATATTATTTAATATACTAATATCATCTGTTTCTGTTCCAAATGAAATAGTATCAACAATTTTAAGTTCATTAAATATTTTTATAGCACCATCTGCAAAGTTTTCAGCACTTGATATACTATATATTGTTGGGAGTTCTATAACCAAATCAGCCCCATTTAGAAGTGCCATATGAGTCTTTACCCATTTATTTATTAATGATGTATTTCCTCTTTGTACGAAATTTCCACTTATTACTATGATTGAATATTCAGCTCCACTTCTTTTTTTAGATTCTTGCAAATGATATAAATGACCATTATGAAATGGATTATATTCAGCAATTATCCCTAAAACTCTACTCATATACACATCTCCTGTCTATTTTATCAATACAATTATATACTAAACTTTATTTTTTATCAATAGAACAATACAGAGTAGCAATTTGTTCTATTCGTTTGATTTTTTATTATTATCTAACCAAATTTTTCTTCTTTTGCAATCTTTTTCCATCTCATTTTTCGATTTATTTCTTCTTGCTTATTTTTTTTTATGTGATATAATATTTGCTAGAATATATTTTATGGAGGTTTCTAGTGGAAAATAAAGTAATTATTTATACCGATGGAGCTTGTTCTGGCAATCCTGGTCCCGGAGGTTGGGGCAGTATTTTAATGTATGGTGAAAATATAAAAGAAATATATGGTGGAAATAAAAATACAACTAATAATATTATGGAACTTACAGCAGTTATTGAAGCATTAAAGTTATTAAAATATCCATGTACTGTTGAAGTTTATAGTGATAGTGCTTATGTTGTTAATGGATTTAATCAAAAATGGATATATGGTTGGATTAAAAAAAATTGGATTAATTCATCTGGTGAACCTGTTAAAAATAAAGAATTATGGCAAGAACTATATTCTTTGGTTCAAAAACATACTGTGACCTTTTACAAAGTAAAAGGCCACAGTGATAATAAATGGAACAATAGATGTGATGAGCTTGCAAGAAATGCTATTTTAAATATTAGCTAATTTGATGTAAAATTTCATTTTGTATTATTTCTCTTTTAGATAAAATTCCTCCATCTTTTACTACTAAATAAATAATTATTCCTGCTACAATTGTAAGTACAATTAATATTAATATTGTACTTACAGCCATTATTCCCTTTTTATTTTTTAAATACTGCAATTTAGTTCCATCCCCTTTTATTTAATATATGATTTTATTATTATCTTTATAATTTTTAAATACTTTTTTACATTCCTCTCTATCTATTTGCTTTTTAATCAATAAATCATCTTTTTTTCCTTCTAAATATTCATAAATTAAATCATCTCTAAATCCTATTTCTCCTGCATCTTTTCTTGTACAACCATAATATATTTCCATTATATTTGCCCATATTATTGCAGATAAACACATTGGACATGGCTCACAAGAAGTATATAAAATATAATCTTTTAAATCATATGTTCCTAATTTTTGGCATGCTTTTCTAATTGCTTGAATTTCTGCATGTGCTGTTGGATCGTTATTTATTAGGACTTGATTGTGTGCACTTGTAATTATTTCTCCTTTTTTATTTAATATTATTGCACCAAATGGACCTCCTTCACATTTACTTGAACCTTCTACTGCTTCTTCAATAGCTTTTTTCATATATTTATCCATAGTTTCCTCTCCTTTTAAGCTTCTTCTGCTTCATCAAATTGTGAATTATATAAATTATAATAAAATCCATTTTCATTTTTCAGCAATTCTTCATGTGTGCCTTGTTCTACTATATCTCCATGATTCATAACTAATATTAAATCCGCATTTTTTATTGTTGATAATCTATGTGCAATAATAAAACTTGTTCTACCTTTCATTAAATTATCCATTGCAGATTGTATTTGAATTTCTGTTCTCGTATCAATTGAACTTGTAGCTTCATCTAAAATCAGTATTTTTGGATTTGCTAATATAACACGAGCTATAGTCAATAATTGCTTTTGCCCTGCAGATATATTACTCGACTCTTCATTTATCATTGAGTTGTAACCTTTTGGTAAAGTCTTTATATAATGATGTACATGAGCCGCTTTTGCTGCTTGTATTACTTCATCATCTGTGGCATTTTCTTTACTATATTTTATATTTTCTTTTACAGTACCACCAAACAACCATGTATCTTGAAGTACCATTCCAAACATTTTGCGAAGTTCTCCTCTTTCAAAATCTTTTATATTATGACCATCAACATCAATTTCTCCACTTGTCACATCATAAAATCTCATAAGAAGTTTAACCATTGTAGTTTTTCCTGCACCTGTTGGACCTACTATTGCGATTTTTTGACCTTCTTTTACACTTGCACTAAAATCATTAATTATTGTTTTGTCTGAATCATATCCAAATCTTACATGTTTAAATTCAACATTACCATGTAATTTTTCGGTATCTATTTTCCCTTTTGCAGTATTTACTTCTTCAGGTTCTTCCAAAAATTCAAAAACTCTCTCTGCTGCTGCAACCATTGCTTGTAATAAATTTGATATTTGTGCTATTTGATTTATAGGTTGAGTAAATTGTCTGTTATATTGTATAAAACTTTGTATATTACCTACTGTAATTGTTCCATTTACTGCCAAATATCCACCTGCAACTGCTACACCTACATATCCAATATTAGCTATAAAATTTGTTATTGGATGCATAAGACCAGATAAAAATTGTGCTCTCCATGCAGAATGATATAATTGATCATTTGCACTATCAAAATTTTCAATAACTTTATTTTCTGCATTAAATGCTTTAACTACTGTAAGTCCTCCATATATTTCTTCTACTTGCCCATTTACATGTCCTATATATTCTTGTTGTTTATTAAAATATTTTTGTGATTTTCCTACAATAAATCTTACTAATATACCTGCTACTGGTAATATAATTAATGATATTAATGTCATTTGCCAACTTATAGAAAACATCATTATAAGTATTCCTACAATAGTACATATTGCTGTAATAATTTGAGTAATACTTTGATTTAAATTCATACTCAAAGTATCAATATCATTTGTTATTATTGATAAAACTTCTCCATTTGTTTTTTTATCAAAATAATTCATAGGTAATTTATTTATTTTTATTGCGACATCATTACGCAATTTGTAAGTAATCTTTTGTGCTATTCCTGTCATTGTAAAACCTTGTATGAAGGAAAATATCGCACTTAATAAATATAATCCTAAAAGAGTTATTGCAATCTGAGCTATTTTAGTAAAGTCTATTCCGCTTCCTCCAGATAATTTACTCATTATACCATTAAAAACTTCAGTAGTTGCATTACCTAATATTTTTGGTCCTACTATTGTAAAAATAGTACTTCCTATTGCAAAAAGTATAACTACTATTAAAGCTAATTTATATTTAGATAAATATGAATCTATTAACTTTTTTGTCGTTTTTTTAAAATCTTTTGGCTTTTCTGTTGTATTTCGACCACGCATTGGTCCTCCAATTGGTCCTGGCATTTATTTTCCCCCTTTCTCATTTAATTCATTCTCAGATAATTGCGATAAAGCAATTTGTCTATATGTTTCATTATTTTTCATTAATTCTGTATGTGTACCTATTCCTACTATTTTTCCTTCTTCTAATACTATAATCTTATCTGCATTTAAAATAGTACTAATTCTTTGTGCTACAATAATAACTGTTTTGTTTTCTGTTTTTTCGGCTAATGCTGATCTTAGTTCACTATCAGTTTTAAAATCTAAAGCAGAAAAACTATCGTCAAATATAAATATTTCCGGATCCTTTGCTATAGCCCTTGCTATTGATAAACGTTGTTTCTGTCCACCTGAAACATTTGCTCCTCCTTGTGCGATTGGATCTTTATATTTTTGAGTTTTTCCTTCAATAAACTCCTCTGCTTGTGCAATTTGTGCTGCTTTTATCATTGTTTCATCAGACATATTAGAATCTGAATATTTTATATTTGATTCTATAGTTCCAGAAAATAATATTCCCTTTTGTGGTACAAATCCTATTATATCTCTTAAATCTTTTTGTGGTACATCTTTTACGTTTACACCATCTACTAAAAGCTCTCCTTCTGTTACATCATAAAATCTTGGTATTAAGTTAACAACAGTAGATTTTCCACTACCCGTACTACCTATTAGTGCTGTAGTTTTTCCAGGTTCAGCTGTAAAATTTATATCTTCTAAAATTTCTGTATCTGCATCTGGATATCTAAATGAAACATTTTTAAATTCAACTAATCCCTTTTTACTTGGATCAAATGACTTTGTATTTTCTTTATCTTTTATACTAGGTTCTGTTTCTATAACTTCATTAATACGTCTTGCTGATACAGATGCTCTTGGTAACATAATAGATATCATAGATATCATTAAAAATGCCATTACAATTTGCATTGTATATTGTATAAATGTCATCATATCTCCTACTTGCATAGTTCCACTGTCTACATTATGTGCTCCTACCCATACTATTAATACTGTTATAGAACTCATTATAAACATTAAAAGTGGCATCATCATTGACATTGCTCTATTCACAAAGATATTTGTTTTCATTAACATCTTATTTGAATTCTCAAATCTATTTTCTTCTTTCTTTTCTGTATTAAATGCTCTAATTACAGGTAATCCTGTTAAAATTTCTCTTGAAACTTGGTTTAATTTATCGATTAAATCTTGTAATTTTTTAAATTTAGGCATTGAAATTGCAAATAAAGTTCCAACAACAACCAAAATTCCAAATATTGCTACACCAATAATCCATGCCATTGAATTATCACTTGATGTAAGAACCTTTATAAAACCACCTATACCTATTATAGGTGCATAAACTACAACTCTAAATAATAAAGTTATAAGCATTTGTATTTGCTGGATATCATTTGTAGTACGTGTAATAAGTGAAGCTGTTGAAAACTCTCTTAGCTCTGCTGTTGAAAAGCTAAGAACTTTTTTAAACACCTTATCTCTTAAAGTTTTTCCAAGTCTAGCTGCAACTCTTGATGAAAGTAGCATTATTATAACAGCTGAAATCATACTTATTAATGCTATTCCTAGCATTTGTAATCCTGATATAAATATGTAATCGTTTTGTATCTTATTAATATCTAATCCTATAATTTTATACTCTTCTTTTATAGCATTAATTGCAGATTGTTCTAAAGTGCTCCCTGAAAGACTTGAAACTTTTTCATCAATTTTTTCTATTATTATTTTTCTTTCACCTTCCGGTAAATTTGCTATAACATCTATAAGTTTCATATCTTTAATTTGTGTATTTGCTGTGTCTCCACTCATATTACTTAATATTTCTTTTTCCATTTCTTTATTTGTTAAAAAATAAAGTTCTGTAAGTGGCTCTGCCATTAATCCATTAAGTTCTTCTTGTTTTTGATCGTCCAATTCATTTAATTTATATATTTCTCCTTCTAATGTATAATTATCTAATATTTTTTCGTCGTCATCTGTAAAAATCAAAAGTTTATCCATCTGGCTTTTTCTAATTTGTTCTGGTGTAGGATTTTCAATTCCACTTTGCTGTATTCCTATATTAACTATTTTTGATGTATAGTCTGGAAGTGCTAAATCTGTTGCAGCTTGAACGCAAAGCAAAATTACAATTACTACTACACTTACTACTGAATTCTTTAAATTTCCTAGTACTTTTAGCATACTCGTTTTATCATTCCTTTCTTTAAAATATTAATCTTATTTTCACTTGTTTTATAATAACACATATTTTTTGTTTAAATATATTTCGCAATCAAACTAAACATCTTTTCTATTATATAAATGAATTTTGACTCTTTCATAATGTTATTGTGAAAATTTAGTAAATTTCTTTGAGATATTTAGATACTATTAAATTATATGTATTATCACATAAGATTTAAGTTGTTCTAAAATTATTTTATCTTATAATTCATTTTTTAGAACAATTAGGAAAGCCAAAAGAAAAAACTTATTTTCTATTTTTAGGCTTTCCGATTTGTTCTTGTATAGATTCTATAACTTCATTTATACTTTCTTTTGGAGTTGATGCTCCTGCCATAATTCCTATTTTTTTTACATTTTCTATTATACTGTTATTTAATTCTTCTCTTTTTTCTACTATTTGAGTATTGTTACAATATCTTTTTGCAATATCATATAACTTTTGAGTGTTTGAACTTTTCTTTCCACCTATAATTATCATTGCTTCTACTCTTTTTGCAATTTGTGCTGTTTCTTCTTGTCTTACTTTAGTAGCATTACATATTGTATTTTTAACAATAATTTCTTTGTTTCTTATACCTTTTATTATTTTTTCTACATATTTATTAAATTTTTCAAAACCAAATGTTGTTTGAACTATAATTAACACATTTTTACAATCTGATTTATTTACATCTTCAACTACTTTATTTATTTCTTCCTCATTTTCTATAATTCCTGAATTTTTCGTACAAAAGCTAATTGTTCCTATATTTTCTGCATGTGTTTTTGCACCTATTAAAATTACATAAAAACCTTTATTAGCATATTCCTCTACAGTTTTATGTATTTTTAATACATTTGGGCAAGTATAATCTAAAACATTAATTCCCATTTGCTTTGCTTTTTCATATATTTGCTTTTGCACTCCATGTGCTCTTATTACTACATTTCCTTTTGCTTTTTCTATTTTATCTATTGTAATAAGACCACTTTTTTCTAACTTTTCTATAACAACACTATTATGTACTAATTCTCCTAAACAATATAATTTATCCTGTTTTTCTAATTCTTTTTTTACATTTTCAACTGCATTTTTTACTCCATAACAAAAACCAGCTGTTCTACCTAATATTATTTCCATATATACTCCTTTTTTATAGGCAAGTATCACTCACCATAGTTATTGAAATATTTCAAAATATATAATTCATAAATTACCATAATGAACGCCAAAAACAATTATCTATTTTTTCTTGCGAAAAAGAATTGCTTTTTGGCTAGGCAAGCAAGTAAAAAAAACGGAGGCGTGCTTTTGCACGTTGAGGATTTTTTACGAATCTTAACAATGCCAAAAACAATTATCTATTTTTTCTTGCGAAAAAGAATTGCTTTTTGGCTAGGCAAGCAAGTAAAAAAAACGGAGGCGTGCTTTTGCACGTTGAGGATTTTTTTACGAAGCTTAACAACGCCAAAAACAATTATCTTTCGCAAGAACTAGTCATTTGTTTCCTTAACCCCATTATACTCATTCACAAAATATAAAGGTCTGTTTTTGGTTTCATTAAATATTCTACCTAAGTATTCACCTATTATTCCAAATAACATAATCTGTATTCCAGAAAAGAATAGCACTAATAAAATTATTGCTTGAAATGCTTGTATAGCAATATTTTGAGTAATACATTTTATTATTACATAAATAAAGTATATAATTAAAGCCAAAAATGTTGGTATTGAAAGATATGTAGAAATTCTAAGTGGTGATGTTGTAAATGATGTAATTCCATCTATAGCTAAATCCATTAATTTTTTATAATTCCACTTAGTTTTTCCTGCTATACGTGCATCTCTATCATACAGAACTTCTTTTTTATTATACCCTATCCAACTAAACATACTTTTTGAACATCTTTGTGATTCTCTTAATTTTTTTAATGCATTTACACATCTTTTATCTAATAATCTAAAATCACCTGTATCTTTTTGTATTGGAACTCTAGTCAATTTTTGTAATACTTTGTAATACATTTTTGATGTAAATTTTTTCAAGAAGGTCTCTCCTGCTCTTGTTTTTCTTCTTGCATATACATCATCATACCCTTGCTCCCAATATTTAACTAATTCAGGAATTAATTCTGGTGGATCTTGTAAATCTGCATCCATAAATATTACGCAATCCCCTTTAGCATAATCTAAGCCTGCTATCATTGCTATTTCTTTTCCAAAATTTCTTGAAAAATCTACATAACTAATTCTATTATCTTCTTCACGCATTTGTTTTATAATTTGAATTGTTTTATCTTTACTTCCATCATTTACAAACAATATTTCAAATTCATATTTTTTCATATTATTCATTAGATCTTCTAAACGCTTATACAAATATGGCAATGCTTCTTCTTCGTTATATGCTGGTATTATTATTGTTATTTTTTTCATATTTAATCACATTCCTTCCTAGTCATATTATATCTTTCTATAATTGCATCTGCTATTCTTTTACTTGCGTTTCCATCTCCATATGGATTTGAAGCCTTACTCATTTTATTATATTCTTCTTTATTTTCTATCAATTCTTTTGCTAACTCATAAATTTTCTTTTCATTTGTTCCTGCTAATTTTAGGGTTCCTGCTTCTATTCCTTCTGGTCTTTCAGTTGTATCCCTTAATACTAAAACAGGTTTTCCTAATGATGGTGCTTCTTCTTGTATTCCTCCACTATCTGTTAATATTAAATATGATTTATTTATAAAATTATGAAAATCAACTACTTCTAAAGGATCTATTAATTTTATTCTATCATCATCTTTAAACACTTCATTAGCTATTTCTCTTACTTTTGGATTGAGATGTACTGGATAAACTGCTTTTATATCATCAAACTCATCTATTAATCTTTTTATAGCTTTGAACATTCCTCTCATTGGTTCACCTAGATTTTCTCTTCTATGAGCTGTAATTAAAATCATTTTACTATTTCCAATCCAATCTAATATTGGATGTGAATAATCTTTTTTTACAGTTGTTTTTAATGCATCTATTGCCGTATTACCAGTTACCCAAATATTTTTTTCATTTTTTCCTTCTTGCAATAAACTTTTTTTACTATTTTGTGTAGGTGCAAAATGCATATCTGCTAATACTCCCACCATTTGTCTATTCATTTCTTCTGGATATGGTGAATATTTATTCCATGTACGCAATCCTGCTTCTACATGTCCTATATCTGTTTGTGAATAAAATGCTGCAAGAGCTCCTGCAAATGTTGTTGTTGTATCACCATGTACTAATAATATTTGTGGTTTTTCTTTATTTATTATATCTTCTAAACCTTTTAATACTTTAGATGTAATATCACTTAAAGTTTGTCCTGGTCTCATTATGTCTAAATCATAATCTGGAATAATATTAAATGTATTTAATACTTGATCAAGCATTTGTCTATGTTGTGCTGTAACACAAACTATACATTTAATTTCTTTTCTATTCTTTAATTCTTTTACAAGTGGAGCCATTTTTATTGCTTCCGGTCTTGTTCCAAATACAGTCATTACCTTTATCATAATTTCCATTTCCTCTCTATCACTTTTGACTTAATTCATCTGCTTCATTATTATCCTTAATGTTTACTAAAATCATTCCACAAACTAATGCTAAAAATGTATTTACAAAAATTTCATCTAATACATGTCCAGAGAAATATCCACATGCCAAACATGCTAATGCACTTTCTATAAATAATAAATTATATATTTTAAATTTGTCTTTAAAATTCTTTAATATATTTAATATTCCAATTCCAATTATTATAAAATATGGTACAACAAACACGATAATTCCCAATATCCCTATACAATAAAAATGTGATTCAAAGTCCCTTTCTGGATATAAGCAAGTTGTTATCTTTAAATATGACATTCCAAGCCATTTGTCCATTGGATTGTTATTTCTTTCATATAATCTTTCCATTATTATTCTTTTCATATTTCTATTTCCATATTTTTCTGAATAAGGAACATTATTCATTAAATTTATATAAAAATCCACATCTGTTTCTGCATAGTACAATTCATTTGGAAACATTGCATTTATACCTGTAGCTTCTGAATATTCTTTTATATATGCTATTTTTTCTTCATCATTTGCAAAAACTTCTTTTTTCTCGTATTCTTTTTCTTCAGTAACAGGCATCATATTAAAATCGTCAAAATTAAGCTCTCCTGTTTCTTTTCTTAATTCAAATGGTGATTTATATAACATAATAATATATATTATTGCAACTACTAAAAATGGTATAATATTATTTTTATCAAATTTATCTTTCTTTATTATACTCATAAAAATATATAATACAGCCATTCCAAAGAATACTAAAGTTCCAACTATTATTGCAATTCTAGTACTTAGCATTAAAAATGTTATCATTGTTAAAAGTACTGTTATCCAATATGCCTTATTTTTTTCTTTAAAAGCTATATACATCATAATTGATAATAACATAATTGATATTGCACTTAATTCATTTCCTGATCTAAAAAATCCTCTACAAGTATATAACTGCCATAGGCTTGGTTCATTTTCTCCTCCAAACCAAGAAAAAATACTATCTATTTGTTTTTGATCTTCCACAGAATAAGCAACATATGCTACTCCCGAAATATTCGTTATTAGCAAAATAATTGCTATAATTGTTAATACTGATGTTACTATTATCTTTATATCAGTATATTTAGGCTTTAATATATAAATAGTATAAATAAGTAGCATAGGCATTATCATTCTTGTTATATAAAACAATTCTCCAAATGCACTATAATTTGAATTATCATTTAATAAATTCATATCTAATTTTTGTGCATTTATTAAATGAAATATTGAATATACTGCACATATTACTAAATAACCTATTAATATTTTTGTACTTTTTCTTTTTATATTTTTTATAAAAATTGGTACTACTAATATAAACATAAATAAATATCTAAATATTGTAGCAAGTGATGTTCCTGCAATTTGTATATGTTCATCACATAGAGTCATATAATTATCTAAAAATGGTTGTATAATTATATATACAATTAATAATATTTTACAAACTTTATCTACATTAATTTTACTTTTTATATTTTCTATCATATGTAACTTATTCATTAATAATTTCGTTCCTTTCCTAATTTATACTAATATTGCATTTATTTCTTTTAATATATCATATTTTTTAGTATACATATATTTGTTTGCATTATCTTTTAAATCATATAATATTTTTTTATCTTTGATTATTTTCTCTAATCCATTATATATTCCTTGCTCACTATTTTCAACTATCATTCCATATTCTCCATTATTTAATGTTTTATCTATTTCTGATATTTTAGTAGCAAAGCATGGTACTTTTAAGCAAAGGGCTTCATATAATACTAATCCTAAGCCCTCATAATATGAAACAAGTAATAACATATCTGCATATTTAATATATGGATATGGATTTTCTTTATAACCTAAAAGTTTTACATTATTATTTAAACCTACTTTTTCTACATATTCTTGTAAATTTTTATATTCTTCTCCATCCCCAACAATATTAAATATTTCATCATTTAATATTCCATTTTCTTTTAATTTTAAAATCTGTTTTAATAATCTATCATACCCTTTTACTTTTACAGTTCTACCAACACATACAAAATTTATTTTATTTTTGTCATATGGATTTTCTTTTTCTGATAATTTTAATATTTCATTATTATCAATTAAATTTTCTATAACTTGAGATTTCTCTTGGCAATTATATATTTTATTAAACTGATTTTCAACTTCTTTTGTTATAGAAACTATTTTGTTAATATATTTTTTATATACTTTAGTAAATATTTTTCTATAATTTTTTGTACAATCATATATTTCATAATCTGTGTGAAGCCAACTAATTTTGTTCTTTGATTTTCCTACTGCTGTAAATAAAACTGTAAAACCATCTTTAAAGGCAATTTCCGTACTATATTCTTTTTTTAATATTTTTCTTCTTTCTTTTTTTAATTTCTTTAATATCAATCCTGTTTTCATATAAAGTATAAGCTTTATTTTATTTATTAAATCCAATATATTCTTACTTTTAATTATTTCTTTTAATGGTTTATCTATTATATTAAAAAATTTTGTACCATATATTATATTCACACATTTAGGTAATTTATTTTTAAATGCTTGTCCACTATTATGTAATACTAGTACATCTATTTGCTTATCAACATAATCTATATTATTTAATATATTAATCAACACTTTACTTACTCCACCATATTTTTGTTCATCTACTACAAATAATATATTTTTCATGTTAATTTTCCTCTCTTTTTGAAACAATAATTGTTTTTAATTGTTGCGTAAATAATAATATTATCATCACTGCATTTATATAACTATATCTTCCTGCTGTTTCTACTAGCATATTAAATAGTTCATTTCCTATTATAATTAATAAATATAATATTGATATATTTGATATTTCTTTTCTTTTTATTAAATTATATCCTATGCTTAATAATGTAATTATTACAACTAAAAAACTGTATATATTTATGAAAAATGCCATATTATCTATATTTTTATACTGATTTAAATACATTTTTACATCAAAATCTGGTGCATTAAAATAATAAAATTTTCTTGCCTGTAAATTTATATATTTTTTTAATCCAATATTATATCTTTCTTCAAATGTTTTTCTTAAATATTCTTTATTAGCTTCTTCTACGGATTTTTCCTTTGCAAAATCTACTACTTCTGTAGCATCTTTTTGGTTCCATTTACCACTTTCCTCATAATTCATACCAACATATGTTGTATATCCTATTAAAGATGTATTTGTATTGTATTTTTCATTAATCATGTTATTTAATATACAATGATTGTATAACATTCCCAATACTTGAGAAATTACAATTGTTATTCCAATAAACATTAAAGAATTCAATATTTTTTTCTCTTTTACTATAATTAATTCATATATACATATAGCAATTAATATAATAAGTCCTGCAATTCTACTTTGTATGGTTGAAAAAACTAATATTCCTGATATTATGCTAAATACTATTGTTCCTCTTAAATTTACTTTATCTTCTTGTTTTTTCCTAAATTTAATATAATTTAATATAAATAATAATGAAAAGAATACAAATATATGTTCTGTATAAACTAATGGCGTATATAAAGCTTGAGATGGCCATAAAGCCCATACCATTACTCCAATCATAGCATTTTTTTTATTGTTTGTAACATTTTTTACAATAAAATATAATATAATTCCAGACAATATATTAATTATCAAGTTAAATATTTGTACACTTATAACTCCTGTTCCAAATATTTTTAAAAAAGGAACTATCATTAATGGATAAAATACTACATATGGAAACATTGAAATATAATTTGAAATATCTAAATCATTTATTAAAGTTTCATTTATTAACCCTTGTTTTGTAATTATTGTACTTATGTTATAATATAATCTTGAATCTGATACTGGTGATATTTCTTTATACATACATATTGATATTACTCTTGGAATTAATAACATTAAAATAACCCATATTATACTTAATATTTTATTTTCTGTTAATGCCTTTACTTTCCATATTAATACAACATTTGCTATTATAAAAATTAAATAAATTATTATTCCTAATATGCTTTCAAATTCTATACCAACATTAAAACTCCTATATCCCCATATTATAGATATTCCCACCAAAATCAAAATACCTAATAAAATTATAGAATTTTTATATATCTTTCTTACAATTTCCATTTTTACCTCTAATTCATTTTATTTTTCTCTGCAATATATACAATGTTAGCAATATATCTATTGAAATACTTTAAATAAATATTTTTTAATGACTTATTATTCAAATATTTATTTTTCTTATAATCTGGAAACATTTCATTTATTTCTTTTATTGCATAATCTACACATTTATTAAATATTTTTTTATCTTTAGATTTAGCTACTCTTTTTATAAAAGTCGCTAACATATATCTTACGCATGTATATTCTAACATATCTTTATATTTTTCGTAAATACCTTTTTCCTCATAATATGATATTAAAATTTTAAGTATTTTGTTTATATCATATAGTTTTTCATTATATGTATATGTTATTGATTTTGGTCTTTGAATATAATTATATAATTTTTCATGAACTATTCCTATGCTATTTATATTTGGAATTAATTTATACATAAATAGAACATCTTCAAACCAAACACCTTCTTCAAACAAAAACTCTTGTTTTAATATTTCTTTTTTGAAAATCTTGTTCCATATTACAGTATATCCATTCAAAATTATATTTTTTTTATCATTTTCATCTAGATTTTTGTTATCTTCCCCCATATTTGCCAATACTTCTATCTTTTTATCAGGATATACTATGTTAACATCACAGCATACTACATCATAATTAAATTCTTTAGCTTTATTATACATTTTTTTCATCATATCAATTTCTATGAAATCATCACTATCAACAAAAGCTATATATTCACCATTTGCTCTTTCTATTCCATAATTTCTTGCACTACTTTGTCCACCATTTTCTTTTTCATATGCTTTTATTTTATTAGGATATTTTTCTTTATATTCATTTATAATTTTTTGGCTTTTATCTGTACTTCCATCATTTACTAATATTATTTCTATTTCTTCTAATGTTTGATTTGTTAATGATTCTAAACAATCTCTTATATATTCCTCTACATTATATACTGGAACAATTATGCTTATTTTAACCATTTTTCAAAGTTCCTTTCTTAATTTTGTCTGTACAAGCTTCAATACCTGAACTTGATATTATAAATAATAATATTTGTGGGTAAAATGAATACCTTCCTTGTACTTCTATAAATAAATAAATTATAAAAGTTCCTATTAATATTATATTAAGTAAGCTCTTTTGGTCTTGTTTTCTTATTACAGAAATAACAGCCATAATTAACACAAAAAACCACAATATAGTATCATATGAATTAAAAATGTATACTAATTTGTTATAAGCCTCGTAATTGCCTTGTGTATTTAAATAATTGAATGACCATACATATTCAAAATTAGACCAATATATTTTTATTTTATCTTTAAAAGTGTAAATATGATTAGGTAATTCATCTAATCTTTGCGCTATTAGTTCTTTCTCTAATTGTGTTCTTTCTTCATATGTTAAATCATTATTATATATTAAATTTAAATCTTCACTATTCCATCTACCTTTTGATTCATAATTTAATCCACATACAAATTTCCATAATAAATCTTCTCGTGAATCTTTAGGAATTAAATTTATTTGTTTCAATATTCCCATTGTTCCTGTTGTTATAATTATATATGTTAGCAAAAAGCTCACTATTATGACAATATTTTTCTTTATTTCTTTATTTATTATCATATTTTTTATAATATAACATAAAATGGCAATTACTGTTATTACAGCTTCTGGTCTCATTAAATTAGATAATCCAATCAAAATTCCACAACATATATATTTCAATACTTTTCTATTTTCCAATTTAGTATTAAATAATACTAATATTCCTAATAGCATTAATAAAGTTGATATAAATTGATTTGTAATAACTGTTATATATATTGTTGGAAATGTAAATAATACATATAATAATGAAATCGTTCTTGCACTTTTCTCTGAGGAAATTCTTTTTGCAATTAAATATATTAACAAATCTATTAATACACAAATAAATATATTAACTATTTTTAAAAAGTTTAAATTATTGCATATTTTTAATAAAAGCGATTGGTATATTACATATGGAGCTTGATATGGATATTCTTTCAAATATGTATTACTACTTTGATTTAATTTACCATCTAATAAGTCTTGTGAAATATCATATAATGTTTTAAAATCAGATTCCAGCGGTGTTTCAATTAACACAAAACAAAGTAATTTAGTTAATAAACTAATTAATATAAATATTATTAAAAACGTTTTATTTTTTAAATTAAATTTATACATGCATAGTAC
Source organism: uncultured Clostridia bacterium (assembly GCA_944388605.1). Lineage (GTDB taxonomy): Bacteria > Bacillota > Clostridia > TANB77 > CAG-508 > CALXJJ01. The sequence continues at coordinate 91,859 of CALXJJ010000001.1, forward strand.
AACAATAGCTATAACACCTATTGCCATTAAAATTGGTATATTTGCAAATGATGAAAAAATTATGAATAATATAATTATTGTAATACATATATTAATTAGTTTATTTAAAACCATATTTAACATCAATCCTTTAGATTTTCTCTTTTCTTATTTTTCCTATATAACGTATATTGCTCTTAAAAAATCTTTTTAACCTTTTTGGTTCTCTTACGATTCTGTATAACCATTCTATTTTTAATTTTATAAATATTTTTGGAGCTCTCTTCTTTGAACCACTTAGCACATCAAAACTTCCACCTACTCCAATAAATATTCCCTTATCAAAATCTTTTATATGTTTACTTATTAATAATTCTTGTCTAGGTATTCCTAATGCTACTAAACATACATCTGGTTTTTTCTCTTTTATTTCTTCAAATACTTCATCTTTATTCTCTACATATCCATCTACACTTCCAAGTATCTGTATATTTGGATAATTATCGTTTAATACTTGTCTTAACTTTTCTACAACTTCTTTTTTTGCACCTAATAAAAATAAAGTTTTATTCATTGAATTCAAATATTCAAATAATTTATTGCAAATATCTATTCCTGTAATTGTTTCATTTATATCATATTTTAATATTTTAGCACCTTTTATTATACCTATTCCGTCTGGAACTATAACAACATTTTTATTTAAAATTATATTTTTAAATTCACTATTTTCCTCTGCTATCATAAGAGTTTCTGGATTGGCTGTGACTATAAATTTTTTTTCATTGTTTTTTAACCAATATTTCAATTCTTCATAAAAAGTCTCTCTTGGTTTAGAATAAATTCTATCAAAATACTCTCTCATCATATATTTCAGCCCCTTTATATCTATTTTTGTTCTTCTTTTTCATCTTTAATAGCAAATAAATCCTTATAACCAATTGCTCCAATCGCTATTATAATTATTGCAAATGAGATTGCTTTCCAAATTCCACTTTCTAGTAAAATTATAGCAAACATTCCAAAAATTGTACTTATACTATACAAAATTAGAACAGCTTGTTTTTGAGTATATCCTTTTGCCATAATTCTGTGATGTAAATGACCTTTGTCTGGTGATAATATTGCTTTTATTGATTTTCCTTTTATCATTCTTCTCACTATTGCAAATAATGTATCAAAAATTGGTATAAATAATACTATTAAAGGTGCAATAATAACTATAGCAGTATATGTTTTAGCTACCCCTAATATAGAAATTACTGCAAGAGAATATCCAAGAAAGTTTGAACCAGTATCTCCTATAAAAGTTTTGGCAGGATTAAAATTATATGGTAAAAATCCAATTATAGCACCTGCTAATGCTGTTATTAATATAATTGTTATTATTGATGCATCATTTAAGGAAAATATTATTAGTAGTGATAAACATGCAATTAGTGATATTCCTGAAGATAGTCCATCTAATCCATCTATTAAATTTATTGCATTTGTTATTCCAACTATCCAAATTATTGTTATTGCATATGAAAACCATTCACTAAAAACTATTTTGTTATCTAAAAAATAAAAGTTTTCAATTCTTACTCCTGCAAATGCTACTATAACAGCTGCTATTATTTGCCCTGCTAATTTAACCACAGCTGGTATGCTTTTTGAATCATCTATAAAACATGTAACTCCTAATACAATTACTCCAATAAAAAATCCTATTAATTTAATATAATACTGTTCTTCACCATTTAAATCTATTGTGTTCTCAATTGACATAGTGATTAATAGATAAATAACAGAAACTACAAAACCACTTATTACAGCAATTCCTCCTAGTCTTGGCATTGGTTTTTTATTTATTCTTCTTTCGTTTGGTATATCTATTGCACCAACTTTTTTTGCTAATTTCATTGTATATGGTGTTATTACAAAAGCTGTTATAAATGCTAATGCAAATGCTATTATAATATCTCCCCACATGTTTTATCATCCTCTCTAAAACATTAACTGTTTTTTAATTGTTTTATAAATTTAAATCCTAGCAACATATCTTTAAAATACAAATATTCTTCTTTCTTTCTAAATATTAAAATATATATAATGTTTGGAATTATTAAACATAATACTCCATTTATTATTATTTGTAAAATCAAATTTTCTACTATTATTGGTTTTACAATTATAGAAGTAATAATTAAACTCAATATAAATATAGAAAAATAATATACTTTTTCTTTTGCATATACTTTATAGCTTTTCCCAAATAATGGTTTGTATGTATATTTAGGAAATGCATAACAGTACAATACTAATGAACTAATAATTGTACCTACAAATACACCAGCTATTCCAAAGAATTGAACTAATATAACTGAAACTATTATATTTACTATAGCCTCCAATACTGGCATAAATCTATCAACATGGAAAATCCCTGCAGCTTCTTTAAATGAAATTATACATTTTTTCATGTTTTGTGCATAAAATTTAATAGTAATAACTATTGTAACAATTTCTGGTAATAAATATGTATCTCCATATAATAATTTTATAAATGGGGTTATAATATTGTAAAATGAAACTGCACAAAATCCAGTTATCCAAAAATTAAATAATTGTAATTTCTTATAAGTTTCATATGTTTTTTCTTTATTCTTTTCTATAAGTAGATTGCCTATACTTGCTGTAAGTGCTGAAAATATTTGTGTAAAAAAAGCTTCTATTGCCAATAATACCATATTATAATTTGAATATATACCTACTGCAGAAACACCACAAAATGTTGATAATATAATACTATCACTTCCCGTAACTGCAAAACTTCCAACTTTATGAAAAACCAATCCTTTTATTTTCTTTATTATATCAGCTACTATTTTATTATCTAATTTCTTAACATTTTTATCTTTTATAAAAGGATATCTCCTATCTACAACAATACTTATAACAATATTTTCTGCTAATCTTAATATTACTCTTATTATTAAATATATTATATAATTTTTCGTTGCAAATAAAAATATTATTTGTAAAATATTCATTATAACTATATAAGCAATATGTATAATATTTACCACATATGTTTTTTCATTTGCATATAGTATTGACCTTTTATATGATAATAAATATGATGCTACTGCATCTGTTAGGAATAAAGCATAGATAATATATAAACTTATCTGTACACTAGTAGGTCCTACTATACTCTTTAAAAAAGGTATTACACATATTCCTAATACTGTAACTATTACAGCTATAATTCTATAACTTTTTTTATAGAATTCCATTAATGATTTTATTTTTTCATTATCTTTATCTGCAATAGGTTTGTACAAATGATAAATAATTGCACTTCCTATTCCTAGTTCTGCAATTGCTAGCATAGATATAATATTAGTAAAAAGTCCATTTATTCCAAGTAATTCTTTTCCTAATATTCTAGTAAATATAACTTGAGTAATAAGACTCATAAGTACATTCACTATATTTAATATTACTGCTGCAATTGTATTTTTCATAGAATTTGTTGATCTCATATCTTTCTCCTAATTTACTATTTCTATATTGTTATAGTTTATAAATAAACCGCTTTCTATTACTCCTACAATAGATTTAATATTTTTTTCTAACATTTCCTCTATTTTTTCAAATTTAGTATCTATAATAAAATTTCCACTTTCAGTAATTATAGGTCCATCTTTTCCATCTTCTGCAATACGAAGTTTTGTGCTTATTGCTCCTAATTCTTTTAATTGTCTTGCTACATATTCAATACTTGATGGATGACACTCCACAGGCACATCAAATTTCTGTCCTAATTTTTCTACTTTTTTTGTATCATCTATAAGTATATATGTTTTTAAGCTATTTACTATATTCATCTTTTCTTTAAACATAGCTCCGCCTCTACCTTTTATAATCCATCCATTTTTATCAACTTCGTCAGCTCCATCAAAACACCAATCTAATACTCTTAATGGACTTTCAATAATTGGAATTTCAAACACATCGCAAGTTAATCTCATTTCATATGATGTTGGAACTGCCATTATATTCAAATGATTCTCTTCTATTTTTTTTGCTATTTCTACTGCTGTAACAAATGATGTAGAACCTGAGCCAAACCCAATAATCTGATTATTCTCTACTTTTTCTGCAATTTTTTTCGCTATTTGCTTTTTTTTATCTATATTATCTATATCAGAAAATAAATCTATTTTTATATGCCTCTTATTTTTCATTAATACCATTCCTTCCATATAATCAAACTTTTATACCTTATTTAAATATTTTTAATTTTATAGAAGTTACCTTTTCCTATTTGGATAATATATTCTCCTTTTTTATTATTTAATTTTTCATATTCAGTTTCTTTTTTTCCATCAACTTTAATAGCATTTTGTGCAAATAATCTTTTTATTTCTCCTTTTGATGAATATTTCTCTGTTTTCATTATAGTATCTAAAATATTATTTTCAAAAATTATTTCTTGAACATCATCTGGAACTTCACCTTTTGAAAAAGCTGTTATAAAATGTTCTTTTGCATTTTTTGCTTCCTCATTATTATGATATAATTTTGTTATTTCTTCTGCTAACTCTAATTTTATATTTCTTGGATTTTCTCCTTTTTCTAATCTATTTTTAATTTCTTGTACTTTATCTGGATGTAAATCTGTACACAAATCATAATATTTTATTATCAATTCATCTGGTATTTTCATAACTTTTTCAAACATTGTTATTGAATCTTCATTTACACCTATGTAATTTCCTAAACTTTTACTCATCTTATTTATTCCATCTAATCCCTCAAGTAATGGCATAAATAAAGTTAATTGGCTATCTTGCCCATATACTTTTTGTATTGTTCTTCCCATTAAAACATTAAAAGTTTGATCTGTTCCACCTAATTCAATATCTGCCTTTATTTCTACAGAATCATATGCTTGCATTAATGGATAAAAGAATTCATGTAAAGCAATAGGTTGGTTACTAGAATATCTTTTTTGAAAATCATCTCTTTCAAGCATTCTAGCAACAGTCACATTAGATGCTAATTTTATAACATCTTTAAAAGTTAATTTATCATGCCACTCACTATTAAATCTAATTGTTGTTTTATTTTTATCTAATATTCTAAAAATCTGTTCTTTATATGTTTCAGCATTTTCCTCTACCTGTTCCCTTGTTAGAGGTTTCCTCGTTTTAGACTTTCCTGTTGGATCACCTATCATACCAGTAAAATCTCCTATTATAATAATAGCTTCATGTCCTAATTCTTGTAATTGCCTTATTTTTCTCAAAACTACTGCATGTCCTAAATGTATATCTGGTGCTGAAGGATCAAGCCCCAATTTTATTCTAAGAGGTCTTTTCTCTTCATCTATTTTTTTTAATTTTTCTTTAATTTCTGAAATATCTGTATATTCGGCTGCTCCTTTTAACATTATTTTTATTGTATTATCTATATCCATTTATTTCATTCCTTTCATTACTCATACTCTCGTGTAATTATATCCTACATACTACTAAATTTCAATAGCAATACATATAAAACTTTAAAAAATCAAGGTAGATTTAATAAAATCCACCTTGATTTCATCTTTTCATACAATAGGAAAGTCATCCTTTCCTATTGTATAAAAGTCGCTACGCTCTAACGGTTGCACACAATTTTACTTGCGTAAAATTGGCGCAGAACAAATTTACGGAAAGCCAACGAGAAAATATTAAATTAGTATAAATTTTAAGGCTTTCCGATTTGTTCTTTATGTGAATTTGCATTTCTTCTAGATGTCCTCTTTTATTTTCTAATAGGAATGTCATACTAATTTCCTAATAGAGAAATATACTCTACTCACAAATTTACCATTCTTCCATTGGAATTAAAAAATAAGTATTTTTAAATTTTATTAATCCCCAATTCAATTTTTCAAGTTCATTATTTACTTGTAACTCTACTGCCAATACAATTTCTTGCTTCTTGTCATCATCTAACACATCTTTCCTTTCAAAAAAATCATGAACTGAATTCATTGGCACTTTTAATCTACCTGTCCTAACAAATTCCTCTTTTCCTCTTTCCTGTACAGATTGCAATTCACTCATTACATTCCGCATTAATTGTTCAGTTTCGTAAATCTTCACATCTGCAATAAAATCTTTTAAGCTTTTCATAAGAAATTCCTCCTTAGTAATCATATGTAATCACAAAATGATAATTATAAAAAAACTTTATCTATATTATATATATGTTTTCACTATTTTTCAATATGTTTAATCTATTTTTTCACAGTCTAAAAAACTCTTAACTTTAATCATTTTGTACAGCTAGTACTGGTCTAAATGAAGCATGATTATATACATATCCTGTATTCTCTCCTGTACTATTATCAAAAATAAATATGCTTGAACCATCTCCATACATATATGTTCCTCCTCGTAAGAAAAATTGTCCACTATATGGGAAAGAAGATTGACAACTTCTTGTCCATGCAAAATATCTCTGTCCTGCTCCTGAAGTTTCATATATTGCGTCACCAAAAATATAACTATTCGCATTAAAATTACTTGGTTGGTCATCATCTATATCTGCTATATAAATATCTTTATATTTACTGTCTGAATTTACTAAATTACTTCCACTTTCGTTTGCATCTTCTCCTTCTACATATGCAGATACATACTCTCGTGCTCCTCCACTCATATCGTAAATTCCTGATACATTTCCTGTTGTACTTGCTCCTTGCCCTCTTGTCGTTGTATATTCGAATGTTGTTCCACTCATTTCATTCGCACTATCATGTCCCCCTGAATTACCAGTTATAAAATCAGATGAATTATTTATATATACATTCTTTCCATTTCTTCCATAACTACTTTGCGTTAAATATGCTACTGCTCCCCATTCCATATTTTTCATCATATGTGGATCTATTTTACTTTTATCCGTACTTATTCCATATATACTTGCGTTCGTACTATTATTTATATTTTGACAATATGTGAACATTTCTCCAATAGTTCCACTTCTCCATGATGTTACATTTGGTTGTATCTTCATTATACCACTAAAACCTTGATTACTATATACTGTTCCCGCATCACTCTGACTTGCTTCATATTTTGCAACCCATATTCCGCTTAATATTGTTCCTCCAAAATTAAATGCTGGATGTTCATTCCAGTTGCCTTCTCCTGTCTGGTTTGTTAGATTTGCTGTTCCACTAGTCCCATTGTTTTTATAATTTATCGTACTTCCTTTACTATACATTTTTGTTCCTTCTAAAAATGCTATTTTTATATGACCTCCATCTTCGTCATTATAGTTACTTGTTATTGCATATGCATATCTAGGTATCCATACAAACATACTTCCCATATCTGTATCTCTTATTTTGGTCCCTACTGCTATTTCTTTTCCAGAACTATCTACTACCTTTGAACTTACATTTTCACTATATTTATATTTTCCATCACTTAACATTACATTTGCCCAATAACTTCCTCCATCTTCTCCTCCATATTGATCTACATAATCATACCATTCAGGATCCTTACTATTACTTATTACCCATGTTTCCTCATATTCATCATATCTTACTGGTATCATTCCTGTTGTCAATTTAGGAGTATTTACTTCTCCATTCCATATTCCTGTTTTCATTTCTGTTTCTTGTATAATCTCTTGTTCATTATATTTTCCTGCTTGATCTTTTACTATTACTTTTAATTCATATTCTGTTCCATCTTCTAATCCACTATATGTGTAAGTATTACTTTCACTTGTTCCTACTAAACTTCCATTTTTATAATATGCATATGTTCCACTTTGTGCTAATCCACTTTGGTTATCCACTGCCTCTACACTTACTGTTATACTATTTTCTGTTACATTTTCTACTGTAAAACTATTTATTGTTGGTGCTATACTATCTATTACATTATATGATGTATAGTCTCCTTTATTTATTCCATCTGATAATCTTGCATTTACTATATCTCCATGATGTAACCCATTTACTGTTGTCGCTACTGTATTTCCTTCTGTCCAATTATTTGCATTTGTTCCATTTACTTGATATTCTATTTTATAACTTGTATTTGTTCTTATTACTACACTTGCTTGTCTATTACTCCAACTTAAACTATCAAATGTTATTGCTCCTTGCTCTGTTCCTCCTGTTACTTTACCTGTTGTTATGTTTTCTTCTCCTTTTCCTGTATTTCCTGCTATATCTTCTACTTCTACTTTTACTGTATAGCCTGTCTCTTGCTCTAATCCTGTTATTGTACAACTATTTCCTGTTCCTGTTTTCTCTTTATAACTTGTGTCTCCTTCTCCTTGCTTTTTTATATAATATCTATACTTTGCACTTTCTTCCATTCCACTTTCTTCATCTTCCCCTTTTACTGTTACTGTTATACTATTACTTGTAACTGATCCTTTTGTTATTGTTATTCTTGGTGCTATATTATCTATTACATTATATGTTGTATAATCTCCTGAATTTGTTCCATCTGTTAATCTCGCATTTACTATGTCTCCATGATGTAATCCACTTGCTATTGTACTTATTTTACTTTCTCTTATCCATTCTCCACTTGTACTATTTACTTGATATTCTATTATATAATCTGTATTTGTTCTTATTGTTATACTTGCTTGTTTATTGCTCCATGTTAAATTATCAAATGTTATTGCTCCTTTTTCTACATCTGCATCTGTTACTTTTAATGTTTTTACTGTTATTGTTTTACTTCCTATATTTCCTTCTTCAT
>CALXJJ010000002.1 GCA_944388605.1 uncultured Clostridia bacterium
ACATTGTATCATAAGTTTTAATTATGTGTCTTTTTATTTATCTTAAAACGGTAATTTAATTTTACCATTTATAAAATTTTCAGAAAAGGAGGAGGAGAAAGGTTAAAGTTAGAGTTATAGATAAAAAACAAAATAAATATTTGGAAAATACTTGAAATTTTGGAAAATTATGGTAAAATAGTTACGTGAGTTGAAAGGAGCCATAAAAATGAGTTCAAATTTGTTATTTATATGGGCAGATAGTGGATTATCTACTAAATCAAATCATGTAAATGCACCATATCATTTTGTACATATAGGGGAAGTTATGGATTATGTAGAAAAAAACATAAATGAGCAAGTAGATTTAATGGATATAGAAGCAGAACAAACAGAATTTCAAGATATAATGAAAAAAATTATGGATAATAATTATAAAGGAATTGCTTTTTATATAAATACAGAAAATTTACAAAATACAATTAAATTACAAGAATATATAAAAGAAATATTACCTAATTGTAAAACAATTGCTTATGGTGAAATGCCAATATATTTACCAAAATTTTTTAAAAAAACAAAATTTAATGCTATAGTTTCAAAAGAATGTGATCAAGAAATTGCAATATTAGATTTTTTTAAATATAGTTTAGGAAAGTTACAAGAAAATGATATGAGAGGTGTTATTTTAGTAAAAAATAAAGAACTTATAAATTGTAAAAAGGGAGAGTTTTTAGCCCCAAAAGAATGGGGATATACTAATGTGACAAAAGTACCTATTGAACAATATTTTAAAATGGAAAAGAAAAAACAAGTAGTATTAACTATAGCAAGAGGATGTCCATATAATTGTCCATATTGTAATGCAGTACTATATTATGGAAAAAAAGAAAGAAGAAGAGATACAAAAGATATTATAGAATATATAAATAAATTGGATTATCAGTATTATAAATTTTTTGCACCAGATTTTACATTAAATGAACCTAAGGCTATAGAATTGTGTGAAGCATTAATTAATAATTCAAAAAAAATAAAGTGGTCTTGTACAACTAGACCAGATTTATTAAAAAATGAAAAATTAGTAAAATTAATGTCAGAGTCTGGATGCTATAAAATAGCAATAGGTATAGAATCTGTTGAAAAAGAGGATTTAAAAAGCATTAAGAAAAGATATGATAATAATGTTATTATTAGTGGTATAGAATTATTACAAAAATATAATATTGAATATAAGGCTTTAGTTATGTTCGGACTTCCAAATCAAACAAAGGAAAGTGTAGAATATACTTTAGATTTCTTAAATAAATATAAAGTAAAAATAAGACCAACTGCGTATACTCCATTTTATGAAATGAATCATAATATGAACGAAGAGGAAATATCTAGGTATGATAAAAGAACTTATTATGAAGGCATACCAGGTATAAGTTATAGCGATTTTTTAAGATTAATTTATGATACAAAAAATTATAAACAAATATTAGGATAAGGAAAGAATATTATGTATGACAATATAAGAAAAATGATTGATGATGTAATAAGAGAAAATACACCTGAATCAGTGCTATTTTCAGGGGGGATAGATAGTTCCGCAATTTTATATAATGCCCATATATATAATCCAAATGTTATGGGCATTACTGTTGGTGTAGAAGGAAAAGAAAGCTCAGATATAGAATATAGTAAAATGGTGGCAAATAAGTTAGGAATAACTAATCACAGAATTTTTTATGTAAGTGAACAGAAAGTAAAAGATATGGTAGAAACAGCTGTTAAAATTTTAAAATCATTTAATCCTGAATGGGTTAGTTCAACAACAACATTATTATTAGGGACAATGTATGCTAAAAATGAAGGATTAAATAGTATATCTAGTGGAGAAGGTGCTGATGATTTATTAGGAAGTTTTCCTTTTTTTAAGAATTGGAAAGGTGATTATAAATCATTAGATATTGCGATAAAAGATAGATTAACAGAAATTGTTGTTATGTCTGATGTAATAGCACAAAGCATGAATATGAGGTATATTGCGCCTTTTCAAAATGAAATGGTAAAAAAAGAAATATTATCAATTCCAATAGAAGAAAGAATGAAAGTTGAAGGAAAATATAATTCAAAATATCCATTAAGAAAAGCCTATGAAGGAATTTTACCGGAATATTGTATTACCAGGTCGCAAACTATGGCATTTACAGGATCTGGTATATATGATACAATAAAAAGCATTGGAGATGATATTTCAGACGAAGAATTTTTTAAAGCAAGTAAAGAAATATTTATATTTAGAAACAAATTTGAATATGCACTATTTAAATTATATAGTAAAAATTACAAATTTGAGCAAATAAAACATGGTGGATGTGTGCACTGTGGAAGTGACATGGGAAGTAATAAAATAAACTGCAAAATTTGTGCTACACTACAAATAGACGGAAAGGAGCTCAGTTTTGATGGAGAAAACAGATGAGATAAGAGGTGCTGAAGGAATTGTTATTCACAATGGGAATATAGTATTAGGGATGCAAAAGCCAAAAAGATGGTATAAATTAGAAAGTGGAGAAACAATAACTATGATTAAAACACTAGGAGGAGAAATAGAAAAAGAAGATGAAGGAGATTCTAAAAAAGCATTAATAAGAGAAGTTATTGAAGAAGTAAATGGGATAGGAAGAGAAGATATTAGAGTAAGCAATAAACCTATTTTTACTAAAAGAATAAGATTAGCTGACATAAATCCATTTGAAAAAAAATCTAACTTAAATATGAATGCAGACTTTTATCTTTTGCAAATTTTGAAGCAAGAAGTACTTCAGCCAAATGATTTACCTGCATTAATAGAAATCCCATTAAGTAGATTTATAAAAATGGAATTTAATAGTCAAGGTAAAATGAGAAATATACAAGATTATATATCACAAAATACATCAATAGATTTACCAGATTACTATAGATTTATGATTCCAGAAGAAGTGCATAGATTCTTTAGAGAAATTAGAAAAGACAGAGAAGATATTGAAAGATAAAATATTGCCTATATATATTAAAAAATATATATAAATAAATTTAGAAAGGAAGCTATACATGAAAAGAAAAATTTTTGTTTTCATAGGAGCACCAGCAAGTGGAAAAGGAACACGGATCATGGAATGTAAGGAATGCGAAAGTATTTCTACAAGTTCTCTATTAAGAAAGAAAGGATATGATTTAAGCAAAGGTACATTAATTAATGATGAAGATGTATGTAATTTAGTAATAGAAAGAATTATGGAGTCGAAATCTGAAAAAATAATATTAGATGGTTTTCCACGGACAGAAAATCAATTTTGGGCATTAAGAAAAAAAGAAATACGAATAGATAAAGTTTTTTATATTAAAGCACCAAAAACAATTTTGTTAGAAAGGGCAAAGAATAGACTAACTTGTATAAAGTGTCAAGCTAGTTTTACAAAAACGAGTTTTAAAAAGCCCAAAAATTACGGAATATGTGATTTGTGCGGTGGAAAACTTGTAGAAAGACCTGATGACTCAAAAGAAATATTTATGAAAAGATTAGATGTTTTTTTCATGCAAACGAAACCGATTATTAAATTGTTTGAGAAGTATCTTGTTCCAATTATAGAGATTGATGCAACCTTACCACCAAAAGAAATTTTAAAATATATTTAAAATTTATTCACAACCCAGAATAAAACTCTTTCTAGAGCCTTATTCTGGGTTATAATGATATACTTATGTTAGCAACCACATCTGCCATTATTTCCGCCACAACAGCAAATTAATATAATGAATATTATTATCCAGATGCAACAATCTCCACCGAAGTTAAAACCTCCACAGCCACATCCGCATCCGCAGTTTCTATTTTCTGGCATAAAAAACGCCTCCTTTTCTAAATAAAATTAAATAATTAGCAACCACATCCAGAATCAGAATATGGAGTTGGGTTACAGCAACAACCTCTATTGTTGTTACCGCAACAGAATAATAGTAAGAATAAAATGATGAACCATAAGATCTCACTGTTACAACAATTTCCCATATTAACCAAACCTCCTTAAAAGAATTCTTTTTGTATTCCTTTGTATGATACATAATATTCAAATATAAAAAAAATGTTACAATGTAAAAAAAATAGGTGCAAAACATAAATGTTTATGATATAATCCAAAAAAAGAATGTGTCACTAAGAGAGGAAAGGTAATAAAAATGGGAAATATAGTTTTATTAGATGATTTAACAATAAATCAAATAGCGGCTGGTGAAGTTATTGAAAGACCAGCTTCTGTAGTAAAAGAATTAGTAGAAAATTCAATAGATGCAGGTGCAAAAAATATAACAATTGATATAAAGAATGGAGGAATTTCATATATACGTATTACTGATGATGGTAAAGGTTTTTTACCAGATGATATGGAAATTGCTTTCGAAAGACACGCAACTAGTAAAATAAGGAAAGCAGAAGATTTAGATCATGTAAAATCTATGGGGTTTAGAGGAGAAGCTTTAGCAAGTATTGCTTCTATTGCAAATGTTGAACTAGTTTCCAGAACACATGATTCTGATATTGGTTATAAAATTGTAATAAAAGCAGGGGAAATATTAGAAAAAGAAGAAGTTGGCTGTCCAGTAGGAACAAGTATTACAGTAACTGATTTGTTTTTTAATACACCTGTTAGATACAAATTTTTGAAAAAAGATTTTACAGAGTCAGGATATATAGAAGATGTAGTAACTCGTATAGGTCTAGTTAACACAAATATTGCATTGAAATTGATTAATTCTGGAAAAGTTATAATACAAACTTCTGGTAATGGAGATATGAAAACAGTTGTATATAATATATATGGAAAAGATATTGCTGAGAATGTTATGGAAGTAGAATATGATTATGAAGATATAAAAGTAACTGGAGTAGTTGGCAAACCTGTTATTGCGCGTTCAAATAGATCAAACCAACAATTTTTTGTAAATAAGAGATATATAAAAGATAAGATTTTAACAGGTGCTACAGAAAAAGCTTTTAAAGGTATGCTAACTATCGGAAAATATGCTTTTGTAATATTAAATTTAGAAATGGATCCAAGTAAAGTTGATGTAAATGTACATCCAGCAAAGTTAGAAGTAAGATTTGAAGAAGAAAATAAAGTTTTTAAAGCAATATATCATACAATAAAAGATGTATTATTAAAAAATGATTTGATACCAGATTCAGAAGAAGAAAGAAATACATCTATAAAAAAAGGTGTGTTTGGACAGTATAATACAGAAACAACTCAAAGAGAAGAAAGTAAAAAAATATATACACCAGTAGAAACAAGAGTTCAACAACTTACAGAAGCAAAAATAGATATGATAGATAAACCTAAAATAGGTGGTTTATTTGGAAAAAATACAGAAAAAGAAGAAACAAGTATAATAGAACAAATATATAATGACAGAAATAATATAAAATCAAATTCTAATTTAAGTAATACTAATTTACAAATGAGAGAAGAAAATGAATTATATGAAAATAAAAATATTATAGAAGAAAAAGAATCTCAATCTGCTTCAAATATAGAAGATAATGAACCTTATGAAACAAAAGAAAATATAGTGCCAGAGAAAATAAAGACAGATAAAAATTCTTTTGAAGAAATGTATATGAAAATATTTGGTAAAAATGTAGTAAATAAAGAAGAAGAAGCTAAAGAAGAAAAAAATGAAAATATTTTACAGGAAGCTACTATTACAACAGGAAGCAATGTTTCGATGTTTGAAAAGTCAGAATACAGTAAACCTGTTTATAAATTTATAGGAATAGCATTTAAAACATATATATTAATAGAAATGGATGGAGAACTTTATATTATAGATCAACATGCAGCACATGAAAGAATTATGTATGAAAAGATAAAAAAGAATTATTATAGTGATGAAATAAAGGATTCGCAACTAATGTTATTACCAGATATTATTACTTTAACACATAAAGAAATGGGAATAGCTAAAGATAATATGAAGATGTTTGAAAAGGCAGGATTTGTATTAGAAGAATTTGGAGAAAACACAATTAAATTAACTGGAGTACCAAATGTTTGTATAGATTTAGATACTAAAGAATTATTTTTAGAAACATTGGATGAAATAAATACAGTTGCAAGAACAGCAAAACAAGAGGTAGAAGAAAAATTTATAGCTACAGTTGCTTGTAAAGCAGCAGTAAAAGCGAATATGGCTTTAACAAAAGAAGAAGTAGATGGATTAATGGAACAGATTTTAAAATTACCAAACCCATTTACTTGTCCTCATGGAAGACCAACTGCTATTAGAATGACTAAATCAGATTTAGAGAAAAAATTTGCAAGAAGGCAGTAATATAATATAATTTCGCTCAAATGGAGGTTAAAATGGATTTGTTTATAATGATGTGTATTTTAGTTTTTAATATTGTAGCATTTGTTACAATATATAAATGTTTAGGGAATATGGATGTAAGAAAAAAACTAATAATTACAATTGTAGGAATTGCAGTTATATATATGATAACTACTTTAATATATAGTATTAGTTCAGTAAATATCGAAAATCAAGAAATTTCTAACAGAATAAAAGATTTAATTACTTTTGCTTTTGTACCAATAAATTCTATAATAGCATTACCTTTTTTAGCTAGAACATATTCAAAATATAAAGATAGTGGACTAGAAAAGAACCAAATAATAAAAAGAATTATTATAATTTCTATAATAATGATTATTGCTTTTGTTATAGAAATATCGTATTTTAAGGATATAGGACAAAATATAATGGATATAGCAAATTCGAAAGGATGAAAAAATTGAAGCAAAAAGTTATTATTATATGTGGACCGACTGCATCAGGAAAAACAGATTTATCTATAAATATAGCAGAAAAGATCAATGGTGAAATTGTTTCAGCAGATTCAATGCAGATATATAAAGATATGGATATAGGAACAGCTAAACCTAGTATGGAAGAGAGAAAGAAAATAGAACATTATATGATAGATATTATAAATCCGGATGAAAGGTATAGTGTAGCAGATTTTAAATGTGAAGCAATGAAATGTATAGAGAAAATAGTAAAAAAAGGGAAAGTACCTATTGTTGTTGGAGGAACAGGTTTATATATAGATTCTATATATTATGGAATAGAATATAATGAAATTAAAACAGATTTAGTTTATAGGGAAAAATTAGAAGAAATAGCAAAGAAAGAAGGATTAGAAAAACTTTATGAAAAAGCTTTAGAAATAGATCCTATTGCTATAAAAAAAATAAGTAAAAATGATAAAAAGAGAATAATAAGAGTTCTGGAAATATATCATGAAACAGGTAAAACTAAGACTGAGCAAGAGGCAGAGTCTATAAAAAAAGAAAAACCGTATGATTATAAAATATTTGCAATAGATATGGATAGAAAACAATTGTATGAAAGAATAAATAAAAGAGTAGATATGATGATTGATCAGGGGTTAATCGAAGAAGTTGAAAAAATATTAAAAAAGTATAATACTTTTCCAACAGCAATGCAAGGATTAGGATATAAAGAAGTTGTAAAATATATAAACAACGAGTATACAAAAGAAGAAATGATAGAAAAAATAAAAATGGAAAGTAGAAGATATGCTAAAAGACAAATAACCTGGTTCAAAAGAAATAAAGATATTATATGGTTAAATAGTAGTGATAAAGAAAAACAAATGATGGAGGTGTTAAGTAAGTGGATGAAATAGCAGATGATTTAACACAAAATGATAGTGAACCTAAAAAAATAAAAAAGAAGAAGGTAGTAATTGCAATATTATCATTATTGTTAGTTATATTTTTAATATTAATATCATTTACAAAAATATTAAAAAATCCATCAGATGTTAGTTTAGTAGAAACGGGAAAAATAGAAGAAGAAGAATCTGTTGAAGGATATATAATAAGGTCAGAAAAAGTTATAAAAGGAAATAATTATAAAAATGGGATTGTACAAATAAAAGCAGAAGGAGAAAAAGTAGCAAAAAATAGCCCAGTATTTAGATATTATACAAAAGGTGAAGATGAATTAATAGAAAAGATAGAAGATTTAGATATAAAAATACAAGAAGCAATGTCAAACCAAACAGATATATTTTCAAGTGATATGAAAGTACTTGAAACTCAAATTGAAGAGAAAATAGATGATATATATACAATGAAAGATATTCAGAAAATAAATGAATATAAAAAAGATATAAATAGCGATATAACAAAAAGAGCAAAGATAGCAGGAGAGCTAAGCCCAGCAGGTTCATATATTAAACAGTTAATAGAAGAAAGGAAAAATTATGAAAATGAATTAAATAATGGAGCAGAATATATAAGTGCAACAGATAGTGGACTTGTTTCTTACAGAGTTGATGGATTAGAAGAAATATTAACACCTGAGAAGTTTAGTAGCTTAAGTGTAAGTATGTTAGAAAATTTAAATATAAAAACAGGACAAATAATAGGAACAAGCAATGAAGCGGGTAAAATAATAAATAATTATGAATGCTATATAGCTTGTATAATGGATTCAGAAAGAGCAAAAAATTCTAAAGTAGGTGATGAATTAGAGTTAATGATTGATGACCAGATTATTGATGCTAAAATACAATATGTTACAGATGAAAATGATAAGAGGATAATAGTTTTTAAAATAGAAAAAGATGTAGAAGAATTAGTAAATTATAGGAAAATATCATTAGATGTAATTTGGTGGAGCAAAAGTGGATGGAAAGTACCTGTTTCTGTTTTATATACTGAAGAAACTCCAATTGCAAATAATTCAGACACTAAAGAAGAAAATAAAAAGGTATATTATGTATATAGAAACAGGGGTGGATATTTAGATAAAATATATGTAAAAGTTTTAAAAGATAATGGAATATATGCTATAATAGATAATTACAAAGATTCAGAACTAAAAGAATTAGGATATACAAGTGAACAATTAAAAAATAGAGTTACGCTTAAACTATATGATGAAGTAGAAGTAAAAAGTGAGTAATATTACAACAATATTACAATAATATTAAATTTATATTACAAACTTAAAAACTATTGACTTTTTGAAAAAAATGTTGGATACTTATAACATAATGCAAGAAAGCATATGAATTTAGGAGGTAAACAAATGTCAGGAGCTATAATGAATAAGGTTTTAGATTTATTTGGAATGGATACGGTTGCTGAAGATGAAGAGGAAGTGTTAGATACAGATGATGTAATTGAAGAAGATGAAGAAGAAAATGATGATAAAAAAACTTGGGGAAAGAAGTTTGGAAATAAAATAGTAAATATGCCACAATCACAATCAATAAAAATGGTAATATCACAACCAACAACATTTGAACAATCAGAAGGAATTTGTGATTTATTAAAGGAAAAAAAGGCAATTATTGTTAATTTGGAATATGTAAACAAAGATATTGCAAGGAGAATTGTAGATGTAATAAGTGGTGCTGTGCATGCATTAGATGGACATATGCAAAAAGTGTCTAATTCAATTTTTTTAGTAGCTCCATATAATTATGATATAACAAGTGATATGGCAAGAGAAGAAATAAAAAATAAATTGTCAGTTTCTTGGCTAAAAAATAATTCTATACAGTAATGCAATTGTTTGAAAATAGGAAGGAATGTGATTAAAATGATTACACCATTAGACATAGAAAATAAAAAATTTTCAAAACAAATGATGAATGGATATAGTGTAGAAGAAGTAGATGATTTTTTAGATCAAATAACAGCAGATTATGAAAAAATATATAAAGATAATGCAGAAATGAAAAAAAAGGTAGATGAATTAGAAAAAAATTTGGTACATTATAAAACAATAGAATCTACACTGCAGAATACTCTTGTAATGGCTCAATCAACCGCAGAGGAAGTAAAAGATATAGCAAGACAGCAAGCGGAACAAATAGTAAAAGAAGCAGAAGGTACTGCTAGACAATCTGTAGAAGAGTTAAATCAAGAAATAACATTAAAGAAAAAAGAGTTAGAAGATGTTCAAAAACAGTTTGATATATATAAAGCAAAAATGGAATCTCTTTTAATATCACAATTAGAACTTATTAAAGATATAAATAAACAATAGAGAACAAATCGGAAAGCCTTAAAATTTATATTAATTTTATCTTTCCTCGTTAGCTTTTTAGTAAATTTGTTCCTAAGCCAATTTTACGAAGTCAAAATTGTGTGCAACTGTTAGAGCGTAGCGACTTTTATACAATAGGAAAGGATAATTTTCCTATTGTATAAAACAAAATAATACATAAGAGGAGCAAGCATAGAAGTCGATCTTTTATGATTGTTCCTCTTATGTATTATTTTAGAAAAGTGATATGTCCTATTGCAAGAAAGTTGCTTTACTTCAACGATTTTTCACAATTTACTTATTTAAAATTGACGCAAAACAAATTTACAAAAAAGTCAGAGAAAAAGCTAAAGTAATAATAATTTAAGAGGTTTTCCGATTTGTTGATAAAGTTTTAATATGACAAATAATGTTAAAAAACTGTAATATTATTACAATATTATTATAAAAACTGCAAAAATATTACAAAATATTACAAAATTGTTAAATGTATATTACAATTATGTTAATAGTATTGACATCTTGAAAAAAAAGTATAAAATAGATATAATTGGAAGAGGTATTATATGAGAGTAATTAGTGGAAGTGCAAGAGGTACAAAATTAAATACCATAGAAACTGAAAAAACGAGACCAACACTAGATAGAGTAAAAGAAAATTTATTTAACATAATTAATAGTAAATTATTAGATTCAACAGTATTAGATTTATTTGCAGGAAGTGGAGCTTTAGCAATAGAAGCATTAAGTAGAGGAGCAAAAAAAGCTTATTTATGTGATCAATCAGTAGAATGTATAAGAATAATTAAACAAAATTTAGAAAAAACAAAATTACTAAGTAAAGCACAAATATACACAGCTGATTATAAAATGTGTATAGAAAAAGTAAAAAATGAAAAATTTGATGTTATATTTATAGATCCACCATATAAATTAGATATTGGAGTTAAAGCAATAAATATGATTATCGAAAAACAATTACTAAAAGAAGAAGGAATAATTATATTAGAAACAGATGAAGAGGAAAGAGATGTTAGAGAGTTAGAACAACTAAATATAAGTATAATGGATATTAGAAAATATGGAAGAATTAGACTTATATTTATTAGACCGGAAAGGGGTTAATTAGAAATGGAAATTTTTACATTATTAGAGACTTTAGAGGATATTTTAGAAGAAAGTAAAGGTGTTCCTTTTTCAAACAAAGCTATTGTTGATAGAGATGAAATTTTGGATATAATAAAGGAAATAGTGCTTAAACTTCCAGATGAATTAAAACAAGCTAAATGGGTAAAAGAAGAAAGAGAACGTATTTTAGTTGAAGCACAAAAAGAAGCAGATGATATAGTTAAAGAAGCAGAAAATAGAATTATTTCTATGATAGATGAACATGAAATAACAAGAAAAGCATATGAACAAAAAGCAGAAATTATAGAAACTGCTAATGAAATGTCAAGAGAAATGACAAAAGGAACAAAGGAATATGCAGATAGTATATTACAAGGAATAGAAGTGGCTTTAGAAGATGCTCTAAAAGTAATACAAAATAATAGGAAAGAGTTGCAATAAAATAGGTGAACAGAAACGCTACTAAAAGTTATTCTGTTCACTTTATTAAGTTATAAATGCAGAGGATATGACTTTAAGAAAGGAATGATATACAATGGCTAAAAGAGGAAGGAGAAAAAAAAGCAGAATAGATAATAAAGACATATCGGTAGTAATATTAATAGCATTAAGCATATTATTAGGAGTATTGATATATACTAAATCAGGATATTTAGGAGAACATTTAAGTCCTATGCTAGGAGGAATAATCGGATTTATAAAATATATAGTTCCTGTGGGAACTTTTGTAGTAGCAATATCAATAGTATATGATGATAAGAAATATATATATTCTAAATTAATTCAATACATCATATTTTTATTATGTATTATGATAATAATGTCTGTTTATCAAATATCATTAGGAAATATAAGTACAGAACAAGAATTTGCAAAAATAGTGGAGCAATCATATTATTTAGGAGAAAGAAATATAGGAGGAGGAGTACTTGGAACAATACTTGCATTACCATTAAATAATATGTTAGGAATGTTAGGAACAATTATATTAACAATTGGTATTGCAATAATTATATTGATTTTAATGTTTGGAATGAAGCCAGCAGAAATGTTGTCAAATGCATTAGATAAATATCAAAATAAAAAAGAAAAGAGAAAAGAGGAAAATAAAAAAATTGACAAAATAGAAATAAAACCAGAAGAAAGAAAAGAAACAAAAAGAGAGAGACGATTAAGGGAAAAAGAAGAAGAAAAAAGGAAAGCATTAGAGATAGATGAGCAACTTATGATAAATTTAAATGATGAGTCAGAAGAAGAACCAAAAAAAGGAAAATTAAAGAAACTTGGACATAAAGCAGATGATGTACCTTTAAAAACAGAAGAGAAAAATGATTCGCCTGATGTGCTAGAAAATTTATTTAAGAAACAAGATATACAAAGAGAAGAGAAAGTAAAAGAAGTGTTAACTCTTGAACATGGACTAACTGTAGAGGACGAGCATTATGAATTTCCACCAATAGAATTGCTAAGTCCAGCAGAAAAGAAGAATAAAACAGGAAAGAAATCTGTTGCAGATACAGCAGCAAAGTTACAAAAGACTTTATATAGTTTTGGAGTATCAGCAAAAGTAGAAAATGTATCAGTAGGACCAGCTATTACAAGGTATGAATTAAAACCAGCAGAAGGAGTTAGGGTTAGTAAAATAGCAAATTTAGCAGATGATATTGCACTTAATTTAGCCGCAGAGACAATAAGAATAGAAGCACCAATACCTGGAAAACAAGCTGTTGGAATAGAAGTGCCAAATAAAGAAAATGAAATGGTACATCTAAGAGAAATAATTGAATGTGACGAATTTCAAAATCATAAATCAAAACTTGCATTTGCATTAGGAAAAGATGTTGCAGGTAATGAAGTAGTAACTGATATTTCTAAAATGCCACATGTTCTTATAGCAGGAAGTACAGGTTCTGGAAAAAGTGTTTGTATAAATACTTTAATTTCAAGCATAATATATAAAGCAAAACCTAGTGAAGTAAAACTTGTAATGATAGATCCAAAAGTAGTAGAATTATCAGTATATAATGGAATACCACATTTATTAATCCCAGTAGTAACAGATCCAAGAAAAGCGGCAGGAGCTTTAGCATGGGCTGTACAAGAAATGGTAAACAGATATAGTAAATTTGCAAATAAAAATGTTCGTGATATTAAAGGATATAATGAAGCTTTAGAAAAAGAAGGAACAGAGGAAGGGGAAGCAAAGAAGTTACCACAAATTGTAATAATAATAGATGAACTTTCAGATTTAATGATGGTTTCTCCTAAAGATGTGGAAGATGCTATATGTAGGTTAGCACAAATGGCAAGAGCTGCAGGAATGCATTTGGTAATAGCAACTCAAAGACCTTCTGTAGATGTTATTACAGGTATTATTAAAGCTAATATTCCATCAAGAATAGCATTTGCCGTATCTTCACAAGTGGACTCAAGAACTATATTGGATATGGCAGGAGCAGAAAAATTATTAGGAAAAGGAGATATGTTATTCTATCCAGCAGGGGCGCCTAAACCTGTGAGAGTACAAGGGTCTTTTGTATCTGATAAAGAAGTAGAAAAAATTGTAGATTTTATTAAATCAAATGGTGAAGCAAGTTATAGTGAAGATATATTAGAAACTATCGAAAACGCTAATAATACAGATAAAGAGATTGCTGAAAATGAAGAAAATGAAGATGAAACAGATCCATTATTGATGGATGCAATTGATATGGTAGTTGAAACAAAACAAGCCTCAACATCATTTATTCAAAGAAGATTTAAAGTGGGATATGCAAGAGCAGGTAGAATAATAGATCAAATGGAGGAGAGAGGAATTATTTCAGGATATCAAGGAAGTAAACCACGAGAAGTATTAATGACAAAAGAACATTGGGAAGAACTAAAAATGAGTACAAACCAAAGTGAATAATACATAAAATATTTTTCTTAAAATCATATGGGGGTAAAGTACAAAATGTTTTCAAAGATAGATAAGATTTCTGCTTTAACAAGAAAAGCTTTAAGAAATTACAATAATATTTTAGAAGATGTAATTGCTAAAAAAAATCTAGCTGAAAATGTTAAAAATCTTTTATTAAGTATGTTATATAAAATAGAAAATTCATATAAAGATTATGAAAAAGTGAAAAGATATGTAAAAACGAAAGACGAATTTTTAGAAGATACAATAAAATTAATACAAAATGATTGTAATAGCATAGAAATAATAGATGTACACAAAAACGAAAATGGAAGTGTGATAAATGGTGATATTGTCACAGAACCTTCTGAAAAGAGATTATTATATTATATCTATGGATTGAATAATAAAAGTAACTTAGAAACATATAATATTGAAAATTTAAAAGAATATTCAATAATCAGACTATTAGAATTAGGAAAACAAATGAACATTTCAGAAACAATAAGAGACTTTAATGGATGGTCTTGGGAAATATTAAAAAATGAAATAGAAGATATAGAATGTAATTTGATTTATCAAAATTTATTAATAATTTTAGAACGAGATCCAGAGCTACAAGATTTAAACAATTTAGATGAAGAGCTAAGAAATATGATAGAAATAGTTGCTGTAAAAATCCTAATAAAAAATGATAAAAATGTTTATAATTGGATAGAAGATACTTATAAATCATTATGTAAAGAACAAAAGTTATTGCAAAATAATAAAGAATATATAGAGAAATTAACAGATGATAAAAAGAAAATAAAACAAGAAATAAAAGAAATAGACGAATTATTAAATAATTACGATTTATTAAGAGAGAAATATTTAGAAGAAAATAAAAAAAGAAAAAAAGAGGAAAAAATATTTAGTGTAAGTAGATATGAAGAAATGATTCAAAAAGAAAAAGAAAAATTTCTGGAAGAATTAAAAAAATGTAATGATTTGCTAAATCCGATAAATTTTATAAAAAATAAAAAAGAAATAGAAAATGAAATAGATTTTATAAAAACAATTAAAACAAAGGATGTATTATATGATATACAAGAAAGATTTATAAGATTATTAATGATTAAAGTAAATAAAGAAGATGATAGAAAAAAATTCATATCATATATATATATTGTTAGATATTATTCACTTTTATGGTATAATGATAAAGAAATAATATTAGACAAAATAAATCTTAGTGAACTTAAATATTTGATAATAGATAAAGCAATTACTTCAAATATTATAAATAAAATAGTAGAAAATGAAGAATTAAACAATATAATAATGGATGAAGTATTTAAGTCTAAAATTATAGATTTAGAGAGAATAAATATAGAGATAGGATTAGATATGGGAAAACTAAAAATAAGAATATATGATGATGAAATGTTAGAAAAAGAAATAGAGTTAGAAGAAAGAGAAGAGTGGAAAAAAGAATTATTAAGTAAAAAGACAAATAAAAAAATAAAATTATTTAGTTAATATATAGGGCAAATTGCTCGAATGGAGGTTTTTATGAATATAACTTTTTTAGGAGCTACAGAATCAGTTACAGGATCAAATTTTTTAGTAGAAGCTACAGGCAAAAAGTTCTTAGTGGATTGTGGAATGTATCAGGGAAAAGCTGAAACTGAGCTTGAAAATGATGAACCATTTTTATTTAATCCATCAGAAATTGATTTTATGCTATTAACACATGCCCATATTGACCATTCTGGAAGAATTCCTAAGTTGTATAATGATGGATATAGAAATAAGATAATAGCACATAAAGCAACATGTGATCTTTGTAGCATTATGCTACCAGATAGTGGACATATTCAAGAAACAGAAGTAGAATGGAAAAATAGAAAGAGAATGAGACAAGGAAAAGAACCATTACCTCCGCTTTATACAGCAGAAGATGCTCTAAAATGTTTAGAGTTATTTGAACCAGTAAAATATGATGAAATAATAGATGTGGATGAAAATATACATGTTAGATTTAATGACGCAGGTCATATGCTAGGATCTAGTATTATAGAAGTGTGGATAAATGAAGATGGAAAAACTACAAAAGTAGTATTTTCGGGTGACATTGGAAATAACGATATACCTCTACTTTCAGAACCTACTATGATAGAAGATGCAGATTTTTTAGTCATGGAATCAACATATGGAAATAGACTTCATATGAAAGATGAAGACAAAGCAAAAAAATTTTTAAAAATTGTAGCAGAAACATTGAAAAAAGGTGGAACTGTGGTAATACCTTCATTTGCAGTAGGTAGAACACAAGAAATTTTATATGAAATAAATACTCTAAAAGGTGAAGAAGATAATGAAGAATTTGATGAAGAGTATAAAGAATTAATGAAAGTGCCA
This sequence comes from uncultured Clostridia bacterium, assembly GCA_944388605.1. Taxonomy (GTDB): domain Bacteria; phylum Bacillota; class Clostridia; order TANB77; family CAG-508; genus CALXJJ01. The sequence continues at coordinate 16,531 of CALXJJ010000002.1, forward strand.
GTATATGTAGATAGCCCATTAGCAATTTCAGCTACAGAAGTATTTAAAGAAAATGTAGATTTGTTTGATGAAGAAACACAAGAGTTAATAAAAAGAGGAGACAATCCATTAGAATTTCCAGGACTTAAATTTACAAGAACAGCGGAAGAATCAAAAGAATTAAATGAAAAAGATGAGTCTTGCATAATAATATCTGCAAGTGGAATGTGTGATGTAGGAAGAATAAAACATCATTTGAAACATAATTTATGGAATCCAAATAGTACTATATTGTTCGTTGGGTATCAAGCAGAAGGAACATTAGGAAATAAAATTGTTAATGGAGCTAAAAAAGTAAAAATATTCGGAGAGGAAATAGCTGTAAATGCAAGAATAGAATATATAGAAGGATATTCAGGACATGCAGATCAAGAATGGTTATTAAACTTTGTATATTCATTTATAACTAAACCAAAACACATATTTTTAGTTCATGGAGAAAAAGATGCAAAATTAGAATTAAAAAATAAGTTAGAAGAAAATACTCAAATACCAATTACAATTCCAAAATATGGAGAAAGATATACATTAAATGAAGAATTGGCAAAGCAAGTAATAAAAAGAGAAAATGATAGTAAATTTACAAGATTAGAAGTATTAGGAAGAATGGAAACATTAAAAGAAGAAATAGATGATATGGAAGAGATAATAAAAGAAGAGCTTTCAAATAATGAATTACAAGACGAAGATGTTGTAAAAATGAATGATAGGATTAAAGATTTAGAAAGAAGGATTGTTGAAATTATTGAAAATAAATGATATTTGAGAAAGGAAGAAATACAAATGAATAATAAATATTATAATGATGCTATTATAGGAAATAAGCATATGTTAATAAGTTTTTCAAAAAAAGGTGAGATGCTAAGAGCTATGTATCCTTCACCAGATTATAAGAGTTTTATTGATTTTTTACATATTGGAGTAAAAATAAACGATTCTGCAAATATATATTTACATGATGATATAAATAATATATATGACCAAGAATATGTAAAAGATACAAATATTTTAAGAACTAAAATTGTAAACCAATATTTTAATTTAGAAATTGATCAAGAAGATTTTGTAACAATAAAAGATGATATATTGATAAAAAGATATAAGTTTACAAATAAAAATAATATTAACTTGAATGTAGATTTTTTAATATATTTAAAATTATTATCTAATTTTAATAATATGGTTTCAGCTTATATAACAAAAGAATCAATGATACAATATAGTCACGATTATGCATATTATACATTTTCAAAAGATAAGATAAAATCATATCAAATAAATAATAATTCTCAAAATATAAATAGTGGTGTAATATATGATAAGGATTATATTGGTATGGCATCAGATAGTAGCATTAGTTATGAAATTGGTGATTTAAAGCCAGGAGAAAGCAAAAGTATAGATATTTTTATGTATATACAAAATATTGATGATTTACCAAATTTAAGTGATATGGAAGAAAAAATTGATAGACTGAAGAAAATAGATATTGATAAAGAAGAAATGTATGTAAAAAAATATTGGAATAAATATGTAGAAGAACATAAAGGAAATTTTGATATAGCATGTAAAGAAAAATGGGGATTACAAGAAGAAAGTCAAGCAAAAGAAAGAATAAAACAAATATATAATAGAAGTATATTACTTTTTCCATTATTGGTTAATGAAGAAACTGGTGGAATATCTGCATCAGTGGAAATAGATGAACAGAGAGATAAATGTGGACGATATGCATATTGTTGGCCTAGAGATGCAATGTTTATAACAAAAGCATTAGATTTAATTAACATGAAAAAAGAAGTGGATAAATTTTATAAAATATTTTGTAAAAATACACAAAATAGGAATGGAATGTGGGAACAGCGTTTTTATACAGATGGACATTTAGCACCTTGCTGGGGATATCAAATTGATGAAACTGCAAGTGTAATATATGGTGCAAATGAGCATTATAAGGAAACAAAAGATATAAAGTTTTTAAAGGATATTCTAAAAATGTGCGAAAATGGAATTAACTTTTTAGAAAAATACTTAGACCAGATATTTGCAGAAATTGGAATGAAAATAGAACCAGATAAGATTGATGTAGTAAGAGAAGAAATCCTGCAATCTAAGAGAAAAACACAAGAAAAAAATAACGACAGTGAAAAAATACCAGTAAGTTATGACTTATGGGAAATGCATGAAGGAATTCATTTATATTCTACTGCAAGTATATATGGAGCGATGAATTCAATGATAGAAATATATAATGAAATAATAGATAAAAACATATATGAAAAAAATAGGTTGCGTCAAGAACAAATAGAGAAAAATAAAAAAAAGATAGAAAAATATATTGTAAAAATTAAAGAATATGTACAAGAAAAATTTTATGATGATCATCAAAAAATTTTAATAAGGAATGATAAAGATCAAAAAACTGATATAAGTTTAATAGGTACAGTTGTTCCATTTAAAATGTTTTCACCAAATGAAAAGAAAGTTTTAAATACAGTAGAAAAAATAAATATGACTCTTAGAACATATACAGGTGGTTACCTAAGATTTGAACAAGATCATTATATGGGAGGAGAATCACCTTGGCCAATAGCAACTCTTTGGATGGAAATGTATTATGAAACAGCAAACAATAGAAAGAAGGCAAAAGAATGTTTAGAATTTGTAGTAAATAGTGCAACTAAACATGGATTTTTGGGAGAACAAGTAAATAATAAAACAATGGAAACCAATTGGGTTATAGGACTTGGATGGTCACATGCAATGTTCATATTAGCTTTTTTAGGTGAAATATAATGAAAGTAAAAAATATATTAAATCATATACTTAGAATTGATATATAGAGAAAAATAGAAGATAATATTTAAGTATAGATAAAATACAATGCACACAATTTTTATGTAAGTAAAATTGTGTGCAAATTTGATAAAAAAACAACCATTGACAATACTGGAAAAAAATAGTATAATATTATACAGTTGTTGCCAGAAAAAGTGGCAAATATGAGATTGAACTTTTTAATTTATAGAAAATTATATTTCATATAAATTAAATAAAGAGAATAAAAAGTTAAGTAAGAAGATATGTAATGTGCGTGTAAATAAGTATAAAACTATCTTTTTTTGGGAAAAAAGATAGTATATATTTGTATGTGAAAAATCCTATGTAATAAAAAGAAAGGATGATGAAAAGAAGTTATGATCAAAAAACAAACTAAAAGAGAAACTGCAACTAAAAAAATGTTGTTAGAAAGTAAGGAAAAAAGAAATTATAATAAATTGGAGGAAAAAGAAACAAAAAGAAAAAATACAAAAAGAGGTTTAAAAACAAGAGCAGAACATCAAAGTAATTTAGATAATGGTTTTAATTTCAAAAAGGAAAACCTAAAGATAATTGCTTTAGGAGGATTAGATGAAATAGGAAAAAATATTACAGTATTTGAATATAGTGATGAGATAATATTAGTAGACTGCGGATTAGAATTCCCAGAAGATGATATGTTAGGGGTTGACTTAGTTATACCAGATATAACATATTTAGAAAGAAATAAAGAAAAAATAAAAGGATTAGTAGTAACACACGGACACGAAGATCATATTGGGTCAATACCATATTTGTTAAAGAAAATAAATATTCCTATATATGCTACGAGGTTAACAATTGGATTAATAAAAAATAAGTTAGAAGAGCATAAATTGTTAAGAAGTGCAAAACTGAAAATAGTTGAACAAGGTCAAACAATTAATTTTGGAAAAATGCAAGTTGAATTTATAAGAAGCTCACATAGTATACCTGATGCAGTGATGCTTGCAATTTATACACCAGTAGGAACTGTTATTCATACAGGAGATTTTAAGGTTGATTTTACACCAATAGATGATAAAGTCATGGATTTAGGAAGAATTGCGGAAATAGGTAACAAAGGTGTTTTAGCATTACTTTCAGATAGTACAAATTCAGAAAGAAAAGGTTTTACAATGAGCGAAAGTAGTGTAGGAGAAGTTTTTGACAGACTATTCCAAAATTGTACTAAAAGGATCGTGGTAGCAACATTTGCTTCAAATGTCCATAGAGTACAGCAAATAGTAAATTCAGCAGTGAAATATAAGAGAAAAATTGCTGTTTGCGGAAGAAGTATGATAAATATGATAAACACAGCAAGAGAGATAGGTTATATAAAAGTTCCAGACAATGTGTTTATAGATATAGATATGATAAAAAATTATACTGATGAACAATTAGTTATAATAACTACAGGAAGTCAAGGGGAGACGATGTCTGCATTAACTAGAATGGCAAATGGAGACCATAAAAAAGTAGAAATAACACCAAATGATAAAGTTATTATTTCAGCAACTCCTATACCAGGAAATGAAAAGTTAGTATCAAATGTTATAAATGATTTGATGAAAATAGGTGCAGAAGTTATATATAGTTCATTGGAGGATGTACATGTATCAGGACATGCTTGTCAAGAAGAACAAAAACTAATTTTATCATTAATAAGACCCAAATATTTTATGCCAGTTCATGGAGAATATAGACAATTGATGGCACATAGTGAAACAGCAAAAAAAATGGGAATAAAACCAGAAAATATATTTATTACTGCAAATGGTAGAATATTAGAACTAAATGAAAATGAAGCTAAATTAACAGGAACAGTACCATCAGGAAAAATTTTAGTAGATGGATTGGGCGTAGGAGATGTTGGTAATATTGTATTAAGAGATAGACAGCATTTATCTCAAGATGGATTAATTATAATTGTAATGACAATGGATTCAAGAACAGGAGAAATAGTATCTGGACCTGATGTAATATCAAGAGGTTTTGTATATGTCAGAGAATCAGAGAACTTAATGGAAGAGTTAAAAAAATTTATAAGAGAAGAAGTAAGAAAATGTGAAGAAAAACATATTACAGATTGGTCAACAATAAAATCTAATTTAAAAGATAACTTAAGAGATTATGTATTCACAAAAACCAAAAGAAATCCAATGATTTTACCAATTATAATGGACTTATAGTAAAATGTAGTAGTACCAAATATTTGAAAGTTTGATACTACTATTTATTTAATTATAGGAAATTTGTATTGACATATATGTTATAATAATATAAGTATAAAAAATGGAGGTTATTATGAATTATAAAGAATTAGCTGATTTAATTTTTCCAAATGCAAAAGATATTTCATATTATGAAGAAAAATATCCAGAAAGAGATTTACAAGAAGGAGCGATTGTTACAAGATTTGCTCCAAGTCCAACAGGGTTTGTACATATAGGAGGGTTATATCAAGCATTAATAGCAAGAAAATTATCAAAACAAACAAAAGGAGTTTTTTTCTTAAGAGTAGAAGATACAGATCAGAAAAGAGAAGTAGAAAATGGAGTAAGTGGGATTGTAAATTCTCTAAAAGATTTTGGATTAGAGCCTGATGAAGGAATGATTACAGAGACAAGAGAAATTGGCAATTATGGACCATATCAACAATCAAGAAGGAAAGAAATATATCAATCATATGCTAAATATATGATTACACAAGGAAAGGCATATCCTTGCTTTTGTACACCAGAAGAAGGTGAAGAATTGAGAAAAACACAAGAACAAGCAAAGATTAGACCTGGTTATTATGGTGTATGGGCAAAATGTAGGAAATTATCATTAGAAGAAATGGCAGAAAAAATCAAATCAGGTATGCCATATATTATTCGTTTTAAATCTCAAGGAAGAGAAGATAAAAAAATTAAACATAAAGATATAATAAAAGGAAATGTAGAATTTCCAGAAAATGACCAAGATATAGTAATAATAAAAGCAGATGGACTTCCAACATATCATTTTGCACATGCGGTAGATGACCATTTAATGAGAACAACTCATATAATAAGGAGTGATGAATGGTTATCTTCAGTACCTTTACATTTGCAATTATTTCAAGAGTTAGGTTTTAAAGCACCAAAATATGCTCATATAGCACCAATTATGAAAAATGATTGTGGAAATAAACGAAAATTAAGTAAAAGAAAAGATCCAGAAGCAGCTGTGAGTTATTATAAGAAAGTGGGAATACCTAAACAAGCAGTAAAAGAATATTTGTTAAATATAGCAAATTCATCTTTTGAAAATTGGAGAAGAGCGAATAAAGAAGCAGATATTGATGACTTTGAATTACAGTTAAATAAAATGAGTGTTAGTGGAGCTTTGTTTGATATGGTAAAATTATTAGATGTTTCAAAAATTGTTATATCTAATTTTGATGCAATTACTGTTTATAATGAATCTTTGAAATGGGCACAAGAATATGATAAAGAATTAGAGGAAATGCTACTAGATAAAGAATATAGTTTAAAAGTTTTGGGAATCGAAAGAAATAATAGTAATAAACCAAGAAAGGACTTGGCTAAATGGGAAGATGTAAAAGAAAATATAATATATATGTATGATAATAAGTTTTTTGAAGAAAAAATTGAATATGAATGGCAAAAAGTAAATAATCTAAGTCAAATAAAAGATATACTAAATGTTTATTTGGGTAAATATTATGATGAAAATGCAGATAAAGAAAAATGGTTTAATGATATAAAAGATTTAGCAGAAGAATTTGGATTCGCAAGAGAAGTGAAAGAATATAAAAAAGAACCAGATAAATGGAAAGGTCATGTTGGAGATATTAGTACGATTATAAGGGTAGCATTAACAGGAAGACATAATACACCAGATTTGTATGAGATAATGAGAGTATTAGGCTCACAATCAATAGAAAAACGTATTAATAAAATAAGGGAATGATACTATATGGAATATAATTTAGGAGATATCGTAAAAACAAAAAAAATGCATCCTTGTGGAAATAATTTATGGAAAATTGTTAGAATAGGTGTAGATTTCAAATTAAAATGTTTAAAATGTAACCATATAATTGTTTTGCCAAGAGAAAAGGCATTAAAAGCTATAACTAAAAAAATAGAAGAAAATGAACAAACCTAGCCTCACTAAACATTTTAATTTTTATTAAATTAATTAGATATCTATCGAAAAAAGTATAAGATTTGTTAAATTATAGAAAATTGAAATGTAAAAGGAGTACTTAAAAGTACTCCTTTAATCTCTACTTTTATAATAATTGACCTTCTAATTCTTTGCAAAGTTTACGCAAGGAAAAAAGAACATTTTGATCAATAAAAGTAGAATCTGAGGTATTAACAACAACAATAGAAGGATCTCTATAAATTTCCATATGAAAGTTTGGAAAACGGCTTTTTGCATTTTTTAAGAAGAGATTGGCAATAATTGGAGAATTAAAAGAAAATTTCCAGCGTTGCATAAAAGTCACTTCCTTAAAAAGCACGATAAAAGTCGCATGGATATACTTCCTTTCCACCAATCCTTTTTAGTAAAGCAAGATCTTTCATACCTTGATCAGAATAAGTTGACAGATTGTTGTAAATTACTTCTAAATAACAATCTGATATGTTATCCTGAGTATTGATGTGAGAAAGAATCGTGCGAGGTACGTCATCTTGAAGTGTCATGATAACATCTTCAGCTTTCCGAAGATCAGAAAGTGATGCAAAGGATACCTTGATGTTAGAGTTTTTTCTGTTTGTCATGGTTAGTGACCTCCTTATAAAAATTGTACAAATTGTACAGCAAAATAATTATACTATATCATAATTAAAAAGTCAACATAAAGCATATAAATATTATGAATATAAGTAGGTTATTGTATCAAAAATAAAATTATGTGAAATTAAATTTTAAAATATGAATAAATATATGTTTAACTAAAGAACAAATCGGAAAGCCTTAAAATTTGTACTAATTTAATATTTTCTCGTTGGCTTTTTAGTAAATTTGTTCCTAAGCCAATTTTACGCAAGTAAAATTGTGTGCAGTCGTTAGAGCGTAGCGACTTTTATACAATAGGAAAGGATAACTTTCCTATTGTATAAAATGAAGGACTTTACAATACTATAAATAGTTATTGTAAAGTCCTTTCACTCTTAAGATTCCATTAGCTCTGGAACCTTTTCAACTTTGGATTCCCAACATTCTGGAAAGCCATTATACTTGTTTAACACAGAATAGATGATATCACGAGTTAAAGTACCTAAGTGGTTCCATTTGATCCACAAGCTATAGTTGTTAAGATCATATTCGATAACATCATCTTCAGAAACACCTAGTCTTCTTATTTCCTCTAAAGCTCCATTCCGAGCTTTTTCACCTCCATGAGGAAAATACCATAAATTGTGTGTTAAAGCGAATTGGTTTTCCATTTTATGAAAACCCCTTTCATAAGAATTTTACCATAAAGGCATATAATTATTATAGCAAAAAAATGACTAATTGTCAAAAAATGAATTTATTGCATCCCATACATTTTCTGTATAAATTTTCCTTTCAGAAGAAAAAGGTAAAAAGCATATATCATTTAGCGGATTTAAAATATTTTGTAAGTTGCTAATTTGATTATCAACTTTAGTTATTGCAATTTTGTCAGCTTTATTAGCTATTATTATAAAAGGTTTATTTGTCTTAATAATATAATTATACATTAATTTATCATTTTCAGTAGGTAAATGTCTAATATCTATAAGAAATATTATTAAAGAAATATTTTTACATTTAGAAAGATATTCTTCAATAAAACTACCTACTTTAATCTGTTCAGTTTTAGACATTTTGCTATATCCATATCCAGGCAAATCTACAAAATAAAAATTATTGTCAATATTGTAAAAATTTATTTGCCTAGTTTTACCAGGCTCACTACTGGTTCGAGCTAATTTTTTTCTATTTAGCATAGTATTTATAAAAGAAGATTTACCAACATTAGATTTACCAACTAAAACTATTTGGGGCAAATCATTTTGAGGATATTGCTTAGGTGAAACAGCAGATATTTCAAATTTAGGATTTTTTATTATCATTTTTATTATCAGTCCTTTTTATTAATTGGAATTAATTTTTCAATTCCTCCCATATATGGTTGTAATACTTTTGGAATAGAAATACTTCCATCTTCATTGTAATTATTTTCTAAAAATGCTATTAACATACGAGGAGGTGCAACTACTGTATTATTTAAAGTATGTGCATAATAATTTCCTTTTTCACCTTTTATACGGATTCCTAAACGTCTAGCCTGGGCGTCTGTAAGATTAGAGCAACTACCAACTTCAAAATATTTTTTTTGCCTTGGACTCCAAGCTTCAACATCTACACTTTTAGCTTTTAAGTCTGCTAAATCACCACTACAACATTCAAGTGTACGAACAGGAATATCCATACTTCTAAATAGTTCTACTGTATAAGACCATAATTTATCATACCATTTCCAACTATCTTCTGGTTCACAAACAACAATCATTTCTTGCTTTTCAAATTGGTGAATACGATATACACCACGTTCTTCTATTCCATGAGCTCCTTTTTCTTTTCTAAAACAAGGAGAATAAGATGTCATTGTATATGGCATATCTTCTTTTTTTAGAATTTGACCTTTAAATTTACCAATCATTGAATGTTCACTTGTTCCTATTAAATATAAATCTTCACCTTCTATTTTATACATCATTGCGTCCATTTCTTCAAAACTCATAACACCAGTTACAACATCACTACGAATCATGAATGGTGGTATGCAATATGTAAAGCCTTTATTAATCATAAAATCTCGTGCATAAGAAAGAATTGAAGAATGAAGACGGGCAATATTACCAGTTAAATAATAAAATCCGTTTCCAGCTACACGCCTAGCACTATCTAAATCTATTCCATTTAAAGATTCCATTATATCTGTATGATATGGAATTTCGTAATTTGGAACTATTGGTTCACCAAATTTTTCTACTTCTACATTTTTACTGTCATTTTCGCCTATAGGAACAGAAGCATCAATTATATTAGGTATTTTCATCATACGAAATTTTATATCTTCCGCATATTGCATTTCTAATTTTTCATTATTTTCTAATTCAGTATTAATTTCATTAACTTGTGTTTTTAATTTTTCAGCTTCTTGTTTTTTTCCTTCACGCATTAAAACACCTATTTCTTGACTTAATTTATTACGAGAACTACGTAATTCATCTCCTCTTGTTTTAACTTCTCTTGACTTAATATCAAGTTCTAAAATTTCATCAACTAAAGGTAATTTGTAATCTTGAAATTTTTTCTTTATGTTGTCTCTTACTATTTGTGGATTTTCTCTTAAAAATTTAATATCTATCATATAAAAACCTCCATTCGAGCAGAAAAATAGCTCTATGCTTTAAGCATTTTATCATGAATTTGTGCATAAATCAACTATTACAAGCAAGAATGTAATAAATAAGAAAATTTTATGTATTTATGCTGGAAAAAATTAAAATAGATGATATAATATGTTAAAGAATAATGATGTATAAAGAAAGAAGGAAAAGTAGAAATGCGGAAATTTTGTTCATTTACATGTACATAGTGAATTTAGTTTACTTGATGGAGCTAATAGAATAAAAGATTTACCAGTTAGAGCAAAAGAATTAGGAATGGACTCAATAGCAATAACAGATCATGGAGTCATGTTTGGTACAATAGACTTTTATAAAGCTTGTAAAGCCAATGGAGTAAAGCCTATTATTGGCTGTGAAGTATATGTTGCTCCTAGAACAAGATTTGATAAAGACCCAAATTTAGATTCTAAATATAATCATTTAATTTTGCTAGCAAAAAATAATGAAGGATATAAGAATTTATCAAAATTGGTCTCTCTAAGTTTTGTTGAAGGATTTTATTATAAACCTAGAATAGATAAAGAAATATTAGAAAAATATCATGAAAATTTAATATGCTGTAGTGCATGTTTGGCTGGAGAAATTAATCAAGCAATATTAAAAGGAGATATGCAAGAAGCAGAGAATATAGCAAAATGGTTTAAAAACATATTTGGAAAAGATTATTATTTAGAAGTACAAAATAATGGGGTTAAAGAGCAAGTATTGGTTAATCAAAAATTAATAGAATTATCTAAAAAGTTAAATATACCTCTTATTGCAACAAATGATGCACATTATTTGAAAAAAGAAGATGCATATAATCATGAAGTATTATTATGTATACAAACTGGAAAGAAAATAACAGATGAAGATAGAATGAAATTTGATACAGATGAATTATACATAAAATCACCAGAAGAAATGATAGAATATTTTTCAAATGTACCACAAGCGATAGAAAATACGGTGAAAATAGCACAAGAATGTAATGTGGAATTTGAATTTGGACATACAATACTTCCAAATTATGATGTACCAAAAGAGTTTGAAACACATTATGATTATTTTAAAAAATTAACAGAAGATGGAATAAAATATAGATATGGTGAAAATCCAACTCAAGAAATAATAGACAGGATGAATTATGAATTAGAAGTAATTAAAAAAATGGGATATGTTGATTATTTTTTAATAGTATGGGATTATATAAATTATGCAAAAATGAATGGAATTCCAGTAGGACCAGGGCGTGGTAGTGGAGCAGGTTCAATAGTTGCATATGCTATAGGAATAACAGATATAGATCCTATAAAATATGGATTAATATTTGAAAGGTTTTTAAATCCAGAAAGAATAAGTATGCCAGATTTTGATGTGGATTTTTGCTATGAAAGAAGAGGAGAGGTAATTGATTATGTAGGAAGAAAATATGGAAAAGATCATGTATCTCAGATTATAACTTTTGGAACAATGTCTGCAAGAATGGTAATAAGAGATGTAGGAAGAGTTTTAGACATTCCATATGCACAGGCAGACAGTTTAGCAAAAATGATACCAAATGAATTGCATATAACAATAAATAAAGCATTGGAACAAAATAAAGAGCTAAAAGAGTTATACGAAAATGACGCAGAAATAAAAAAAGTATTGGATATAGCAATGGCATTAGAAGGTATGCCAAGACAGGCTTCTACACATGCATGTGGAATAGTTATTACAAAAGAACCTGTAGATACATATGTACCATTATATATGAGAGATGATACAATATCAACACAATATATAATGACAACATTAGAAGAATTGGGATTATTGAAAATGGACTTTTTAGGACTTAGAACTTTGACTGTAATACAAGATACTATAAATTTAGTAAAAAAGACTAAAGGAATAGATGTAGAATTTGATCCAGAAATGAATGATCCAAATGTATATAAGCAATGGCAAGAAGGAAATTCAATGGGAATATTTCAATTTGAAAGCCAAGGAATGACAAACTTCATGAAAGAATTAAAGCCAGATTGCTTAGAAGACATTATAGCTGGAGTATCATTATATAGACCAGGACCTATGGATCAAATACCTAGATATATAGCAAATAAAAAAGATCCAGAAAATGCAGTATATACACATGAAAGTTTAAAACCTATTTTAAAAGTCACATATGGATGCATGGTTTATCAAGAACAGGTTATGCAAATAGTAAGAGATTTGGCAGGGTATTCACTAGGCAGAGCAGACTTAGTAAGACGTGCAATGGGAAAAAAGAAATTAGATGTAATGGCAAAAGAAAGAGAAATATTTATTAATGGACAAGTAGACGAGGATGGTAATATAATAGTACCAGGATGCGTACGTAATGGAATTGATGAACAGTCAGCTAATAAGATATTTGATGAAATGGCAGAATTTGCAAAGTATGCTTTTAATAAATCACATGCAGCATGCTATGCAGTTGTAGCATATAGGACTGCATATTTAAAAACATATTATCCTTCTGAATTTATGGCAGCTATGCTAAATAGTTATTTAGGAAATTTAGATAAAGTGCCATCATATATAGAAGAATGTAACAGAATGAATATAAAGATATTAAAACCTGATATAAATAAAAGTTTTACAAAGTTTACAGTAGATGAAGGAAAAATAAGATTTGGACTTGGTAGCATAAAGAATGTTGGTATAGGTGCAGTAGATAGCATAGTAAGGGAAAGAGAAAAAAATGGAAAATTCAAGACTTTTACAGATTTCTGTGAAAGAATGAAAGACGAATCAGTAAATAGAAAATGCATAGAAAGTTTAATAAAAGCAGGTGCTTTTGATGAATTTGAACAAACAAGGAGTACTTTAATAGCGTCTTTTGATGATATACTAGATACAATAGCCAATTCTACTAAGAAAAGTTTGGCAGGACAAGTGACAATGTTCGATTTAGGAGGATTTGGAGAAGAGCAAGATATGGAGAAAATAAAGTATAATTATACTACATTAAAAGAGTATACAGAAAAAGAATTATTATCAATGGAAAAAGAAATGTTAGGATTATATATTAGTGGTCACCCATTAGAAGAATATAAAACACAAATAGCTTCACAAACTAATATAAATACATTACAAATGAGAGAAGCTATGGATAATTATATGCAAAATGGTAGTATGAGTTATGTAGATGGACAGTATGTAAAATATGCAGGAATAATTTCTAGTGTAAAAAAGAAGTATACAAAAAATAATAAAATAATGGCATTTGTTACTATAGAAGATTTATATGGATCATGTGAAGTTATAGTATTTGAAAATTGTTATCAAACATGTTCAAATGAATTAATAGATGATAATATAGTACTAGTAGATGGCAGATTAAGCATAAGAGAAGATGAAGATATAAAAATAGTAGCAAGAGAAATAAAAAAATTTGGAGAAGAGAAAAAAGCAATATTAAATATAAATATAACTTCTTTATCTGAAAGAGACAAAGAACGATTAAGAGGTGCAATGAAATTTTTTAATGGTGATAAAAATAATATGCCAGTTGTAATAATAGATGGAGAAAAAAAATCTCCTGCAGGAGGACTATATATAACTTCAGAAATATTTAAAGAATTTCAAGAACTAATAGGTGAAGATAGAGTAAAATATAATTGAATAAGTATCTGAGAGATACAGAACAAATTGGAAAGCCCTAATTTAATACAAACTTTAACTTTCTCATTGGCTTTTTAGTAAATTTGTTCTTAATCCAATTTTGCTAAGTTGAAATTGTGTGCAATTGATATAATATATTAGGAAAAGTCAGTATGACTTTCCTAATATATTATATACAAATTAAACAAGGAATAAGTTCCAAATAAGTGTAGTAAAAAAGCAGACTAGTATACCACATAATGTAGGAAGTAAAAATGAAATTAAAGTCCATTTTTTACTATTAGTTTCTTTAAAAATAGTTATTAGAGTTGTGCTACAAGGAAAATGTAATAATGTAAAAATCATAACATTTATGGCAGTTAAAACAGTCCAACCATTTTGTATTAAAATATCACCTAAATTAAAAATATTATCTATATCTACTAATGTATTAGTTCTTAAATAAGACATTAATAAAATTGGTAAAATTATTTCATTTGCAGGTAAACCTAAAATAAAAGCAGTTAAAATATATCCATCTAATCCAATAAATTTAGCAAAAGGATCTAGAAAATTTGCAACATAAGTTAATAAGCTAATACCATCAGAAGAACAAAATAGAATTCCATTAGAACCTATAGAGATGTTTGAAAATAGCCATATTATAATTCCAGCAGGAATAGCGATTTTAATTGCTCTAGCTAAAACAAAAAGAGTTCTATCAAAAATAGACCTAATAATAACTTTTCCAATCTGAGGTTTCCTATATGGAGGTAATTCTAGCATAAAAGAAGATGGCAATCCTTTCAGCATTGTTTTAGAAAGAAATTTGGAGATTAATAAAGTTATAAATATACCAAATAAAATGATAACTAAAACAATGATAGTAGATATAATAGAACCAGTAAATCCTTTAAATAAACTAGCAATAAAAACTGAACTTATTGTAATAAGTATAGGAAATCTACCATTACAAGGTACAAAATTATTTGTAAGAATAGCAGTTAATTTTTCTCTTGGTGATTCTATAATTCTACATCCAACAACTCCAGCAGCATTACAGCCAAAGCCCATGCACATAGTAAGAGCCTGTTTACCAGATGAGCAAGCTTTTTTAAAGCAATTATCTAAATTAAATGCAAGTCTTGGCAAAAATCCGGAGTCTTCTAATAATGTAAATAAAGGAAAAAATATTGCCATTGGAGGTAGCATAACTGAAATAATCCAAGTAACAGTTGTATATACTCCATCAATTAATATACTTTTTATTAATACTGGAATACCAATAAAATTAAAAAATAAAATTAATTTTTCTTTTAAAAAGCCAAATAAATTTGATAGCAATTGTGATGGATAGTTAGCTCCAGTAATAGTAAGCCAAAATATAATACCTAAAAAAACTAACATAATTGGAATCCCAAGTTTTTTGGATGTTAAAATTTTATCTATTTTTCTATCTTTTTCATGATAATTTGTATTTGAAAAATGACAAACATCATTTGAAACTATTTCACACATAAATAGTATACTTGAGATTATATTATCATGTATGTTGTTTTCAGTAATATCATTATTCTTTAAAATAGATTGAATTTGTATGAGTTTTAGATTGATTTTGCTATTATTTTGCAGAGAAATATCTAAGTTTTTTTCAATAGAACTAATTAATTCAGAATTATTTTCTATTAGTTTAATACAGATCCATCTTGTTAAATATTCTTTATCATATGGAAGTAAATCTGAAACAGTAGAAAATAGCATACTAATAGAATCTTCTATACAAGGAACATATTTTATATAATTTGATGAATATACACATTCATTTAAACATACTTTTTTTATAGTTGACATTAATTTTTTCAAAGTTTTAGGTTTCCTAGCAATAGTACCAACAACAGGTACTCCAAGAGAATTAGACAATAAATCTAAATCAATTGTAATGCCTTTCTTTTTAGCTTCATCTAATAAATTAACACATACTATAACATTTCTAGTAAGTTCCATAATTTGATAAACTAAATTCAAATTTCTTTCTAAACATGTTGCATCAACAATAACTACTGTAGCATTAGCATTTCCAAAACATATATAATCTCTTGCAATTTCTTCTTCTTCAGAATTAGACATAAGAGAATATGTACCAGGTATATCAACTAATAAAAAATTAGTGTTTTCAAAGTTTATGTATCCAGTTGCATTAGATACAGTTTTCCCAGACCAATTACCGTGTATGCTGATGCATTCCAGTTAATGCATTAAAAATTGTTGATTTTCCAACATTAGGGTTTCCAGCAATGGCAATAGTAAAATCATGTTTCTGGTGAGTAGAGTCATTGCAAATTTTAGAACCGGTAGAAGAAAAAGTAAGTCCCATAAATAATAACAATCCTTTCTGAGATAGAATAGATTTAGCTTCAATAGTCTTGTCTTTTAACATTTTATGTATTAATTCAAGATCTAGCAAGAAGCATATAATTATCTCAAATTATAATATGCAAAAATTTTCATAAAGTGAATTTAATATAAATTAAAAATGCAAAAATAAATATATGTACAGGCGAGCAATACTCGCCACAAAAAGTGTAGAAAATATTTATTTTAAATATATATTTATATTTTTAGAATCTTCTAATCTTAGAGCAATAACACTTCCACGAATCAAATATGCAATTGGATTATTAGAAATACTTGTAAAAAGGGGCTTTATAGCTGTATTTTTTACAAGACCTAAATCTAATAATCGTTTTTTTATATTATTAGAACAATTTACAGAATCGATGTATCCTATATTATTAATAGGTAATTTATCAAGTGACATTTTCATAAGTAGTTTCATCCCTTTCTAAAGGTGCAATTTTAGATGAAAAAATATATTATTTTCTTTTTAATAGAAAATTGTATTATTAGGAAAGTCATACTGACTTTACCTAATATATTAAATCTTAAAAATATACAATGAACAAAAAATATTTCATAATTTTTCCAAATGAGTGAATCTAATGTTTTAAAATTTAGTAGAAATTCATCCTTATAATCTTATTTTATGTTTATAAATACATAAAGTGTATAATAATAAAAAAATAAAAAAAGTATTGCAAAAAAAGTAAATATAAGTATATAATTACAACATAAATAGATTTATATTTAAGAAAGGAAAGTGGTAAGAAATGAGTAAAATAAGGGGTTTTGAAATAGCTAAAGGGTTTGAAGATAAAGATGTTAATATACCAGTTAGAAAAACAAAATATTCAGCAGGTTATGATATAGAGGCAGTAGAAGATACAATAATACCATCTTTTAAGAAAGGAAGTAATCCAACACTTGTAAAAACAGGTTTAAAAGCATATATGCAAGATGACGAAATGCTTTGTTTATATAATAGAAGTTCTAATCCAAAAAAGAAAGGCCTAATACTTGCAAATAGTGTAGGAATTATAGATAAAGATTATTATGGAAATTCAGATAATGATGGGCATATTATGTTTGCTTTCTATAATATAAAGGAAGAAGATATTTTAATAAAAAAAGGAGAGGCAATAGGACAAGCAATTTTTGAAAAATATCTTATAGTAGATGGCGATACAGCAGAAGGAGAAAGAACTGGAGGATTCGGATCAACAAGTAAGGAATAATAGAACAAATCGAAAAGCCTTAAAATTTATATTAATTTTATCTTTCTTCGTTGGCTTTTTAGTAAACTTGTTCCTAAGCCAATTTTACAAAGTCAAAATTGTGTGCAGTCGTTAGAGCGTAGCGACTTATATACAATAGGAAAGGATAACTTTCCTATTGTATATAAAAACAAGCGTTTTGAAATAGATGTTCAGGTTAGAAAAAAATCTAAAAATTTTTTTCTTTAAAAAACCTATTAAAATCAACAATTTTAACGTTTTACATAAAAAAATCACTGGTAAAAGTCTTTGACTTTTACCAGTTTTTGTAGTATAATTAATAATGTAGTTAAGAAATGGAAGAATTTAACTTACATATAAATATTTGCTTAGGAAGGGAAGTGTCTTACATGTTTAATGTAGGTGATAAAATAGTGTATCCAATGCATGGAGCAGGTACAATAGATTCAATAGAGGAGAAAAATATATTAGGAGAGAAACAAGAATATTACATAATAAAAATGCCTAATGAAGTTAAAGTAATGGTACCAGTTAATAATGCAGAGCAAATAGGCGTTAGAAATATTATAGATAAAAGTCAAGCAGATGATGTTTTTAAAGTATTTGATCAAAACGAGACAGAAATGTCAAATAATTGGAATAAGCGTTATAGAGATAATATGGAGAAAATGAAAAGCGGGAATATTTATGAAGTGGCAGATGTAGTTAGAAATTTAAGTTTTAAACAAAAAGAAAAAGGTTTGTCCACAGGAGAAAAGAAAATGTTATTAAATGCTAAACAAATATTAGTAAGTGAATTAGTTTTAGCAGAGCATGCTTCTCAAGAACAAATAGAAGATATGATAGAAAATAAGATAAATATGACATTTAAAGAATATAAAATACAAGATAATGATATAGATTTAAATTCTAATATAGTAAAAAAATTTATTCCTTTTAATGGAAATGCAGGAAATTTATAAAGAATAAATTATTATACAAAATTAAATTTTTTATAACTTAAAAAAGAGAAATTTGAGCTGTATGAACAACTCAAATTTCTCTTGCATTATAGAAAATTAAAAATATTATAAATTTTTGTAATATTGTAATATATTGTATACAAATTTACTAAAAAGAAAAATCTAAAATGATTACAAATTCTAAATTTTTTCAATTTGTTATATGTTATTATATAATATGTATAGTTGAAAAGAATTTTTTCTTAGAAACATAATGTATTGTGTAGTTTATTGTCATAAAGTATAATCTCATAAGAAGGATTTAAAGTGTTTATGTCGAATATAATAATAGTGGAAAGCATAAATTGAAAAATAAATATAAAAACTAGAAAGGTGTTGATATTTTGAGGTATAGTGATGAGATAATTGACGAAATAAGAAATAGTAATGACATTGTAGATATCATATCACAATATGTGACATTGAAAAAAAGTGGAAGAACTTTTTTTGGATTATGTCCATTTCACAAAGAAAAATCACCATCTTTTGCTGTATCACCAGATAAGCAAATTTTTCATTGCTTTGGATGTGGAGTAGGAGGCAATGTTTTTCATTTTATAAGCAAAATAGAAAATATTAATTTTAAAGAAACAGTAGAAATGTTAGCCGAGAGAGCTAATATTGAACTTCCTAAATCTGAAAATTCAGAGGAAGAGAAAAGAGAAAAATTAAAAGCACGTATATATGAAATAAATAAATTGACAGCACAATATTATCATGAAAATTTATATAAACCAACAGCAAAATTGGCACAGGATTATGTAAAAAAGAGAAAATTAGATAATAATACATTAAAATCATTTCAAATAGGCTTTGCAGGAACAAAAGACGAATTATATCAATATTTAAAAAGACAAGGATTTACTGATAATGAATTATTTGAAGCAAAATTAATTGTGGTAAATGATAATGGTAAAATAATAGATAGGTTTAGAAAAAGACTAATGTTCCCAATAAAAGATTTAAGAGATAGAGTTATAGCTTTTGGAGGAAGAGTGCTAGATGATAGTAAACCTAAATATATAAATTCAAGTGAAAATATTGTTTATAATAAAGGCAGACATTTATTTGGATTAAATTTAGTAAAAAAAGAAAATCCTAAAAAAATAATAATAGTAGAAGGTTATATGGATGCAATTTCATTATATCAAAGAGGAGTAAAAAACGCAGTTGCTTCATTAGGTACGGCATTAACAGAAGCACAAGGAAGATTGTTAAGAAAAATGGCAGAACAGGTCATAATAGGATATGATGCTGATGGAGCAGGACAAGTAGCAACTATGAGAGGACTTGAAATATTAAACAATTTAGGGTGCGACTTAAGAATATTACAAATAGAAGGTGCAAAAGATCCAGATGAGTTTGTAATAAAATATGGTCCAGAGAGATTTAATAAATATGTAGATAATGCCATTTCATTAGTTGAATTTAAGGTAAAAACATTGAGAAAAGAGTTGGATATAAATAATACATCAGATAGAATTAAATTTTTAAATGAAATAGCAAAAATATTATCTAAAGTAAATAATGATATTGAAAAAGAAGTTTATGTAGACAAAATATCTTCAAGTTACGAAGTTTCTAAAGAAGCAATATATGCGGAAATAAATAAAATCACATATAAAAATATTAATTCAGAAAAGCATTTAGAAAAGAAACTACCTGTAATGAAAAGAATAGAAAATAAAAAAATAGATGAGTCAATAATTAAAAGAGAGAATATGGTAATATATTTACTTATAAATAATCCAGATACATACTTGCAAATAAAAGAACATATTGCAACTAATGACATAAAAGACGAAAAGAACAAAAAAATATTAGAAATTATTTATAATGAATATGGAAAAGGTAATATAAATCCAGAAAATGTTTTAAACTGGTTTGAAGATGAAGAAATAATAAATCATATTACATGGATTATGGCATATGATTTTGAAATAAACGACATAAATAAATGTTTGATAGATTTATTTTCAACATATCAAAAAGAAAAAATGATAGTCAAAAGAAACGAAATTCTAAGAAAAATTGAACAAGGTAATATGGAAAAAAATGAAGTAGAAAAATTGGAGAATGAGTTAAATCAAATAATTTTAAAACTTGCAAGAATAAAGTAGGAGGTTAATTTGATGGATAAAGAAGAAAATAAAATAGAAAAAAAATCAAAGGAAATAACATCAAAAGTAAAAAAAGAAAAAGAACCTACAGAGAAAGAAGAAATAGATGCAACAGAAAAATTAAATAGCATTATAGAAAAAGCCAAAAATAAAGGTAAAATAACATATGGTGAATTAGCAACTGAATTAGATGATGCAAATGTAGAACAAATAGATAAGGTATTTGATGCTTTTGAAAATTTAGGAGTAGATATATTAAAAGATGAAATCATTGAGGAACCAGACATAGAAGACTTAGAGGAAGTAGAAGATATAAAAGTAGAAGATATAGATTTAACTAATATGGAAGGCATAAATATTGACGATCCAGTAAGAATGTATTTAAGAGAGATAGGTAGGATTCCACTTCTTTCTTATGAGGAAGAATTAGAATTAGCAAAGCGCATTTTAGAAGGAGATGAAGAAGCAAAGAAAAAACTTGCAGAATCTAATTTAAGATTAGTTGTTAGCATAGCAAAAAAGTATGTTGGAAGAGGAATGCTATTTTTAGATTTAATACAAGAAGGAAATATGGGGCTAATAAAAGCAGTTGAAAAATTTGATTATACAAAAGGATATAAATTTAGTACTTATGCGACATGGTGGATCAGACAAGCAATTACAAGAGCAATAGCAGATCAAGCAAGAACAATAAGAATACCTGTACACATGGTTGAAACAATTAATAAGTTAATACGTACTTCAAGACATTTATTACAACAATTAGGACGTGAACCTACTCCTGAAGAAATAGCAGAAGAAATGGAAATTTCACCAGAAAAAGTAATGGAAATTCAAAAAATAGCGCAAGATCCAGTTTCATTAGAGACTCCAATTGGAGAAGAAGATGATAGTCACCTAGGTGATTTCATACAAGATGATGATAGTCCATCACCTCAAGATTCAGCATCTTACACGTTATTAAAAGAACAATTAGAGGAAGTAATGAAAACATTAACTCCAAGAGAAGCAAAAGTATTGAAATTAAGATTTGGATTAGAAGATGGAAAAGCTCGAACATTAGAAGAAGTTGGAAGAGAGTTTATGGTAACTAGAGAAAGAATAAGACAAATAGAAGCAAAAGCATTAAGAAAATTAAGACATCCTAGTAGGAGTAAAAAATTAAGAGATTATATGAATTAAAAAAAGCCAGCTAAAAGCTTGCTTTTTTTTCCAATTTATGTTAATATAATGTATATGAATAAATAAGGAAGGAGGAATTGACAGTGGGAATATTAGCAACATTAAAAAATATACTAATAGATGAAGATATAAAAGAAGAAGATGAAGAAAACGAGCTACCAAGTGAATTAAAAGAAAGTTTAAATAATATAAATAATAATGCAAAGAAATATTTTGAAATAACAAATAAAAATTCAGAAAATAATAAAAATACTAAATTAGGAAACAAAATAGTAGATAAAGTAAGTGTAAATCAGATAAAGAAACAAGGAAAAAGTATAGAAACTAGAATAGAAAAAGAACAAGAAAGATAAATTAATAAAGAGATAGTATTAATAAAGATAATATCTCTTTATACAAAAGATAAAAAAACTTATAAATATATATTGACAAAATAATAAAAAATCATTATAATAGTAATTGTTGAATTTACATGGCGAGATAGCTCAGTTGGCTAGAGCAACTGGTTCATACCCAGTGGGTCGATGGTTCGAATCCATTTCTCGCTACCAAAAAATGCAGAATGGATAAAAATAGCATATTTCTAAGGATAGAAGATATGCTATTTTATTGTATAGGAAAAATCGACTTTTTATTTGAAATTTCAATATTTTTAACGATTTTTCCGTATACAACAAGGTTAGACTACATTGGGCTGTCCGAGCGAAGCGAGTGAAATACCTTTCTTATTGAATAGGAAAAATCGAGTTTTTCCTATTCAATAAGAAACAACATTGCATAGAAAAATTGCTATGCAATTTTTCGCGTCGACAAATCTTTATGCTTCTTCGAGAACTTAAATATATATAGTTAAGTTAAAAAAGTAGAGAAAAGTTCTCGATTTGTTCTTTTTGGATTTTTAAATGTATTACATCAAATGTATTAAAAAAGTGAGTCCACTAAAACTGTATACTGTATTAGGAACAAATAAATAGGTAGATTGTATTATACAATCTACCTATAACAAAGGGTTTATACTGCATCTTTTAGTAATGAAACGATAGTAAAGGCAACTACTCTCAAGGATGAAACAAGATTGTTTGGCAAGTCACGCCGTACTTGGTATTTAATCATAATGTTTTTAGTGTCATCATCAGTATTGGATAATACAAAAGACCCAATAACATTACCTGTTTCAGATGAGAGGATTACAAATTTACAGTTTCCTACATAGGTAATAATAAATTGTTGTAGCATAAATTAGCACCCTTTCTAAATATGATAATAATATTTTAGCATAGATTTACATAAAAATCAAATATATTATGGAAATTTTAAAGTTATAAAAAATTCAAAATCCTATAAATAAAAAAATAGTGGAAAAATTTGTATTTTGTGATATAATACTAAATAGGGGGGATTTTTATTATGGCTAGTTTATATATTCATATGGCATTTAGTAAATTATTAAATGAAGAACTAAATTTAGATGAAGAACAATTAATGGCAGGAACTTTAGTTGCTGATACTTGCCATTTTGATGAAGATAAATATAAAGAAAAATCACATTTTGGAAGTAGAATCAAGAAAGCTAATACTATAATGTTTGCAAATAAATATAAAGAGCATATAAAAGATCCATTTATTTTAGGATATTTAGCACATTTATATATAGATGAATGTTTTTATGATGAGGTAATTGGAGAAAATTATAAATTGATTTCTGGTAAGTCATATGTTGACCCTAATAGTATGTTTATAGATAAGAGAACAAATGAAGTAAAGAATTATAAAGAAGTATATATGGTAGATAATTTATATAGAGATTATGCACTTACAAGCTATCCAATTTACAAAAAATATAATTTGAAAAACGATATATGTTTAGATAATATAAATAAAGTGGTTGAAGAGATAGATTATAACAAAATAGGAGAAATAAATAAAGAATTAGAAAAATACAAACCAGTACCAATAGAAGGGGAAACAAACTGTATTGATTTAAACAGTATAAATGAATTTTTAATAAAACATAAGAGGGACTTTTTAAAAAAATATAATGATTTTATAAGTGTTCAGAATAATAAATTAAAGAAAAAATCAATATTAGTAAAAGAACAAATCGGAAAGCATTAAAATTTGTGTGTAATAGACATTATATATGAAGAAAGGTCAGTATGATTTTCCTAATATATAATAATAAGAGTATATCGGAAAGTTTGCGCAAACTTTCCGATATACTCTTATTCGATTTTTCTATCTTGTTTTTTATCAGAGTTACACATTCTTTCGTATTCTTTACATTTTATTTTGTAAGTTAATTGTTCATTTAAACTTCTGTAGTACATGTAAGTTTGCTCATATTGACTCATTGGATTAAACATAGGCGGTGTGTCATATGGATTACTTTCATAGTTAAAAGGATCATATGATTGATAGTTTCCCATATAATTGTTAGTATTAAAATCTCTATCCAAGATGAATATCATTCCTTTCTGAGTATAAATTAGATTGAATTGAAATTCAAAACTTCTACTCTAATTAACATATATGCAATATGCTTGTTAATAATGCTAAATCTAAATTGAAAAAATCAAAACTAAGTAAAATACCAGTATAAATAATAGCAAAAATTCCATGAAGTACTTTACCAATAAAATATGGAAAAATAGATATATCTGTTTTAGAAATTATGCTGTATACTTGTAATAAAACAGATAATCCACCAAAACCAAGTAAAAAGCTGGAAATGCAAATACTTTGTGATAAACTTTTAATATGTAAATTAGATAAATTACTAATACCGTTTGTTAATTCAAGAATTCCAGAAAAAATTGAACTTCCAACTTGAGAAGGATTTTCAATATTGAATAATTGTAAAATTGGTGAAATAGCATTTCCAAAAAAAGAAGTAATATGAGTTTGGTTTAATATTGATATTACTACAGAAAAAATTACAACAAAACCGCCTATCATTAAAATGGTAGAAATACTATTGGTAATACTAGTAGAAATTATTTCACCTAAATTAGAAAAAGTTACAGCCTGCTTTTTAGAATTAATTTTTTTACTGCAATGATGACTGTTTTTAGAATTTTTTTTCCAAAAAGACATTACAAATCCAACACTAATACATGCTAAAATATGAGTTAATAATAGTAAAACTCCTGTTCTTGTGTCACCAAATAACATACAGCCTACAGTTCCAATAATAAATAAAGGACCGGAATTGTTTGTAAATGAAACTAATCTTTCTGCTTCTTCTTTTGTACATATTCCTTCTTGTCTAAAATTGGATACAATTTTAGCTCCAACGGGATAACCACTAATTAGTCCCATAATAAAAGCATATGAACCTTCACCAGGAACATTAAATATTGGTTTCATTATTTTTTCAAAAATTTTACCTAATTTAGGAATTAGATTTGTATATCCTAAAAGTTCTGTAGCTATGAAAAAAGGAAATAGAGAAGGGACAACAGCTGTAGCCCATAAAGATAGACCAGACTTAGCAGCAGATAAATTTCCTTTAGAGAAAATTACTAAACCAATAGTAAAAAGTAGAAAAATAATTGTAATAATGTTTCTCTTAATACGTATAACAAAAAATTTCAAAATAAATCACTTCCTGTTTTTAAAATATAAGTTCATTTAAAGTATGAAAACTATATCCATTGTATTTTAGGTAATTGATTACATCTTGCAAAATTTCATCTGTTTTATTTACATATCCAGAATCATGCATTAAAATTACTAGTGTTCCTTTCCCTTTAGAGCTATTTTTTAGATTTTGCATTAATTCGTAATTAGATAATTTATATGTAGAATCTTCTAAAGTACAATTCCAATCTATGAAATGATAATTAATGGAATTCAAATATTTACATGCTTTCTCTTTTTCATAATGATAATTATTACTAGAAAATCCATTTGGAAATCTAAATAACTTAGATGAATAATTTTTTTTGTTTATTGCCTTAGATATAATAAGATCAGTTTTTTCTATTTCTGATAAAAAAGTTTCTTCATCTTGATATAGAATATTGTTTTGATGAGAATATGTATGATTTGCAATAAAATTTCCCTCATTATAAGAGCGTTTTATAATATCTGGGTTAGCTTCTACATTTTTACCCACAACAAAAAAAGTGGCATTAATATTGTTGTTTTTCAATATATCCAAAATTTTAGGTGTTGTAGATTTAGTAGGACCGTCATCAAAAGTTAGATAAGCTTTTTTTTCTGTAGATTCATATTTAAGGTAAGGAATATCTTCATCAGAAGAACCGTTAACAAAAGAGTTTAATACAATAAATATTAAAATAATTATTAATATAAAAAAATATATATGTTTTTTAGAGAGTATAAATATAATTATAAAAACCTCCATCCACTTTACTATTAATAAATAATTATGCTACAAATATATAAAAAATGAACAAAAGAAAAAATATCAAATATGGTGTTGCAATTGATTTTGTCAATGGAAACAGAGATTTTTAGTCAAAAATCTCTGTTTCCATTGACAAAATAGAATAAATAACGATAGAATAGTAGTTAAATAAAAAGGGGAGGATAATGTGGGAAGAATAAAATATGTAATAGCATTAATATTAGCAAGATTAGCGATAATAGTACTAAAATTAATAAGAAGAGATGCAAGTTATTTTCCAGGTAAAATAGCAGTTACAATATGTCCAGACTTTTTAGGAAGAATTGGAAAACCAGAAATAATAATAGGTGTCACAGGAACAAATGGAAAAACAACAGTATGTAATATGATAAACGATATATTAATAGAAAATGGATATGATGTTATAAATAATAGATTAGGTTCAAATGTGAATTCAGGAATAGCAACAACTTTTATATCTGGAGCAACAATAACAGGAAAATCTAAACATAAAATAGCTGTGCTTGAAATTGATGAAAGAAGTGCAAAAAAAATATATCCATATGTTAAGCCTAATTTTCTAGTTTGTACGAATTTATTTAGAGATTCTATGAAAAGAAATGCACATACAGAATTTATATATAATATACTTACAGAAAATATACCAAAAGAGACTATGCTTATATTAAATGGAGATGACTTAATTTCTGCGAATTTGGCACCAGAAAACAAAAGAGTTTATTTTGGAATAGATAGATTAGATACAGATACTGAAGAATCTCATAATATTGTAAAAGATATAATATGTTGTCCGAAATGTAATACAGAATTAAAATATGATTATTATAGATATAATCATATAGGAAAAGCACATTGTCCTAATTGTGAGTTTGGTACACCAGAAATAGATTACTTAGCAACAAAATTAGATTTTGAAGAAAAGAAATTAATAATAAATGAAAAAGGACAAGTTCAAGAGTATAAAATGATATCAGATAATATAATTAATATATATAATATGATTGCAGTTGTTACAGTATTAAGAGAATTTGGAATAAGTAGTGCTATTTTGAAAAATAGCTTTGAAAGAATGAAAATAGTTGAAACAAGATTTGAAGAAGAAACTATAAATAATATAAAAATTATAATGCAATTAGCAAAAGGTCAAAATCCTATTGCATGTTCAAGAGCATTTGAATATGTATCAAAAATAAAAGGTAATAAAGTAGTTATAATTTTATTAGATGATTTACATGATGCTACAAATTCATCTGAATGTATAGCATGGTTATATGATACAGATTATGAGTTTTTAAACAATGATAGTATAAAGCAAATTATTGTAGGTGGAGTAAGATGTATAGATGAAAAAATAAGGTTAGAATTAGCAGGAATTGAAGAAAATAAAATATATTGCAGTAAAGATGAAATAGAAGCAGTTAAACAGATAGAATTAGAAAAAATAGATTCAGTATGTATATTATATGATTTGTATTCTATGAAATTGAAAGAAAAAATAAAAAAACAAGTAGAAAATATAATAGAAGGGAATGAAAATAGTAATGAATAAAATAAAAGTAGAAATTCTATTCCCAGAATTTTGTAATTTATATGGCGATATTTTTAATATGAAATATTTACAAAAATGTTTGCTAGATGCAGAATTTATAAATACTTCTTTTCAAAAAATACCAAGATTTGTAGAAGAAGACATAACTTTAATATATATGGGTCCAATGACAGAAAATATGCAAGAAAAAGTTATAGATAAATTAACGCCATATACTAAAAAATTAAAAGAATTAATAAATAATGGTACTATAATGTTATTTACAGGCAATAGTATGGAAATCTTAGGGGAATATATAGAAAAAGAAGATGGAAGTAAAATAACAGGTTTATCTATAATACCAATTAATGCAAAAAGAGATATGATGAATAGATTTAATTGCTTATTTTTGGGAGAGAGAAAATCATATGAGATAGTAGGATTTAAGAGTCAATTTACAATGTGTTATGGTAATAATGAAAATAACTATTTTGCAAAAAGTAAAAAGGGGATTGGATTAAATAGAAATAGCAAATTTGAGGGATATGAAGAGAATAATTTTATAGGTACATATTTATTAGGTCCAATTTTAATTTTAAATCCTGAATTTACAAAAGAGATATTAATTAAGATGGGAGTTCAAGAACCAAAACTTGCTTTAGAAGATGATGTAATACAAGCATATAAACAAAGATTGGGAGAATTTAATTCAATATAAAAGATATATTGCTTTAAAGCAATATATCTTTTATTACTTCACTTGCTAATATTAAACCTGCACATCCTGGAACAAAACTTATACTAGATGGAGTAGAAGAATGGATAACAGGTTCCTCTTTTGAATATAATACTTTTAAATGTGATATTCCGATATTTCTAAGTTCTTTTCTTATTTTCTTAGCAAGGGGGCAAACTGAAGTCTTAGATATATCCGAAATTTCAAAAAGACAAGGATTTAACTTGTTGCCAGTTCCCATTGAAGAAAGAATAGGAATATTTTGGTTAACACAAGTTTGAATTAATAAAATTTTATCTGAAACTGAATCTATACAATCTACTACATAATCATAATTTTTAATTATATAATCAGTATTTGTGTTAAAAAATATATTATAAGTATTAATATTTAAATTAGGATTTATTTTTAAGTATCTTTCTTTTGCAATATCTACTTTAAATTTACCAATAGTTGTGGTATCTGCTATTAATTGTCTATTTATATTAGTATCACTAATAATATCACCATCAATTAATGTTATATTGCCAATGCCAGCTCTTACAAGAGCTTCAGCACAATAAGAACCAACTCCACCAATACCAAATACTGCAATGGATGAGTTTTTTAATTTCTGAACATTATCATTTCCAATAAGCATAATAGTTCTATCTAGCCACATAAAAACACCTCTTTTAAATTATATCATGCCAATACTAAACTTGACAATATACAAAAAAATATTATATATTAATACGTAAGAAAGGAGAAAGTATGTTTGCATATATAAAAGGAATATTAGAAATAAAAACAACAGAATATGTTGTAATAGAAGTAAATGGAATAGGTTATAAAATCTTTATGTCAGAAATAGCGATAGATGAATTAGGGAATATAGGTGATAATGTAAAAATATATACATATTTAAAAGTAAAAGAAGATGATATTAGTTTATTTGGATTTAAGACACAAGAAGAATTAAGAATGTTTGAATTGTTAGTTTCTGTAAGTGGTGTAGGTGCAAAAATTGCCATAAATATATTAGCAAATATAACACCATCAAAATTTGCAATGGCAGTAATATCTGCAGATATAGCTAAACTAAAAAGTCTGCCAGGTATAGGCGCAAAATCAGCTCAAAGAATTATTTTAGAATTACAAGATAAAATAGATACTCAAGAAGCAGTAATAGAAAATAGAAAAAAGGAAAAAGTAAGTGGAGTTGTAGAAGAAAATACAAAAGTATCAGAAGCAATTGCAGCTTTGCAAGTATTAGGCTACACTCGTAAAGAAGTAGAAGAAGTATTGCTAGATATGGATAAGAGTAAGATGAGTGTTGAGGAGATTATTAAAGGGTGTTTGAAATCTTTAAGCCGTTAGTTGACAAATAATTGGCTTTTGGCGTTGTTAAGCTTCGCATCGAAAATCCTTTAGTGTTCTGCAAAGTACACCTCCGGTTTTCTTGCTCGCTTGCCTAGCCAAAAGACCAATTCTTTGCCAACTAAGTAAAAAATCGAGAAATAAGGTTTATAGGTAAATCCTTAAAAACCTAAATATTATATAAGGAATGAACTGTATAATGGATTTAAGTAAACCACTAGCATATCGTATGAGTCCAAAAACTTTAGACGATTATGTTGGGCAAGAACATATATTAGGAAAAGATAAAATATTATATAGAACTATTAAGGCAGATAGACTTTCTAGTATTATATTGTGGGGACCTCCTGGATGTGGAAAAACTTCACTAGCAAGAGTTATTAGTAATACAACAAAATATAAATTTACAAAATTAAATGCAGTAACAGCAGGTGTTAACGATATAAAGAGAATTATAGAAGAAGCGGGAAATTTATTTATGAATCCAACTGGAAAATGCATTTTATTTATAGATGAAATTCATAGATTTAATAAGTTACAACAAGATGTTTTATTGCCATATGTAGAAAATGGAACAGTTATTTTAATAGGAGCTACAACTGAAAATCCTTATTTTGAAGTTAATAAAGCTTTAATTTCAAGGTCTATGGTATTTAAACTACAACCATTAACAGAAAATGATGTATATAAAGTGTTAAAAAATTCTTTGGAAAGAGAAGAAGGATTAGGAAGTTATTCTATAAAGATAAATGATGAAACTCTTAAAAAAATTGCTAAAACAGCAGGAGGAGATGTAAGGACTGCTTTAAATGGATTAGAAATTGCAGTACTTACAACTAAAATGGATAATGATGGTTTTATACATATTACAGATGAAATAGCAAAAGAATGTGTACAAAACAGAAAGCAAATATTTGATAAAAATGGTGATTCACATTATGACAATATAAGTGCAATGATAAAATCTATGCGTGGAAGTGATCCTGATGCAACAGTATTTTATTTAGCAAGAGCAATACAAGGAGGAGAAGATCCAGTTTTTTTGGCAAGAAGAATAACAATATGTGCTTCTGAAGATGTAGGACTTGCAAATCCAAATGCACTTGTCATAGCAAATTCAGCAATGCAAGCTGTTCATATGATAGGTATGCCAGAAGCAAGAATTATACTCTCAGAAGCAGCTATATATGTAGCTAACTCTCCTAAATCAAATAGTGCATATATGGCAATTAATCAAGCAATAAATGATGTGGAAAATAAGGATACAGGAGAAATACCAATGCATATAAGAAATGCACCAGTAGAAGGAATGGAAGCACATGGTTATCACCAAGGATACAAATATCCGCATGATTACCCAAATCATCAAGTAGAACAGCAATATTTACCAGACAAAATGCTAGGAACTAAATATTATATAAAAGCAGAAACAGAGAATTAATCAATAGAAAAGAGTATTACAAAAATACATTGTACAAAAACATTTTTACTCTTCTTAGAGAACTTAAATGATTATAGTTTGATATATAGACAGAGGATAGTTCTACAATAGGAAAGTCATCCTTTCCTATTGTAGAAAAATCGCTACGCTCCAACGAATGCACACAATTTTACTTGCGTAAAATTGGCTTAGGAACAAATTTACGGAAAGCCAAAGAGAAAGTTTAAAATTAGTACAAATTATAAGGCTTTCCGATTTGTTCTCTAAGAAGTAAGATTTGTCTGAACTTAACAATTTACTTAAATTGTTAAATTTAAAGAGCTTTCTAAGGCTAGTTTAATCATTTCATTTAAAGAATTTTGTCTTTCTTCAGCAGTAGCTTCTTTTTCAGGTTTATAATGGTTATCAACAACAGTTAGTAAACAGCTTGCTTTTTTATTTAATTTCTTAGCTGTGTAAAATAATGCAAATGATTCCATTTCTGCAGTTTTAATATTTAGTTCTTTAGGAAATCTACTAATTAAAGTATCTATATTTTTAACATAATAATCAAAACATTCAGTGCATGTACAGTCTGTCTTAACATAATTAATATTTAATTCTTTTGCAGTTTTTTCTATTATAGAATTAGTATATTTATCTGCACTAGCTGTATGGCAAGTTTCTCCATCAAAAGCAAAAGCAAAATTGCCTTCTGTATAAGAATTATCTACTAAAACCGTATCAAAAATATTTAAATCAGGACTATATCCACCACATGAACCAATTCTAATAATAGTATCAACATCATAAAATTTATATAGTTCATAGCAATAAATTCCCATGCTAGGCATACCCATTCCAGAAGAAAACACAGTAATTTCTTTTGCTTTATAAGTTCCTGTATATCCAAACATATTTCTTACAGAATTTATAAGTTTAGGATTTTCTAAAAAGTTATCAGCAATATATTTTGCTCTTAAAGGATCACCAGGCATTAAAACAATTTTTGCAATATCTTCTTTTTTTGCTTCATTATGAGGAGTCATAAAATCATTCCTTTCATTACAAGCAAGATAAAATCTTGCTAAAAAATTCTAAATATATTATACCCATAATTGAAAAATTAGTCTATATAATAATAAAATAAATTCAAAATAATTATTAGAATTAATATGTATAAATAAATAAAAGAATGTTATAATCTAATTATATTGCTATAAAATTACGAAAAAATAAAAAGGTAAAATTAAAACATGTACAAATTAAAAAGCTTTGGGAGGATAATGATATGAAAAAAATGTTTTATAATGGTGATATTATTACAATGGAAAATACAAAACCAGAAGCAGTATTAATTAATGACGGAATAATTGAAAAAATTGGAAGAATAAAAGATATTGGAAGTTATAATATTGAAAAAATTGATTTGCACGGTAAGGTTTTAATGCCATCTTTTATAGATTCACATAGCCATATTACAGCAGTTGCACAAAGCTTAGGAATAGTTAATTTAAGTAATTGTACTAGTTTTAGTGAAATAAGAGAAAAATTAAATGAATACGCAAAAAACGTAAAAAGTGAAGAATGGGTAATTGGATTTGGTTATGATAATAATTTTTTAAAAGAGAAAAATCACCCTAACAAATTTGACTTAAATATGGATAATCCTGTTTTAATAACACATGCTTCAGGGCATATAGGAGTAATGAATCAAAAGGGATTAGAAATATTGGGGATAAATAATGCTACTAAAAATCCTGAAGGGGGTAAATTTGGTAGAATAGGAAATAGTAATGAACCTAGCGGATATATGGAAGAAAATGCATTTATAAATAGTACAAGCAATATTTTGAAATGGGATTTAGCTAAATATGAAAAATTAATGGAAAAAGCACAAAATTTATATATTAAAAATGGAATAACTACAGTTCAAGAAGGTTTGATAAAAAAAGATAATTGGAATATATTAAAAAATATGGCTATAAATAATAAATTGAAAATTGATGTTATAGGATATGTAAATATAGAAGAATCTGAAATTTTAAGTGAAAATGTAGAATATGAGAATCAAAATATAATATCAAAGAATTGTTACTTAAAAAATAAAAATTATACAAACAGATTAAAAATTGGAGGATATAAAATGTTTTTAGATGGATCCCCACAAGCAAAAACAGCATGGTTAACGGAAAATTATGAAGGCGAAGATAATTATAAAGGGTATCCAATACACACAAATGAACAAGTTGATAAATATGTAAATAAATCAGTTAATGATAAAATGCAATTAATAACACATTGTAATGGAGATTGTGCAGGAGATCAATTAATAAATGCTTTAGAAAAATACGAAAATATAAAAGAGTTAAGACCAGTAATGATACATGCACAAATATTAAGAAAAGATCAGATAAAAAAAATGAAAAAAATTGGTATTATTCCATCATACTTTATAGCACATGTATATTATTGGGGAGATATTCATTTGAAGAATTTGGGAAAGAAAAGAGCTGAAAATATAAGTCCTGCTAAAACTACATTACAAGAAAATATGATTTTTACATTTCATCAAGATTCACCTGTAATAGAGCCAAATATGTTAGAAACAATAGGAATAGCTTGTGAGAGAAAAACTAAATCAGGAATTTTATTAGGAGAAAAGCAAAAAATAGATGTATATAATGCATTAAAAGCAGTTACAATAAATGCAAGTTATCAATATTTTGAGGAGGATAGAAAAGGTTCAATAAAAGAAGGAAAATTAGCTGATTTAATAGTTTTGGATAAAAATCCACTAAAAGTAAGAATAGATGAAATTAAAAATATAAGAATATTAGAAGTTTATAAAGAAGGAATAAAAATATTTTAATTTGCAATTGTGAAAAATGTGTGAATTTTATAAAATAAGTATTGACTTTTTATAAAATAAGGTATAAATTATTAGCAGTCTAGTAAATAGACTGCTAATAACATTTTGTAATAACCTTAATATTTTATAATATATATTAAGGAAAAAGACGGGAGGTAATGTAAAATGTTAAAACCATTAGCAGACAGAGTTGTAATAAAAATGATAGAAAGTGAGGAAACAACTAAAAGTGGAATAATCCTTACAAGTAATGCAAAAGAAAAACCACAAATAGCAGAAGTTATAGAGGTAGGACCAGGCGGAAATATAGACGGAAATAAAGTGGAAATGTATGTAAAAAAAGGTGATAAAGTAGTTGTAAGCAAATATGCAGGTACAGAAGTTAAATATGAAGGAGAAGATTATATTATAGTAAAACAAAGTGATATATTAGCAATAGCTGAATAATCACATAATCTAATTTATACGAGAAAGGATGATTATAATGTCAAAAGAAATTAAATTTGGAGAAGAAGCTAGGAAAGCTTTGTTAAATGGTGTAAATCAATTAGCAGATACAGTTAAAGTTACTCTTGGACCAAAGGGAAGAAATGTAGTATTAGATAAAAGTTTTGGTGCACCTCTAATTACAAATGATGGTGTAACTATTGCAAAAGAAATAGAATTAGATGATCCATTTGAAAATATGGGAGCAAGACTTGTAAAAGAAGTTTCTACAAAAACAAATGATGTAGCAGGTGATGGAACTACAACAGCTACAGTACTTGCACAAAGTATGATTAAAGAAGGTGTGAAAAATGTTGCTGCTGGTGGAGATCCAATGGCAATGAAAAAAGGAATAGATAAAGCAGTTAATACAGCAGTAGATGCATTAAAGAAAATTAGTGTTCCTGTAAATGGAAAAAGCGATATAGCAAGAGTTGCAAGTATATCTGCAAATAACGAAGAAATAGGAGAGCTTATTTCAGAAGCAATGGAAAAAGTTTCAAAAGATGGAGTTATAACAATAGAAGAATCAAAAACTTCAAATACAGAATTAGATGTAGTAGAAGGAATGCAATTTGATAAAGGTTATGTTTCTCCATATATGGTAACAGATACAGAAAAAATGGAAGCAAATGTAGATAATCCATATATATTAATTACAGATAAAAAGATTTCTAATATCCAAGAAATATTACCATTATTAGAAAGTTTAATGCAAGAATCAGGAAAACTAGTAATTATATGTGATGATATAGAAGGAGAAGCTTTATCAACACTTGTATTAAATAAATTAAGAGGAGTTTTAAATGTTGTAGCTGTAAAAGCACCAGGATATGGAGATAAGAGAAAAGAAATGTTACAAGATATTGCAACATTAACAGGAGGAGAAGTTATAACATCAGATTTAGGATTAGAATTAAAAGATACAAAAATAGAGCAATTAGGTAGAGCAAAACAAGTTAAAGTACAAAAAGAAAATACTATAATTGTAGATGGAATGGGAGATAAACAAGCAATAGCAGATAGAGTAGGACAAATAAAAGCAGCTTTAACAAATGAAAAGAGTGAATATGAAAAAGAAAAATTACAAGAGCGTTTAGCTAAGATTGCTGGAGGAGTTGCTGTAATAGGAGTAGGAGCTGCAACAGAAGTTGAAATGAAAGATAAAAAATTAAGATTAGAAGATGCACTTTCCGCAACTAAAGCAGCAGTAGAAGAAGGAATTGTAGCAGGTGGAGGAACAGCATATGTAAATATAATTCCAGAAGTAGAAAAATTAGTAAATTCTCTAAATGGAGATGAAAAGTTAGGAGCTAAGATAGTTCTAAAAGCATTAGAAGAACCAGTAAAACAAATCGCAATAAATGCAGGATTAGAAGCTGCAGTTATTTTAGAAAAAGTAAAAACAAGTCCTGTAGGAGTAGGCTTTAATGCAGCTACAGAAGAATATGTTGATATGAAAAAAGCAGGAATAGTAGATCCTACAAAAGTATCTCGTAGTGCTCTTCAAAATGCAGCATCAATAGCTTCAATGGTACTTACAACAGAAAGCATTGTAACAGATAAAAAAGAACCTAAAGCATGTAATTGCAATCATGATGATGGAGCAGTAGGAATGGGTGGAATGTATTAATATTAACTTAAAAAAGAATAACTTTAAAAAGTTATTCTTTTTTTATTGAATAGGAAAAATCGAGTTTTTCCTATTCAATAAAAAACAACATTGCGCAGAAAAATTGCTATGCAATTTTTCGCGTCGACAAATCTTTACGCTTTTTCGAGAACTTAAATATATATAGTTAAGTTAGAAAAGTAGAGAAAAGTTCTCGCAAAGCGAGATTTGTCCTACAATAGGAAAGTTATCATTTCCTATTGTATAAAAGTCGCTACGCTCTAACGAATGCACATAATTTTGACTTCACAAAATTTACTTAGTAACAAATTTACTAAAAAGCCAAAGAAAAACTTAAAGTTTGTATTAAATTAGGGCTTTCCGATTTGTTCATTATAGAAAATGAAAAAATCCTATAGCTGAAAATAATAGTTTAATTGTTAAAACAAGTGGGAATAATGTATCTAGGGTAAAATATTACTTTAGAAAGGAATGTGATCAATTATGGAATCATTTTGGTTACTAAATAGAAAAAATATTCAGAATCAACTTAATGAAAATGTAAAAACACAAGTATGTATAATAGGAGGTGGAATTACAGGGATAGCTACAGCTCTATATTTATCTGAAGCGGGATATAAAGTAACAATACTAGAAAAAGAAAGCTTGGGAGGAAAAGTAACTGGGCATACAACAGGAAAAATAACAGCACAGCATGGTTTAATATATCATTATTTATGTGATAAATATGGAATAGAATTTGCAAGAAAATATTATGAAGCAAATACTAAAGCAATTAGTGATATTGAATATTATATAAATAAATATAATATAGAGTGCGATTTTGAACATAAAGATAATTATATTTATACACTAGACAAAGAAGAAATCTTAAAAATAGAAGAAGAAGAAAAAGCATTAAAACACATGGGAATAAAAACAGAAACAACTAAAAAAGTAAACTTACCATTTAAAATAGAACTTGCTATAAAGTTAGATAATCAAGCACAATTTAATTCTATAAAATATATTGATGGAATAACAAATATATTATTAAAAAATGGAGTGAAAATATATACAAATACAGAATGTAAAGGAATAGAAAAACAAGATTATGGCTATATTTGTAGAACAAATGATAGAAAGGTAGAAGCAGAATATGTTGTGATTGCAACACAGTATCCTTTTATAAATATTCCTGGATTCTATTTTTCTAAAATGTATCAGTCGTCATCATATTTAATAGCTGTACGAACAAAAAAAGAATTACCAGAAGGAATGTTTATAAATATACAAGCACCTATATTTTCTTTAAGAACAGCTATAACAAACCAAGGAGAGAGAATATTAATAGTATGTGGAATGGATCATAAAACAGGAGAAAAAGTAGATGAAAACTCAACTTATAAAGTTTTAGAAAATAAAGTAAAAGAATGGTATGACGATGCAGAAATATTATGTAAATGGAGTGCGAGAGATTGTATTACTTTAGATAAAATACCATATATAGGAGATTTTTCTAAAACCATGCCAAATGTATATGTGGCAACAGGATTTAATAAATGGGGAATGACATCATCACATGTTGCAGGAAAAATAATATCAGATAAAATTCAAGAAAAAAATAATGAATATGAAGAAATATTTAAAGCCACTAGATTGCATCCAATAGAAAATAGTGGAGAATTCAAAAATATGGTAACTGATTCTTTTAAATCTTTAGTGAAAGATAGAATAAAAAAGCATACAAGAAATATAGATGGAATAAATAATGATACTGCAGCGATAGTAGAAATTAATGGACAAAAAGTAGGAATATATAAAGACATAAATGGAAAGATATATGGTGTTAAGCCTGTGTGCACTCATTTAGGATGTATATTAAAGTGGAATAATGCAGATAAAACATGGGATTGCCACTGTCATGGATCCAGATTCTCATATACAGGAGAAAATATAAACAATCCAGCACAAAAGAATTTAACAGTAATAGATATTGACAAAATATAAACATATTGATAATATATATAAGAAAAAACAAAGGTCGGGAGTTGTAAATGATATTATATCCAAATGATTTTTTTAACAATGTAAGAGAAATAAAAATAGAATATTTAAATAAACATAATATAAAAGCATTAATCTTAGATGTTGACAATACATTAATAAATTATTATAAAGAAATGGAAAAAGGAACAAAAGAATGGTGTCAAGATTTAAAAAATAAAGGCATTAAAATGTATATTTTGTCTAATAGTAATAAAAGGGATAAAGTAGAAAAAATAGCTAAAGATTTGCAAGTTCCTTTTAGATATTTTGCAAAGAAACCATTAAAAAGTGGATTTAAAAAAGCGCAAAAAGAGTTAGGACTAAAAAGTGAAGAAATTGCAGTTATAGGAGATCAACTATTAACAGATATAATAGGAGCTAATAGATGTAGAATGTATTCAATATTAGTAAATCCAATAAAGGAAAAAGATATATGGATAACAAGATTAAAAAGACCTATAGAAAAAATGATAATGAAGAATTACAAGAAAGGAAGAAATTAAATGTATATAAATGATGTACACATAT
This sequence comes from uncultured Clostridia bacterium, assembly GCA_944388605.1. GTDB lineage: Bacteria > Bacillota > Clostridia > TANB77 > CAG-508 > CALXJJ01. The sequence goes on from CALXJJ010000002.1 coordinate 55,380, forward strand.
TATTGTATGTTGTAATCGGATTAATTGGACTATTTGTAGGTAGGATAGTGGAATGGTGTAATATAAGGTTGCCAGAATATAAAAAAATTATAACTAGAGACTTTTTTTCAGTATATTTAAAAAAATATAAGCCCAAATATATCATTATGATAATAATTGCATTAATATATATATCATTATTATATATTTTTGGATTAGGAAATAATATATTAGATACAATTTCATTAATAAAATATGCAGTATTAACTCCAATGCTTATTTCTGTATTTATGATAGATTATAAGCACCAGATAATACCAAACAGGCTTAATTTAACAATATTTGAAACAGGGCTTGCATTTGCTTTTTTGGAGGGGATTTCTAATTTAAGTGTAGGATTAACACTAGGAATAGATAGATTTTTAGGAATGATTGTTGGTGGCGGAATATTTCTTCTTATTACTCTTATAGGAGGTTTAATAGCAGGAAAAGAAGCTATGGGGTTTGGTGATGTAAAATTAATGGGAGCTCTTGGATTATTTTTCGGCTGGGTGAACATGATAATAATATCACTAATTGCGTTTTTATTAGGAGCTATTATAAGTATAATATTGCTTATAACAAAAATAAAGAAAACACATGAGTACATACCATTCGGACCTTTTATTGTAATAGGTGCGTTTATAACAATGCTAATTCCATACGAATATCTGCAATTTATTTTAATAAAAATATTTACATTAGGAATGGCTTAAAAATATAATGGAGGCATATTTTATGAATAGTAATATTAAATGGCTAAGAGAAAAATTAAAAATGTTAGATATGCAAGGTATGATAATTACAAATCCAATAAATATTCATTATTTAACAGGAATAAGTGTGAGTGCAGAAGGAGTATTATTAATTACAAGAAAAGAAAACATATATATAACAGATGGAAGATATATAGAAGATGTAAATGCTACACTTACTATTGATGATGGAATTATTGTTACAGATTTTAAAGATATAAGTAAAGATGATTACGAGAATTTTTTTCTGTTTTGTGAGAATGTTGGTTTTGAAGAAGATAACATAACATATGGTCAATATAAAGAATATATGCACAAATATAGGATAAATAATTTTGAAGAAACAGAGCATATGTTAGAAAAGCAAAGAATGATAAAAGATATATATGAGATAGAGAATATAAGGCAAGCATGCCACATTACAGATAGATGTTTTAATCATTTATTAGATTTTATAAAAATAGGAATGACTGAAAAAGAAATATCAAATGAAATAGAAAAATATTTTGACGAAAATGGAGCAGATGGATTGGCTTTTGATACAATAGTTGCATCAGGAGTAAATACATCTAAACCACATGCAGTGCCTACAGATAAAAGAATAGGACCAGGAGATCCAATAACAATTGATTTTGGATGTAAGTATAAAGGATATTGTTCTGATATGACAAGAACGATATTTGCAGGATTTATACCAGAAGAAGTAAAGCCAGTATATAATTTAGTTTTAAAAAATCAATTGCAAACATGTAAGGATTTGAAAGAAGGGGCTAATATAAAAATTATATCAAAAATGGTAGAAAACGATTTTAAATTACATGGATATAGTTTAATACATAGTTTAGGGCATGGAGTAGGACTTGAAATACATGAATTACCATATATAAATTCAAAAAATGATATACAATTAAAGGAAAATATGGTAATAACAAATGAACCGGGAATATATATACCAGGTCAATTTGGAATAAGAATAGAAGATACAATACAAATAACAAAATTTGGAAGTATAAATTTGTGTACATCTGATAAAAATTATATTATAGTGGATAAAAATTAACATAATGCTTGATTTTTTATAAGATATGTAGTATGATAATATAGATGTAAAATTACGAAAATGAAAGGAATGATATAAAAAATGGCAGAAGTATATATGGCAGGAGATTTTAGAAATGGAACAACATTTGAAATGGAAGGCAATGTGTTTAAAGTAGTAGAATTTCAACATGTAAAGCCAGGAAAAGGAGCAGCATTTGTAAGAACAAAATTAAAAAATGTAATAACAGGAGCAGTTTTAGAGAAAACATTTAATCCATCAGAAAAATATCCAGGAGCAGAAATAGAAAAAAGAGAAATGCAGTATTTATATAAAGACGGAGATATTTATTATTTTATGGATAATGAAACATATGAACAATTACCTCTAAATGAGGATCAATTAGGTGATAGTTTAAAATTTATAAAAGAAAATATGAATGTAAAAGTTTTATCATACAAAGGTAAAGTATTTTCAGTAGAACCACCTATGTTTGTTGAATTACAAGTTACATATACAGAGCCTGGTTTTGCAGGAAATACAACAACAACATCAGGTAAGCCTGCAACATTAGAAAATGGATATACAATAAATGTTCCATTATTTGTAAATATAGGTGATACTATAAAGATAGATACAAGAACAGGTGAGTACATGGAAAGAGTATAACGAAAGGAAGTTATTACATGTCAGAGTTTAATAAAAAATATAATGAAATTGTTAAAAAACTTCAAGATAATATAAAAGATGAAAATGAAAGAAAAATTGCACAAGAATGTATTGCAGATTTATCTTTAATGTTTTTAGATATTATAGATAGAGTAACATATATTAGCGAGGAGAAAATTTCAGGAATAGAAAATAAACAATCGGCTTTAGAATCTAAGCTTTCTGAAATAGAGAATAGTGTTGATGGAATTGAAAATGATATATATGATGAAGATGGATATGAATTTGAAATTGTTTGTCCATATTGTAATCATGAGTTTATTGCAGATTTTCAGAATGAAAGTGAAATAAAAGAACAAGTAGAATGTCCAAAATGTCATAATATGATTGAATTGGACTGGGAAGATGAAGCAGAAGGTTGTACTGGTAATTGTTCACATTGTCACGATATAGATATATTCGCAGAAGATAGTGAAGAATATAACAATCAAGATGAAGAAGACGATGATATGTAAAATAAAAGCAAGCCTATAACATTAACTAGGCTTGCTTTTATGTGGTTACAATACTATGTGATTTATTTTTCTAATATATAACATTTATGTAACATAAATCTACTAAAAAGATAAAAATTAAAAATAGTATAAATTTTAATAATTTACGATTTATTCTAGTTAAAATAATTCTGGAAAAAGAGTTAATGCATCTAAATATTCATTGGTTTTAATATCTCTCATTCCAAGATGTAAATGTGGACCTGTTGTAGCTCCATTTGTAGGATTTCCATTTGCATCTTTATATGGATTACCAATAACTCCATATACATTTTTAGGACCAACTATAGCAATAATTTGACCTTGAGAAACATAATCCCCTTCTTTAACAAGAAATTGAGGAGAAATATGACAATAGGTAAATTTATAGTTTTCTGTAGTGAGTGTAAGAGTATAACCACCTCCACCAAGAAAATCTAAAAATGTTATTTCACCATCAGCAATTGCAATAAGACTACTTCCTTCAGGAGCTCCTATATCAACACCTTTATGATTAGAAGAAGCTCCAGAAGTTGGAGAGACACGTTTTCCAAAAAAAGATGTAATTGTGGTATATCCGAGGTGCTGGCCATAAATATCCAGAAGAGCTATAAAATAAATCATTTGCAACTAAATTTGAATTAATAGAAAATTGAGGAAATATAGGAATGAAAAAACATGAAATGAAAATGATAAAAAGAATAAAAACAATATAAAAACGAAACGAACTACTAAGCATAAAAACCTCCAATAAAGTAGTCCTTAGAAATTATAAGTATTATATAAAGTAAAAAACAAAAAGTCAAGAAAAAATCTTAACTTTTTATTCATATATATTTTATGTGGGCGAACAAAGACTTGAAACTTTACGATTTGTTCTTGAATGCAAAAAATTTACTTATAAAAAAGTTTAGAATAATTACAATTACAGTAATTATAATTTTACTTATTAATTTATCTATGCCTATAATATTGAATAATAAAAAGAATCCAATAGTTTCAATTAACATAGTAAAAGCTCTACCTATTATAAACTTTATAAATTCTGCTAAATTTTCTTTAAATCCTTTTGCTGTACTATTAAATACTATTTTTCGATTAGTAAAATATGCAAAAAGTACAGCTAATATTATTGCTATAATATTAGATAAATTTTCTTCAAAATTTAATATTGATGTTAATAAGTAAAAAATGCCAACATTTATTAATGTTGTTAGAATTCCAAAAATTGCGTAAAATATTACTTCTCTTGTGCAAAACTTTTTAATTAAATTCTTAAATTGCTCCATAAAATATTATATTCCTTTCTAAATAATATATAAATTATATATAAAAATAAAAAATATGTCAAATCAAAAAAATACAGTATAAATACGCACAATTTTGTATTATAATATTATTTATAATTTTAAATCACTTATAATCTTAAAGGAGAGATAATAGTAAATATGAAAGAAATAGGAATATATATTCATATACCTTTTTGTAAAGGAAAATGTACATATTGCGATTTTATATCTTTTGCAAATAAGGAGGATTTAATAGAAAAATATGTAGAAAAATTAAAAGATGAAATTTCACAAAAATCAAGCAATGAGTATGAAGTTACTACAATATATATAGGTGGAGGTACTCCATCATATATATATGGAAAATATATAAAAGAAATAATGAATTTGATATATCAAAAATACAATGTAGATAACAATGCAGAAATTACTATAGAAATAAATCCTGGAACAGTAAGTTTGGAAAAATTAAAACAATATAAAGAAAGCAAAATAAATAGAATAAGTATAGGTTTGCAAGAAACTGATAATAAATTACTAAAAAAGATAGGAAGAATTCACACATATGAAGATTTTTTAGAAACATACAAACAAATAAAAAATGTAGGATTTAGAAATATAAATATAGATTTAATGATAGGATTACCAGATCAAAATATAAAAAATGTAGAGCAGTCTTGCAATAATATATTAAAATTAAATCCAGAACATATTTCTGTATATTCACTAATAGTAGAACAAGAAACATATATGGAAAAAATGATAGAGTTAAAAGAATGGGTATTACCAAGTGAAGAAGAAGAAAGAAAAATGTATTATTTTGTAAAAGATAAATTGGAGCATAATGGATATATACATTATGAAATATCAAATTTTGCCAAAAAGAATATGGAGTCAAAACATAATACTAATTGTTGGAAACAAAAAGAATATTTAGGAATGGGAGTTGCAGCACATTCATATTTAAATAAAAAAAGATTTTCAAATGTAGAAAATATAAATGACTATATAAACGGATCAGTTCCTATAATTCAAGAAGAGCAGGATTTAGATAGTGAAAAAAGAGAATTTATGATATTAGGGTTAAGAATGTTAAGTGGAATTAAAATAAGCGATTTTAAAGAAAAATTTGTAGATAATCCTATTTTTATATTTTATAAACAAATAAATAAATTGACAAAAATGGGATTAATTGAAATAGATAATAATATTATAAAATTAACTAAAAAAGGATTAGATTTTGCAAATATTGTATGGGAAGAATTTATTTAGTTAAAGGAACAAAAACTAAAGAGTAAATCGTAAAGCCTTAAAACTTGCAAAAAATTTCAACTTCTTTATGTTGATTTCAATAATGATTGTATAAATAGAAAATAATGATTATATATAAAAAAATTTTTGGAATAAAAAATATAAAGAAAAGGCGACAAGAAAAAATAAAAAAATTATTAAACAAAAGAAGAATATAAGAGAAATATTAGAAATAACAAAAGAGGAAATAAAGAAATTAAAAATGATTTAAAATCTAGGTCACAAAAAATTCACAAAGAAAATGTAAAAAAGGTATTGACAATACCTTTTTTTGGATATAATATATAATAAGTTTTAGCAATCAGATAATGAGAGTGCTAAAAGAGGTGAAAAAAGTGTTAGATAATCGAAAAAAAAGAATACTAAAAGCTATAGTAGATGAATATATAGGTACAGCAGAACCAGTAAGTTCAGGGAGTATTAGTAAAAAGAATGGAATAGATTTTAGTAGTGCTACAATTAGAAATGAAATGGCAGAATTGGAGAAAACAGGTTATTTAGATAAGCCACATACTTCAAGTGGAAGAGTACCATCAGAAAAAGGATATAGGTTATATGTAGATGAACTTATAAAAGATGATAATATCAGTTTGGAAGAAATAAAATATATTAGTTCTAAACTTGAAACAAAAGTTAATGAAATTGAAGATTTAACAAGAATTACAGCAAGTACGTTATCAGAGATAACACATTATACTGCTGTTTCAATAGGTCCCAAAAGTGAAATACAAAATATAGAAGAAGTAAAATTTGTTTTGTTAGGTTCAAGAATGTTAATGGCTGTGATACTTACAGATACAGGAATGATAAAAGAAACAATAATAAAATTTAATGAAGATATAACAGAAAAACAAGTAGAAACTTTAAATTTTATATTTAATAATAAACTAAAAGGAAAGCCATTAGCAGAAATAGATACACCATTAGAAAAATATATTTTTTCACAAATGAACTATAGTGTAGCAATTATAAGAAAAGTTATAGAGCAAATTAAGAAAGTTATAAATGAGCAAGATAATAAGATATATTTGGAAGGTGCAAAACAAGTATTTGATTTACCAGAATTTAAAAGTTTGGAAACTGCAAAAAAATTTATAAACTTATTAGATACTAAAGAAATTATGCTAGATTTATTAGATTCTGGTTTTGCACAAGATATAAATGTATATATTGGAAGTGAGAATTCTGCAAAAGAGTTGAAAGATTTTAGTATAGTTACATTCAAGCACAAAATAGGAAATAAAGATATGGGAACCATAGGAATAATAGGACCAACAAGAATGGATTATTCTAAAGTTATTTCAGTATTAAAATATATTAGTAAAAAGTTAAATAATAAAAATTAGAAAGGGATGAGATTAAATATGCCAGATAATAAAGAAGAAGCAAAAGAAATAAAAAATGACAATAAAGATGAAAATCGCAAATTAAAAGAAGAAATAGCTATACAAAAACAGAAATTAGATGAACAAGAAGATAGACTTAAGAGATTAATGGCAGAATTTGATAACTTCAAAAAAAGATCAACAAAAGAAAGAGAAGGATTATATAATTCTTTAATAGGAGATATAATATCATCTCTATTACCAGTATTAGATAATTTGGAAAATGCATGTAATGCAGAAACAAAGGATGAAGGATACAAAGAAGGAATAAAACTTGTACTAAAACAATTTAAAGATGTTTTAACTTCTAATGGAGTACAAGAAATAGAGACAGTTGGTACTACTTTTGATCCTGAATTACATGAAGCTGTAAGTTCAGTTATAGATGAAAATTTAGGTGAAAAAGAAATAAAACAAGAGTATCGTAAGGGATATAAAATTGGCAATAAAGTAATAAGACATTCTATGGTAGTAGTAGCAAACTAATGAAAAAGAAGTAGAATACTTTTATAAATTAAGAAATATATATTTAGGAAGGAAGATTTTTATGGGAAAAATTATAGGAATTGACTTAGGAACAACAAATTCATGTGTAGCAGTTATGGAAGGTGGCGAGCCAGTTGTAATTCCAAATGCAGAAGGAAATAGAACTACACCATCAGTAGTTGCATTTTCAAAGAATGGGGAAAGATTAGTAGGACAAATCGCAAAGCGTCAAGCAGTTACTAATCCAGAAAACACAGTAATATCTATTAAAAGAAAGATGGGAACAGCTGAAAAAACAAAAATAGATGGAGAGAGTTTTTCACCACAAGAGATTTCAGCTATGATATTACAAAAAATAAAAACAGATGCTGAAAATTATTTAGGACAAAAAGTAACACAAGCTGTTATCACAGTGCCAGCATATTTTAGTGATAGCCAAAGACAAGCTACAAAAGATGCTGGAAAAATAGCAGGATTGGAAGTTTTAAGAATTATAAATGAACCAACCGCAGCAGCACTTGCATTTGGAATGGATAAAGAAGATCAAGATCAAAAAATTATGGTATATGATTTAGGTGGAGGAACATTTGATGTATCTATTCTAGATATTGGAGATGGAGTATTTGAAGTTTTAGCAACAAATGGTAATACACATCTTGGTGGAGATGATTTTGACCAAAGAATTATAGATTATCTTGTATCTGAATTTAAAAAGTCAAATGGAATTGATTTATCACAAGATAAAATGGCAATGCAACGTTTAAAAGAAGCTGCTGAAAAAGCTAAAATAGAACTTTCTGGAATGCAAACAACTCAAATTAACTTACCATTTATTACAGCTGATAGCACAGGACCAAAACATTTAGATGTTACTTTAACAAGAGCTAAATTTGAGGAATTAATAAGTGATTTAGTAGATGCAACAAGAGTTCCAGTAGAACAAGCAATGAAAGATGCAGGAATTACAGCAAATGATATTCATAAAGTATTATTAGTAGGTGGTTCAACAAGAGTTCCATGTGTACAAGAAGCAGTTAAGAAAATAACAGGAAAAGAGCCAGATAAAGGAATAAATCCAGATGAATGTGTTGCAATTGGAGCAGCTATTCAAGGAGGAGTTTTATCAGGAGATGTTAAAGATTTAGTATTATTAGATGTAACACCATTATCACTTGGTATAGAAACATATGGTGGTGTATTTACAAAATTAATAGAAAGAAATACAACTATACCAACGAAAAAATCACAAATATTTTCTACAGCAGCAGATGGTCAAACAAGTGTTGAAGTACATGTGCTTCAAGGAGAAAGAGAAATGGCAGCATATAATAAAACATTAGGAAGATTCCAATTAACAGGAATTCCAGCAGCACCACGTGGAGTACCACAAATAGAAGTAACATTTGATATTGATGCAAATGGTATTGTACATGTATCTGCAAAAGATATGGCAACAGGAAATGAACAACAAGTTTCTATTACAGCTTCAACAAATCTTTCTGATGAAGATATTGAAAAGGCAGTAAAAGATGCAGAAGCACATGCTGCAGAAGACAAAAAGAGAAAAGAAGAAATAGAAGCAAGAAATAATGCAGAAAGTTTAGTATATAATAGTGAAAAAACATTAAATGAACTAGGAGATAAAGTAAGCAGTGAAGAAAAAGCAAAAGTTCAAACAGAAATAGACAATGTAAAAAAAGCACTAGAAGGAACAGATGTAGAAGCAATTAAATCTGCTACAGAAAAATTAACAACTGTATTTTATTCTATTTCAGAAAAACTATATAATCAAGCAAAAGCAAATAATGCAAATGCTGAACAAACAAACACAGAAGGTCCAAAACAAGATGAAAATGGTAATGTATATAATGCAGATTATAAAGTTGAAAATGATGATGATAAAAAATAATGTAAAAAGGAAGTTGGAAGTATAAGAACTTCCAACTTTTAAAAATGAGGTGAAAATAGTGGCAGGAAAAAAAGATTATTATGAAGTGTTAGGAGTTAGTAAAACAGCAACAGATGAAGAACTAAAAAAAGCATATAGAAAACTTGCAAAAAAGTACCATCCTGATGCCAATCCAGATAATAAAAAAGAAGCAGAGATGAAATTTAAAGAAATAAATGAAGCTTATGAAACATTATCAGATCCACAAAAAAGAAAAATGTATGACCAATTTGGACCAGAAGGACCAAGTGGATTTGGTGGTACAGGAGGTCCATTTGGAGGGCAAGGAGGATATTATTCATATACTACTTCTGGATTTGATGGCTTTTCAGATTTTGGAGATTTAGGAGATATTTTTTCCTCATTTTTTGGAGGAGGAAGGAGTAGTTCAAGAAATAATAATAGACCTAGACAAGGTGATGATTTAAAATATAATATGGATATATCTTTTGAAGATTCATTTTTAGGAGTTGAAAGAGAAATAAATATTACTAGAAATGAAACTTGTAATACATGTAATGGAACAGGTGCAAGACCAGGAACAAGACCAGAAAAATGTAGTGTATGTCATGGAACAGGAAATGTAACACAAGTACAAAATACAATTTTAGGTCAGATGCAAACTACTAGACCATGTAGTAATTGTCACGGAACAGGTGAAGTAATAAAAGAACCATGTGATATGTGTAGAGGAAAAGGAACTGTAAGGAAACAAGCTAAAATAAAAGTGAAAATACCAGCAGGAATAAATGATGGACAAACAATAGTTTTAAGAGGTGAAGGAGAGCCAGGAAGTAAAGGAGGACCAAAGGGTGATTTATATATTACTATGAGAGTTAAGAAACATAGTATATATTCAAGAAGTGGTGATAATGTAATATGTGATATTCCAATCACATTTACCCAAGCTACATTAGGAGCAGATTTAGAAATACCACTAGTTGATGGAACAAAGGAAAAATATAGAATTCCAGAAGGAACTCAACCAGGTACTAAATTTACTATAAAAAATAAAGGATTTAAAGCAATAAATGGAAATTATCAAGGTGATTTTGTATTTAAAGTCCAAGTTCAAGTTCCAAAAAGGCTTACATCAGAACAAAGAGAGATATTAACAAGATTAGCAAAAACTATGAATGAACAGCCACCAGTTAGAAAAAAGGGATTGTTTAATTGGGATTAAATAACCTTTCTCTAAGTTATAAGAAATTGAATTTCCTATAACTTAAAAATATATGATGTACGAAAAATTGCAAAACAATATGATAAAACTATAGAAAGCATTAAAATGAAATTTTAAATTTTAATGCTTTCATTTTTTGTATAAGAAAATCCAAATAAAAATAGAATGTACATAACAACAAAAAATATAAAACCAAACCACATATTTTTATTATGAACATAAAATGATATATAATATGCTAGTAAGCACGAAATTATAGGTATAATAAATAAAGAATACATATTAAGTTTAAAATTAATTGTTTTATATAAAAGGGTTATGCTTACTGTAAAGTTAAATATTTCGCTAATATATAATGAAATAAAATATCCTAAAATACCAAATTTTGGTACTAAAATAAAAATAGATATTATTGTGATTATAGAATCTGCAATATTGCATAACATTACACTTGTTTGCTTATCTAATCCTTTTAAAATATTATCTATAATACTATCTAAATACATAACAATAACTAAAGGACTTAAAAGTTGTATGTATTTACCTATACTAGCATCATTATAAACTAATACTCCTATATCATTACCATAGAAGAAAAATATACCAGAAATAGCTATAACGAATATGAAACTTACCTTGAATATTTTTGAAATTATAAATTTCATTTCTTTTTTCTTATTAAAAGAATTATAGTAAGAAAATTCTGTAATTAATAAAGAACTAAAAGAACTAGTGATAACTTCCGGAAATAATAGTAAAGGCATTGCCATTCCTTGTATTTTACCAAAAATAGATATAGCACTATCATATGATAAATTAGAAAGAGCCAATTGCTGTGGGATTAAAAATTGTTTAAAAGAACTTAACCCACTTTTTAAATATGATGTAATAGATAAAGGTGATACTATTTTAATAAGTTTACCTATATAAGAATTATTCCCTCTGCATAATATTTTTTTTGAATCTATATAATATGTAAATACATTGTAAAGAAAAGATGAAATTTCAGATATTATTTCTCCTAAAATTAAGCTTAAACAGGCGAATTCAATACCAGAAGGAAGAATATATGTTAAAAGTAAAAATATAATAGCCATTTTAATAAATTGCTCGAAAATTCTTGCAAAAGAATTTTTAGCAACTTGTCTTAAACCTGTAAAATATCCAGTGAAACTAGCAGACATAGAGATAAAAGGTAAACTAATTGCCATTAATTTTATAAGATAGCTAGGAAGTTTATTATTTAATACAGTTATGCAAATATAATCAGATAATAAAAATAATATAAAAAATGCAGATATTCCAAAAAAACCAGATAATTTTAAGGAATCTCTTAAGATATTTTTATAATTATATATATTATGTTCTGATGAAATTAATTTGTTACATGCAAATTGAATACCAGATGATGCTACAGTAACTGAAAACATATATACAGATGTAATTAAAGTAAATAAACCAACAGCTTCAGATCCTATTTGGTTAGATATATATATATTAAAAAACATTCCAATACTTCTCATTAATATAGAAGTTATTAAAATTATTAAACCATTCTTAAAAAAAACTTTATACCTTCTCATAATAAAAAATATATGTTATATATTATAAAAAAATTCTGACCAGTCATTCTAATTGAAAAAAATAATATTTTTTAATAAAATACATGTGACTTAAAATAAGGAATGATGTTAAATGAATAATATTAAAATAATAGGTAATGGTTACTATTTACCAAAAAGAAAGATTGAAAATAGTTATTTTTTTAATAAAATGAATATAAATGATGAGTACATATATAAAAGAAGTGGAATAAAAACAAGATATTTTGTAAAAGATGAAACTATCGAAGAAATGGCAATAATTGCTTCTAGAAAGGCAATAGAAAATGCAAAAATAAATGAAAATGATATAGATATGATTATTGTAGCAACAACATCGTCAGATAAAATGATGCCAGGAATATCATATAAAATACAAAAGGAATTGAAAATAAATGAATGTATTTGTTTAGATATATTAGCAGGATGTGGAGGATTTATAAATGCATTAGATATTGCTAGAAATTATATATCATTAAATAAAATAAAAAAAGCAATCATAGTTGGTGTTGATATATTATCAAAGTGTTTTAAAGAAAACGATTTATCAGTTGGATTTATACTTTCAGATGGAGCAGGTGCAATAATTGTAGAGAATAGTGAAAAAGAATATTATTCATATATTATTTCAGATGGAAAGAATGGTGATATATTAACATACATATCGGGTGAAGATATTTATATGGATGGTACCAAAGTATATAAGTATGCAGTAAAGGAAACAGTAGAGAATATAAGAAAATTGTTAAAAAATGCAAACATAGAATTAAATGAAATAAAATATATAGTACCACATCAATCTAATGCTAAAATAATGAATGCAATTGCAAATAGGTTAGGAATAGAAACAGATAAAATGATATCAAATATAGAAAATGTAGGAAATACATTTTGTGCTAGTATACCAATAGCGATTAATAAATTATTTGAAAAGAAAGACTTAAAAAGTGGAGACAGAATTATTTTATTAGGTTATGGAGGAGGATTAAATACAGGTAGTATTTTATTAGAAATATAAAACTAGAAAGGAATGTGATAAATTATGAAAACTGCTTTTATGTTTCCAGGTCAAGGAGTACAAGTTGTAGGAATGGGAAAAGACTTTTACGAAAATTATGCAGAAGCTAAGCAAGTATATGAAAATGCAAGTGAAATATTAGAAATAGATATGAAAAAATTATGCTTTGAAAGTTCACAAAATGACTTAAATAAAACTGAAAATACACAAATAGCTATAGCTGTTACAAGTTTAGCAATTTTAAAAGTAATAAAATCTTTAGGAATAAAAGAAGATTTTAATTTTGGGCTAAGTCTTGGAGAGTATGTTGCTTTAATAGAAGCTGGAATTATTTCATTTGATGACGGATTAAAGCTTTTAAGAAAAAGAGGATATTATATGGGAAATTTTTTACCTAAAGAAGATTTCTTAATGTTAGCAGTAATTGGACTAGAAAGTAAAAAAATTGAAGAAATTTGTAGTAATATAGATGGATTTGTAGTACCTGCAAATTATAATTATTCTAATCAAACAGTAATATCTGGAAATTTAGAAGCAGTAAAAGAAGCTGAAAATTTACTAAAACAAGCAGGAGCAAAAAAAGTTATACCATTAAACACAAGTGGACCTTTTCATACAATAAAGTTAAGAAAAGCAAGCGAAATGTTTTCAAAAGATTTAGATAAAATAGAATTTAAAGAACCAAAAAATAAGGTGATAAAAAATTTAGATGGTACAGAATATACAAAAAACGATAATATAAAAGAAATATTAGCAAAACATATAATATCTCCTGTAAGATTCGATAAAATATTAGAATTGATGAAAAAAGAACATGTGGACAGATTTATAGAAATAGGTCCAGGTAAAGCATTATCTGGTTTTGTTAGAAAAGAAATGGATAATGTAGAAATATATTCAATAAATAGCATAGAAGCATTAAAAAAATTAAATTAATTATATAGGAAAGGATGATTTAAAATGGAAAAAAAAGTAGCGCTTATAACAGGAGGATCAAGAGGGATAGGAAAGAGTGTAGCAGAAAAATTTGCTAAAAATGGTTACAACTTAGTTATAAATTATGTATCAGATAATACTGATACAAATAAATTATCAGAAGAATTGAAAAATATAGGAGATATAGAAGTATTATTTGTAAAAACAGATGTAACAAATTATGAGGATTGCGAAAATATGACTAAACAAGCAATAGAAAAATTTGGAAGAATAGATGTTTTGGTCAATAATGCAGGTATAACAAAAGATGGGTTATTGATGAGAATGAAACAAGAAGATTTTGATAGAGTTATAGATGTAAACTTAAAAGGAGTATTTAATGTAACAAAAACAGTAATACCTTATATGATGAAACAAAAAGAGGGTCATATTGTGAATATATCTTCAGTGGTAGGAGTTACAGGAAATGCTGGACAATGTAATTATTCAGCTTCGAAAGCAGGAATAATAGGATTTACAAAAAGCTTAGCACGCGAAGTTGCAAGTAGGAATATATTAGCTAATTGTGTAGCCCCAGGATTTATAAAGACTGATATGACAGATGTACTTAAAGATGAAGTAAAAGAAAATATAAATGCACAAATTCCAGTAAAAAGAATGGGAACAGCACAAGAAGTGGCAAATGCAATATTTTTCTTATCAAGTGAAGAAAATACGTACATAACAGGTCAAGTGTTAAATATAGATGGTGGAATGGTAATGTAGATTGACAAAATTTACATAAAGTGATATAATTGTTTATATTTTTTTAAGGAGGGTTCTCTATGAAGGACATCTGCAAAATTAATCTGCGGTCAAAGACAAGAGCTGGATTCAAAAATGAAAATGACTTAATAATGTCAATCATTGAATCATTTTTGTATAGCGTGTATTCAGAGGATGTCGCACTAGATACTATTTGGAAACTCATGAATGGAGAAAGTCGTACATTGAGATATTTTGGAATTACATTATGTTTTCCACCAGAAAAAGAAAATATGGTATTGATGAATCGCAGGCAATTAAAAATGTTAGCAAATGAGATGAGGTATCAATATATGCAACTTCATCCTAAGGCTTTTCAAAAAGAAGATCAAATGTTTAGAGATATTTGTGAAGCTTTTGAAAATAATGTGATAGAATCAAATATCATTTGGGAGAAGATAAGACAAAGTTCATACATTTTAGAAAAATTAGAGAGAAGTTTATATTTACTTTCTTCTAATAGAGAAAATAACAAATTCGGAGGATTAAGGAATTTAGGATTTAATAGATGTGAAGCTGAATTCTTTATGCCTAAATGTTCTGCTATTGAGCAAATAATCATAAAAGTCTTATCTAGAGGTGGTGAGAGAATTGATTTAATACCTAATCAGGTATTAAAAAAAGACGATAAGATCGATTTCATACCAAATACTGAATTAAAAGAGAGTGAAGACAATATTATGAGAACTGAAGAAACTAATAATATCCAATATGTATCTGTTATGCTTGGAAAAGTAGTAACGCCTCAAGATGTAATTGAGTTTAGCGAAGAATTTACTAAACTGTTAGAAGCTTTAGAAAATCTTGAAAATTGTGGATTTTCTGTAGAGAGTATCTTAGAGAAGAGGACTAAGATAAAAAAAATGCTAGAAGTCATAGAAATTTTTTAGAGAACTTTAAAAGGAGTGCAATTGCACTCCTTTTAAATAATATATTAGATCCATTGCCCACAATTTTGACTTGTTTATAACTAAATAAAATTGACCAGTCATTCTAATTGAAAAATCAAGGATTATATTATATAAATAATATGTTAAAAGTAGAGATATATTAGGTAAGAAAGGATTGATACAAAATGGAAGAAAAAAGAGTTGTTGTAACAGGTATGGGTGCAATTACTCCTATAGGTAATAATATAGAAGAATTTTGGAGAGGAATAAAAAATGGAGAATGTGGTATAGATAAAATAACAGAATTTGATGCAAGTGATTTTAAAGTAAAATTAGCAGCAGAACTAAAAGGATATAATCCGGAAAATTATTTTGATAAAAAAGCATGTAAAAGAATGGATAAATTTGTTCAACTTTCAATAATAGCTGCAAGAGAGGCTTTTAAAGATAGTGGAATAAATGAGGAAAATACAAATATGGAAAGGGTTGGAGTCGTTGTAAGTTCTGGAATTGGTGGATTAAATACAATTGAAGAACAAAATAAAATTGTTATAGAAAAAGGCGTAGATAGGATCTCTCCATTATATATACCAATGTCTATTGTTAATATGGCGACTGGAAATATTGCAATAGATTTAGGAGCAAAAGGAGAATCTTTTTGTATTGTAACAGCATGTGCAAGTAGTACGCATGCAATAGGTGAAAGTTATAGAATGATCAAACATGGATACCAAGATGTAGTAATAACAGGAGGAACAGAAGCATCTATAACACCAACAGGAATATACGGATTTACAAATGCTAAAACACTAACAAGTGTAGAAGATAAAAATAGAGCAAGTATTCCATTTGACAAAGAAAGAAGTGGATTTGTAATGGGAGAAGGAGCTGGAATATTGATATTAGAAGACTTAGAACATGCTAAAAAAAGAGGTGCAAAAATATATGCAGAGATTATAGGATATGGTGCAAGTTCTGATGCTTATCATATAACATCACCACTACCAGATGGAAATGGTGGAGCAAGAGCGATGATTTCAGCAATAAAAGATGCTAAAATAGATTCAAGTGAAATATCATATATTAATGCACATGGAACATCAACACACTTAAATGATATGTGTGAAACAAAAGCCATAAAAACAGCCTTGGGAGAAGAAAATGCTAAAAAGGTGATGGTAAGTTCAACAAAAAGTAATACAGGACATTTGTTAGGAGCAGCAGGAGCAGTTGAATCTATTGTTTGCATAAAAGCAATGGAAGATAGCTTTGTACCACCAACAATTAATTATAAAGTTCCAGATGAAGAATGCGATTTAGATATTGTACCAAATGAAGGAAGAAATAAAGAAATAAAAATATCAATGTCAAATTCATTAGGATTTGGTGGACATAATAGTAGTATTATATTTAAGAAATATAATTAAATCTATAAGGAGGACTGATTATAAATTATGAATTATGATGATATTAAAAAACTAATAGATGATATGGGAAATTCCAAAATAGATGAATTAAAAATAGAATTTCCAGATGGCATAAAAATTAGTATGAAAAAAGATTTGAGAGAACCATTAGAGCAAAATATGACTATAAAGTCTAAAAAAGAGAGCAATCAATATGTAGAAGAAAAAGCTGAAGAATATAAACTAATAAAATCACCAATGGTTGGTACTTTTTATAGTAAATCTTCTCCAAATGCAGAACCCTATGTAAAAATAGGAGATAAAGTAAAAAAGGGAGATGTACTTTGTGTTATTGAAGCAATGAAATTGATGAATGAGATTGAATCTGAATATGATGGAGAAATAGTTGAAATTTCTGCAAAGGATGAAGAAATGGTAGAATATGGTCAAGTATTATTTAAAATAAAATAGATTGGAGAAAAATTATGTTGAATATTAAAGAAATAATGGATATAATTCCACAAAGAGAACCATTTTTAATGATAGACAAAGTAGAAGAATATATACCAGGTGAAAGTTGTATAGCATATAAAAACGTATGTATTAATGAACCACATTTTAGAGGACACTTTCCTGGAAATCCAATAATGCCAGGAGTATTAATAGTTGAAGCTTTAGCACAGACTGGAGCAGTAGCAATACTTTCTAAGGAAGAAAATAAAGGAAAAAATGCTTTATTTGGTGGAATTGATAAATTAAGATTTAAAAAGCAAGTTGTTCCAGGGGACACATTAAAATTAGAAGTAAAGATTATTAAACAAAAAGGACCAATTGGTGTGGGAGAAGCTGTGGCAACTGTTGATGGACAGATAGCAGTAAAAGGAGAATTAACATTTGCTATAGTGTAAAAGAAAGGAAAAGTGCATAGAATATGTTGAAAAAAGTATTAATTGCAAATAGAGGTGAAATAGCAGTAAGAATAATAAGAGCGTGCAGAGAAATGGGAATTCCTACTGTTGCAGTATATTCAGATATAGATAAAGATGCTTTACATGTAAAATTGGCTGATGAAGCTGTATGTATAGGCCCAGCTAAAAGTAGCAAAAGTTATTTAAATATAAAAAATATAATAGAGGCAGCATGTTTAACTGGTGCTGATAGTATACACCCCGGTTTTGGTTTTTTGTCTGAGAACAGTACATTCGCAAAAATTTGTACAGAAATAGGAATAAAATTTATAGGACCATCATATGAAATGATAGAATTAATGGGAAATAAATCTAAGGCAAAAGAAACAATGAAAAAAGTAGGAGTTCCAGTAGTTCCAGGTTCTGATGGATTAGTTCAAAGTTTAAATGAAGCAATAGAAGTGTCTAAAAAAATAAAATATCCTGTAATAATAAAAGCATCTAGTGGAGGAGGAGGAAAAGGAATTCGTATTGCTTATTCAGAAGAAGAACTTATAAAAGCATATGATTTAGTAAAACAAGAAGCAAAGAATTCTTTTAATGATGATAGTATATATATA
Source organism: uncultured Clostridia bacterium (assembly GCA_944388605.1). GTDB lineage: Bacteria > Bacillota > Clostridia > TANB77 > CAG-508 > CALXJJ01. The sequence continues at coordinate 74,179 of CALXJJ010000002.1, forward strand.
GAAAAATTTATAGAAAATCCACGACATATAGAAATTCAAATTTTAAGTGACGAATACAGGAATGCAATTCATTTAGGAGAAAGAGACTGCACTGTTCAAAGAAGAAATCAGAAAATGCTAGAAGAAACTCCTTCTGGAGTAATAGATGATAAATTAAGAAAAAAAATGGGTGAAGTAGCTGTAAAAGCAGTCAAAGAGATTGGATATTCAAATGCTGGAACAATTGAATTTTTAGTAGATAAAAATAAGGATTTTTATTTTATGGAAATGAATACAAGAGTACAAGTGGAGCATCCGGTAACAGAAATGTTTACAGGAATTGATATCATAAAAGAACAAATAAAAATTGCGTCAGGTGAAAAGTTGGAATATAAGCAAGAAGATATTAAATTTACAGGACATAGTATGGAGTGTAGAATAAATGCTGAAAATCCGGATAAAAAATTTATGCCATGTCCAGGTAAAATAATTGGACTGCATTTACCAGGTGGAAATGGAGTAAGAGTAGATACAGCTATATATTCTGGGTATACAGTGCCAGGATGTTATGATTCAATGATAGCAAAAGTAATAGTCCATGGAAAAAATAGAGAAGAATCAATATCAAAAATGAAAAGTGCATTAGGTGAATTTATAGTAGATGGAATTATAACTAATATAGATTTTCTTTATAAAATATTGGAAAATAAGAATTTTATAGAGAATAATTATGATACATCTTTTATACAAAAAGAATTTAATATATAGCTATTAGAGTTGAATGCTAAAATGGAGGTTTATTATGGTTATAGACAAAATAAAAAAAGTGACAAAACAAGAAAATAGCTCTGAAAAAAATGTAAAAGCTTCTGATATGTTAATTGGCAAATGGGTTAAATGCGACAATTGTAAAGAAATAATATATAAGGAAGATTTACATAAAAATTTAAGTGTTTGCCCAAATTGTGGAAAACATTTTAGATTATCAGCAAGACGCAGAATATCTGAGATAATAGATGAGGGAACATTTGTAGAAACAAACATAGGAATTAGAGATAATGATCCACTAAATTTTGAAGGATATCATAAAAAATTAGAACAATTAAGGGAAAAAACAAAAATAGAAGAAGCAGTTAAAACAGGAATAGGAAAAATAAATGGAATGGATACAGTAATTGCTGTAATGGATGGAAATTTTATGATGGGAAGCATGGGAAGTGTAGTAGGAGAAAAGATAACAAGGAGTATAGAATTGGCAGTTGAAAAAGAGCTACCTATTATAATATTTTGTGTTTCAGGTGGTGCAAGAATGCAGGAAGGAATTGTTTCACTAATGCAAATGGCAAAAACATCATCAGCATTAAATAAGTTAAATGAAAAAGGATTATTATATATATCAGTTTTAACAGATCCTACAACAGGAGGAGTTACTGCGAGTTTTGCTAGTTTAGGGGATATAATACTTGCAGAACCTAATGCTTTAATAGGATTTGCAGGACCAAGAGTAATAGAACAAACAATGAATCAGAAACTTCCAGCAGGATTTCAAAGATCAGAATTTTTATTAGAACATGGATTTATAGATAAAATAGTAGAAAGAAAAGACATGAAGGAAACTTTATATAAAATATTAAAAATGCATCAAAGGAGTGAGAATAGTAATGAGTAAATCTTTAACTGCATGGGAAAAAGTTCAAGTAGCAAGAAATCCAGAAAGACCAAAAGCGTTAGACTATATAGAAAATATATTTGATGACTTTATAGAATTTCATGGTGATAGAAATTTTGGAGATGATAAATCAATTGTAGGAGGAATTGCTTTATTTAATAATAAACCTGTTACAGTAGTAGGTGAACAAAAAGGAAAAACTACAAAAGAGAATATGGAAAGAAATTTTGGCATGCCAAATCCAGAAGGATATAGAAAAGCATTAAGATTAATGAAACAAGCTGAAAAATTCAAAAGACCTATTATAACTTTTATAGACACTCCAGGAGCATATGCAGGAATGGGAGCGGAAGAAAGAGGTCAACGGAGAAGCTATTGCAAAAAATATAATGGAAATGTCTAAACTTAAAGTACCTATTATTTGCATAGTTATAGGAGAAGGTTCAAGTGGAGGAGCTTTAGCATTAGCTGTAGGAGATAAAATATTAATGCTAGAAAATTCAGTATATTCAATTTTATCACCAGAAGGATTTGCAAGCATTTTATATAAAAATTCTAGTAGAAGTGAAGAAGCTGCTGAAAAAATGAAGATAACTTCAAAAGATTTGAAAGAAATGGGAATAATAGATGAAATAGTTAAGGAACCTTTAGGAGGAGCTCATAAAAATATAGAAAAAATGTGCCAAACATTAAAGAAATCTATAGAAAATAATTTGAAAGAATTAGAAAAATATTCAGAGACAGAATTATTAGAACTGAGATATATAAAATTTAGAACAATCGGAAATTTTGCAATTAGTGAAAATAAATAAAATTGAAAGGATGATAATAATGATATTAAAAGATAAAAAAATATTGATAATGGGAATTAGAAATAAATGGAGTATAGCATGGGGAGTAGCTAAATCAGCATATGAACAAGGAGCAGAAGTAATATTTACATATAGTTCAATGGAAAATGTAGAAAAGATAAATACATTAATTTCAGAGATACCAGGTGCAAAAGCATATGCATGTGATGTTGGAACAGATGAAGATATAAAAAAATGCTTAGAACAAGTAAAAGAAAATCATGGAAAAATAGATGGTATATTACATGCAATAGCTCATGCATATACAGATGATTTAAGAAATGATTTTATAAAAACTTCAAGAGAAGGTTATAGTCATGCATCAGATATTAGTGCATATTCACTTGTAGCAGTATCAAGAATTGCTATGGAATTAGAACTACTTAATCAAGGAGCAAGTATTGTAGCTTTAACATATTTTGGCTCAGAAAAAACAGTTGCAGGGTATAATGTTATGGGTGTTGCAAAAGCAGCTTTAGAAGCAAGTATTAGATATTTAGCTAAAGATTTAGGATTAGAAAAGATACGTGTAAATGCAATATCTGCAGGACCAATAAAAACACTTTCAGCAAAAGGAATAAAAGATTTTAATAGTATATTAGATGTGGTGGAAGAAAGAGCACCATTACATGATAATGTAACAACAAAACAAGTAGGAGATGTAGCAAGCTTTTTATTTAGTAATTTGGCAGATGCAGTAACAGGAGAAATAATACATGTTGATAATGGATTTTCAACAGTAGGTGTATAGTTTATGAAAAAATAAAATATGATAAAAATTATAAAATAATTTTTAGGGTTATAGAAAATATATATTTTCTATAACCCTAAAAAATGGGCAGAAAAATATTTATATTTTCCATAAAACAAGAATAGAAGAAAAATCTCTTATTAGGGAGATTTATTCATATAAATTCACGATAAAAATCGACAATAAACGACAAAATTAGATTCAACATATTGACAAAAAGGCAAAAAAGATATACTATATAATTATATAGAAGTAATAAACCCAAGCTGTAATAAGAAAGGGTGATTATTATTAACAGCACAAAAGTAGAAATTTTTGCTCGGATGTTAAATTCAGCAAAAAATGAGTATGAATTTGGAATAAAAATTCCAGATTCGTATGGGTATGTGTGTAAAGCACAGATGTTGCTTTATAAGGCAAATTCCCAAAAGCCAAAGAAAATAGAATTGTCGTACAAAAGTAAAGATGATAACATTAGCTTATTTACAGGAACAAACTGTATCAGGAAAAAAGGATATTACTATTATTGTGCTGAGTTAATTATTAGTGATAAAGGTACACTATTTATTTACTATAATAAAGAAAATAGAAATGCTTATATATCACAAAAAAATGAAGATTCAGCAAAATTAATAGTAGTTCCAGAACAAGGTTTTCAAACTCCAGAAAGATTTGCACGGTGTAGTAGAATTTTGCAATGCTTTGTAGACACAGCATTTTTTAATGAAGAATGGTTGAAAATTCAGAAAGGTTCTACCCAAGAAGCAATATTCATGAATAGGGATTCTCAAGTACATTGGGAGCCCGCAAATGATGGAGAATTCTATAATAATTACTTTTTCGGAGGTAACTTGTTAGGAATTTATGAACATCTAGAAGAAATAAAAGCTAGAGGATATGATGGCATATATTTAACTCCAGTTTGGGAAAGCTCATCAAATAATAGATATGCCTCAAATGACTTTTTGGAGATTTCACCAATTGCAGGTACATGGGAACATTATAGAATGATGTGTGAAGAAGCACATAGACTTGGCATGTTAGTAATTCAAGATTTAGCATTTAACCATGTCTCAACTGATTCTAAATATTTTAAGGATAGCTATAATAATCCCAATTCAGAATATAGAGATATGATAAAATGGAATACTAATACTGAATATGAATATTGGTATGAGTTCAAAGATTTTGCAATTACTAATAAAAATAGTGAAGTCTTTAAAAAAGAAATGACAGAATGCATAAAAAAATATTTTATGCATGGTACAGATGGAATACGTTTGGATTTAGCAATGATATTACCTTCTAATACATTAAGAGAAATTAGAAGAGTGGTACATGAAATTAATTCAGATGCCGTGATTTTTGGAGAAGGATGGAATCTAGCCACAGAAGAATATGGAGAATCTCAAATTCTAGGAGATCAAATTGATTCTCCAATGAATTATCCAATGTTAAATGCTCTTGTAAAATGGATACGATTTGGTGATATAAAAACTTTAAATATGGTTTTTAGTAAAATTACTGAAGATTATCCTCAAGAAGTTCAAAAAGTCTTAATGAACTTATCTAGTTCACATGATACTGCTACATCTATGTTTTTATTATTAGATTCATTGATTAGTGATTTATATAAAAGATGTCCAAATGAAGAGATCTGGAATATAGAACGCGGGAGTGAATTTGAAGTAATAAGAAATAGCTCTGTAGTAGGATTTAGAACAAGAGAGTTCAGAGAAAAAGAACTTATGCATGACAATCTAAGAAAAGATAAGTATTACTTTGGATTAAAACTTCTAAATATTCTAACTACTGCTTTAACATTTTTTGTAGGTATACCATTCGACTTTGCAACACAAATATGGGGAGCGAAAGATCCTTTTAATAGGAAAGTATATCAAGGCAAAGAAGATATGAACTATATTAAATTAATTGAATCTCTTTCAATTATAAGGAAAAAGTTCATACATATATTAGCAGGAGGAGAATGTAAGCTTATTCAATTAGATTCGTCCATATATGCATATACAAGGGAAAAAGAAAATGAGAAAATGCTTATTTATTGTAACAGAAGCAAGAATAGTATAAAAATTAATGTGCCTGAAAATTACAAGATAATACAGGCAAGTGATAAAAACAGTACAAATGAAGAAATTGCTGGATTAAGTACAGTAATATTTATAAAGTGCTGTTAATACCAAAAGAGAGTTCTATTGAACTCTCTTTTGATATTAACAATTTTGACTTTGCAAAATTAGCTTAGGAACAAATTTATTAAAAAGCCAAAGAAAAAGTTAAAGTTTGTTCCTGTAAGAAAACAGCAAAATACTGCTTGAAATATAAGAAAAACACTTGACATTTACATAAAAACAAATTATTATATATATGTAATAAAAGAGAGAGAGGAAGAAACTATATGCATGCTCAGATGTTAACATCGAAAATGGGAGGGGAATTAATAAGCTTTAAACTAGATGGTGTAGAAAAAATACATCAAGGAACAGAAGTTGTAGATGAAAATGGTAAAGTTTATTGGAAAAGACATTCTCCAGTATTATTCCCAATAGTAGGAAAACTAAAGAAAAACCAAACAATTATAAATGGTAGAACATATGAGATGAGCCAGCATGGTTTTGCTAGAGATTTAGAATTTGAACCAATAACCAAATTGGATAATTTTCATTCTTATGTTTTAAGAAGTAATAAAAATACAAAAGCAAAATATCCATTTGATTTTGAATTATATATAACATATAGATTAGATGGAAATAAACTAACAACAATATATAAAGTTATAAATAAGAGTGATACAATTATGCCTTTTGGAATAGGTGGGCACCCAGCATTTAAAATAGACTACAATGAATTGAAAGAAGGAAATTATTACCTTGAATTTGAAGAAGAGGAGCAAAAAATACATTTCCTATACTTAGTAGATGGACTTATAGGAACTGAGTATGCCCAAAATAGATTGAAAGATAAAAGAATAATATTACTAGATGAAAATTCTTTTAATAATGATGCTTTAATAATGAAAGGAATGAGTGGAAGTAAGTTAAGTTTAAAAAACAGAAGAGATAATAAAACTATAATTACTATGGATTATTCCGGATTCCCATATTTAGCAATTTGGTCTAAGCCAGGAGCACCATTTATTTGTATAGAGCCATGGCAAACAACTGCAGATACATGGAAAACAACAGGCATATTTGCAGAAAAGACAGATATTATAAAATTAAGACCTGAAGAAGCTTTTGAATGTAAATATACAGTTGAATTTTATTAATGCGTATATTTAATATATATAAACAGAGAGGAATGTAATAAAAATGAATTTAATAGATATGTTTTTTATATTATTTGCAGTAATAGTTCAAGCAATAGGTGTAATATTAATATATGATGCTAGGGCAATAACAAAAAAAGGATTTGGTTTTGGAGATCAAAATGAAGCAACTATGGGACTTAAGATACTTGGAACAATTATGTTCTTTATAGGTATATTTATGTTATACCGGAAAAAAATAAAGAATAAGTATATAATAATTAAAAATTGTAGGGAAAAATGATAATAGAAAATAAGAAAAAGGAGAACAAAAGAAATGAAAAAAATGGCTGAAAGCCTTGAGGCTGTATATATATATATATATATATCGTAAATTTTAGAGAAAATATAATAAGAAAATTAAATAGAATAAATAAAAAGCATAGGTTATATAGAAAAATAGATTTGCAGTTTTTCTGTATAGGCTATGCTTTTGATACGTCATAGTTACCGCAAGGCAAAGAATTGACTAAATAAATATATGAGAGGAGAATGTTAGTGAAAGTTAAATTAAAGCAAAGTAAGCGGTATAACATTAATAGCCTTAGCGGTGACAATAATAGTATTAATTATATTAGCATTGGTAACAATAGATGCAACAATAGGTGAAAATGGATTATTTAAAAAAGCCCAAGAAATACAAGATTATTTAGTAAATTCACAGACATCAGATGAAGAAGAAATAAATAAATTATTATC
>CALXJJ010000003.1 GCA_944388605.1 uncultured Clostridia bacterium
AAACTAGAATTTACTTTTTTACTTAACCATTTTATTATTTTGTATAGATTTTTATTATTCTTTTATATATTAGTATAAGTAAATATCACTTTCTTGATATATAAAAGTTATAGGAATTTGTATCTCCTATAACTTTACAGATTAATTATATGATTCTCTTTAAAGTAATTTTTGTCGTTGTATCAACTAAAGTTCTATAATTTCATATGATTTAACACTTAAATCTACGAATTAAGTTCTTATATTTCCATTTGACTGCCAAGAAAACTTGCTGCTGATTGTACAACTTTTTTTTCTACATCAGACATCTTTGTTACTTCATCTTTTGATATTAATATTACACTTCCTATTGCATCTCCATCTGCAATAATAGGAAATACCACTTGTGAATTTTTCTTTCTATCCTTTATTTCATTTTTTATTATTGGAATAGATGTATCATTATTTTCTTTACTTACATATGATTCTTTATCATCTAATACTTTTTCTAATTCATTACTTATTCCTTGCTCTAAAAACTCTTTTTTAGAGCCACCTGAAACTGCAATAACTGTGTCTTTATCTGTTATGCATGCTATATGTCCTGTTGTTTTTGCTAATGTTTCTGCATATTCTGTTGCAAATTCTGAAAGTTCTCCTATTGGAGAATATTTTTTTAATATAATTTCTCCTTCTTTATCAGTGAATATCTCTAACGGTTCTCCTTCTTTTATACGCAAAGTTTTTCTTATTTCTTTAGGAATTACTACTCTTCCTAAATCATCTATTCTTCTAACTACACCTGTTGCTTTCATTTTGTTCCTCCTTTTTTATTTATGTCTACTGTTATTATGCCAATTGAGGAAAAAATTATACATTTTATTTGCTTTTTTCTTCTGAATATTTCAATATTTCATCTAATCCACTTGCAAAATCTTCTAACATAACTATTTTTATACTTTTTTCTTTACCTTCTAAATAATTATCCATTACTTGTTTTAGTTTAGCAATACTTTTTATTTCTGGTTCTAATACTTGTGAATTCTTTTTATATCTTTCTATAAGCATTTCTTTTATAGTAACTATATCTTCATTACTTGCACAAGAAATTCTTTGGAACATCTGAAAAGTATCATAATATTTAAAAATTGGTACTGTCATACACTCTTTTGCAAATCTATCATAAAATTGTTCCATTTTCATTGGAATACATTTAAATATATCATCTGCTTTTTCAGAATACATTTTATCTTTTAATTGCATGTTTAAATTATAAAAGTGTTTCAATATATCTTCTATATCTTCTTCAATTTCATCTATTGAAATTTTTGAAAGTTCTTCTTCAACATTATCACAATATGAAGATGTCAATGAAGAAATATTCATACCATTAAAAAATATTGTTTTTAGAGTTTTTAAATCATAGCTAATTAAATCTTTTTTTATAAAATAGCTAAAATATGCAAATATTTTTACTATATCAATTAATTGAATTCGTCCATTTTTTACATCGTCTATTACTTCCTCTATCACTTTTGGGAATTGATCATCAGAAATTTTCCAATATTCTTCTGTAAGTAATCTCTTATATCCTGGTAGCTTATCAGTATCTACTGTATTTATTATAACTTCCATATTTTCTTTAAATGTTCTCATATCAAAAATACGAGTACGCACATATATTTCTATGAATTTAAAAAATCTATATTCTGCTTTAAAATTATAATAATAATTATTATCGAATTCTTTTATATAAAATTGTCTGTTATCCATAAAAACTCTTGAAGATACCAATATTGCTTTATATTCTTCATTATTCATTATATTAACAAACTTATCTTTTGTTATTTTTCCTGCTTTAATTTCAAATGAAACAGCTATAGTAAAAATTAGCATTGTTTGCATTACTCTATGATTAGTATTTGGATAATTATTATTTACCATATCAAATATCTTTTTAAAATCATTTAAAGCATGTTTCAATATTCTTAAATTTCTTGTTCCACTTTTATTAAAAGTGGAAATAATTATATTAGTATTTTCTCTTAAAAATCTAATTAAATCTGGATATTTTTCATATCTCATTAATAATCCATTAATAATATAATTAAATTCTGGTGCATATTCAAAAGTTTCTCCTATCAATTTTTCTTTTATTCTTTCATAATCATTTGCTTTATCAAAAACATACTCTATAGTATCTCGTATTCTTTCTACCATAGGTTTATCTGTCTTTTGTGTTAAATTTCCTTCTTTGTCTAATAAATATGTTGCTATAAAAGTTTTCATTTCCAAATTACTACTCTTAAGTTTTGTAGATAATTCTTTTTCATTACAAATAATTATAGTTTTTATATGATCATGCTCTACGAAATTATTAATATAACCTAAAATATCTATAACATCTACATTTGCTCTTTCTAAGTCATCAAAGCAAAGTACTTTATCATCTGTTGAAAAAAATTCCCCATAATCTATCCTGTCTCCATTTTGGCTTACTCCAAAAAAATTAGCCATATCTAATCCTGTTTTAGCATATTCTGGAATAGTAGTTTGTCCATTATTAGTCATATATCTTTTTAAATTTTTGTCCATTAGTTGAGTAGTCTCTATAAAAATCTTTTTACTTATTTCTTCTAAATTAGATATTCCATACAAAGACATATATATTGTAGTATATCTTTTACCATTTAATTGTAAAGACTCAATTTTTCTTCTTATTTTATGATTCCAAAAATATGTCTTTCCGCTTCCCCATTCTCCATTTATCATAATAGCATAATCTGTATAGTCTGACCTTATATAATCCAAAATACTTTCAACTAAATCTTCCATCTTTTTTCCTCCACTTCATATAACTTAATAAATATACAATACACCCCAAAATTTACATTCACTATTAGAGCATATCAATTTCTTAAAGAATTTATATTGTCGTCAATCTTTAGCTAATGTAAAAACACCTATTTTTTTTGCTCCAATTAAATATTTACTGAATTCATTTACTGTACTTCCTGTTGTGTATATATCATCAAATATTAGCACTTTTTTATTCATTATTGTTTCCTTTTCATTTATTTCATATACATCTTTTACATTTTCTTCTCTCTCTTCTTTCCCGAAGTTCACTTTGAGTTAAATTTTCCTTAGTCTTTATTATTATATCTTCTCTATATTCAATATTTAATTTATATGCTAGATTCTTTGCTATTAAAGAACTTTGATTATATCCTCTTGTTTTTTTCTTTTTATTACTTATTGGTATTGGTAGAATTATATCATATTTTTTTATTTTTCTACATACTTTTTCGTTTTTTAATAAAAAATTTACAAAAGTATTATATAAATATGCCTTATCATTAAATTTATATTCTAATATTTTATCTCTTATTAAGCCTTTATATTCAAATATTGAAATTAATTCCGTAAAATTTTTATTATAAATATCTATTATCTTTAATCTCTGCAAGTCTTTTAATCTTAAATAACATCTATTACATAAACTTTTTTCATTTATCTTTCCGCAAATTCCACATTTATATGGGTATACAATATCTAATATTCTTTTAAAAATGTTCATTATAGCTCCTTTTCTAATTTATATTGTAGCCCCGTATTTCTTTTTTTCCCATCAATATTATTTATCATAAAATTTATTATATTAGGATTTCCTACTATAATAAGCATTTTTTTAGCTCTGGTCATTCCTGTATACAATAAATTCCTAGTAAGTAGCATTGGCGCTGATTGTGTTATTGGCATAATTACAACATCAAATTCACTTCCTTGTGCCTTATGAATAGTTATACTATAACTATGTTCTATTTGATCCATTTCATTGTATGCATACCATGCATATTTATCGTCATCAAATTTAATTTTAACCGTTTTTGTTTCTTCATTAAAACTTTCTATTTTCCCCATCTCACCATTAAATACTCCTGAACCTGATTCAAATTTTTCTCCTTTTTTCTCCCAATATATATCATAATTATTTTTTATTTGCATAACTCTGTCACCAGTTCTAAAAATTGTTTTTCCTATTCTTTTTTCTTTTGAAAAATCTGTTTCAGGATTTAATTTTTCTTGAAGTATAACATTCAACTCTTTTGTTCCTAATTTTCCTTTTTTAGTTGGTGTAATGATTTGTATATTCTCAAAAAAATCATAATTTGCATATTTTTTTAGCCTTCCTGTACATAATGATATAACATTGCTTAGTATTTTTTCTTGATTTGTCTCTGGTATGAAAAAAAAGTCGTCTTTAATTTCTTTATCTTCGTATTTTACTCCTATAAAACTTTCACCTTCGTTTACTTTATGTGAATTTAATATTATTTTACTTTTTGCAGCTTGCCTGAAAATTTTATTAAGTACTATAACCTCAATTCTATTTGAATTTATTATATCTTTCAATACACTACCAGGTCCTACTGATGGTAACTGATCTACATCTCCTACCAATACTAATTTTGTTCCTTTATATAATGCTTTAATTAAGTTATTCATCAAAAACATATCTACCATAGAAACTTCGTCAACTATAACTACATCTCCATCAATTGGTGATACATTTATTTCTTCTGCATATTCATCATCAATTGTTTTTTGTATTTCTAATAATCTATGTAAAGTTTTTGCTTCTTCTCCTGTTGCTTCTGTCATTCTTTTTGCCGCTCTACCTGTAGGCGCACATAATACAACTTTTTTTTCTTCTTTTTTATATAATTCTATAATTGTTTTTATTATAGTTGTTTTTCCTGTACCAGGTCCTCCTGTAATAACACATACATTATTATTATTTATTGCTAATATTGCTTCCTTTTGCTTTTCTGACAAATCTATTATAGATTCTTTTTCTATATTTTTTAGTTTTTTGTCTATATTATGTATTTTCTTTACATTACTTGCATTTACTAAATTCATTAATCTGTCTGCTATGTTTTGTTCTATTCTATAATAATTTGCTAAATAAATCCAATTTATTTCTTTTCTTTTTTCTTCTTTTATTTCTTCTTTTGCTTTCATAGTTATCATTGTCTCATGGACATCGTCATATGTTATTTCTAACAAATCTGAAACATATTGCATCAAATTTTCTTTATTTACACATGAATGTCCATTGGTTGTTGCTCTTAAAAAAGCATATTTTATTCCACTTCTGACTCTTTTATAATTATTTTTTTCTATTCCATTTTTTATAGCTAAACTATCTATTTGTTTAAAATCAATATTATTTATTATATCTAATAATATGTACGGATTTGTTTCTATTTCTTCTATTGCATTATTACCTAATCTCTTATATACAGTTTGTGCACTTTGTGGTCCTAGTCCAAATTTTTCTAAGAATCCCACTATTTGCCACAATTCCCAGTTTTCTACAAAAGAATTTGCTATTTCTATAGCCCTTTCTTTAGTTATTCCTTTTACTTTACTTAATTTTTCAGGTTCGAATTTAAAAATATGTATTGTCTCTTCTCCAAAGGATTGGACTATATTTCTTGCAATTGCAGGACCTATTCCTTTTATTAATCCATTTCCTAAATATCTTTCTAATGCTTCTAATGTACGTGGCATTATTTTCTCAAAAGTTGAAACTTTAAACTGTACTCCATATTCTATATGTTCAACAAAATCTCCATATAATTTTAAAGTATCACCTATATTAACAAAAGGTAAATAACCTACTATTATTGTTTCTTCTTTATCTGTTTCCAAGACAGCAACTGTATAACTATTCATTTCATTATGATAAACTATTTCTTTTACTTCTCCTATTATCTCCAAAATTTGCCTCTTTCCTTTTTGTTTATATATTGGGAAAGTCATACTTACTCTTCCTAATATATAACATATACTGCGAACAAATTCACGGAAAGTCAAAGAAAAAAGTTGAAAATACTATAAATTTCAATGCTTACCGATTTGTTCTTTTATTATTTAACATTATTTCTAAACACAAAATAAGTATAGCATAATTTTATCAAAATTACTATAATTATACCATACTTATTTTATTACTAACACTTTTCTTCATATCTGTCTATCATTTCTTTACATTCTCTCCAATTGACTGTTTGTAAACAGTCATAATCTTTAGACAATTTTTCTAATATTTGCATTGTATCATCTTTTGAATCTAAATCTGTTACAATTATATCTTTAACTATATCCTCTTTTCCATATAAAATTCTGAAAATTAGACTTCTCATAAATCCTTCAATTTTCTTGCCTTGATTTTTTACTGCTATAATAAGATATATTCCATCAGACTTAAAATTATTATATGTACAAACATATACAATAGTCTTAATAATTTCAAAAACACCATATAGAGCAAATGTCCATAATATAGCTTGATAAATGAAATTTATCATATAAAGTCCCCCCTATAATATATTATGAAATTTATGCATAAAAGTTCTTATCACCAAATTTTACTCTATAAGTATTTTTAATGGCAGTTCTTAAAATTTATTTTCTTAAATTTTAAGAACTGCCATATTTTATACTAATTCTAATATAGCTACCTCAGCTGAATCTCCTCTACGAGGTCCTACTTTTATTATTCTAGTATAACCTCCAACTCTTCCTTCATATTTTGTAGCTAATTCATCTAATAATTTTGAAGTTAAATCTATTTTATTTCCTTTTTCGTCTTTTACTTTGTTAATCTTTTTCATCATTTTTCTTCTTGCATTTAATCTTGATGGCTTGTCTTTCTTTCTCTTTTCAGTAGTTGTTTCTTTTACTACTTTTAAATATTCCTTGCCATTTTTGCTTTTTACTAATTCTGTTATTTTGTTTCCATTATTATCTAATTTTGCTTTTACTACTTTTACATCTACCATTTCAAAATTATCTTTTTCTTTAATTGCTAAAGCTATTAAACTATCTGCTATTTTCTTTACTTCTTTTGCTCTAGCTTCTGTTGTTTCAATTCTTCCATGTAATATAAAATCAGATGTTAAAGATTTTAGCATAGCAAGTCTTATGTCTGTTTTTCTGCCTAACTTTCTATTTATAGCCAATTTATTTCCCTCCTTTTAGTCTTCCTCTTTAGCGAAGTCTAATCCTAAAGAATGTAATTTATTTGTAACTTCATCTAAAGATTTCTTTCCTAGATTTCTTACTTTCATCATATCTTCTTCTGTCTTTGTTGCTAAATCTTCTACTGTTGAAATTCCAGCTCTTTTTAAACAATTGAAAGATCTTACTGATAATTCTAAATCTTCTATTGACATTTCAAGTACTTTTTCTTTCTTAGACTCCTCTTTTTCAACCATTACTTGAGTATTTCTTGCAGTTTCTGATAAATCAATAAATAATTCTAAATGTCCAACCATTACTTTAGCAGCTAAGCTTAAAGCTTCATATGGTTTTAAACTTCCATCTGTCCATACCTCTATTGTTAATTTATCATAATCTACCATTTGACCAACTCTTGTGTTTTCAATTGAATAATTTACTTTCTTTACAGGTGTAAATATAGAATCTATTGGTAGAACATCTATAGCCTGATCTGGTTTTTTATTTTTTTCTGCCACATTATATCCTCTACCCATTTCGGCAGTCATTTCCATTTTCAATGAACCACCTTCTGCAATAGTAGCTATATGTAAGTCTGGATTCAATATTTCCACTGTTCCATCTGTTATAATATCACCTGCTGTCACTTCACCTTCACCTGAAAAGTCTATTCTTAAAATTTTTTCTTCATTTTTATCAAGTTTTAACCTTACCATTTTTAAATTTATTATAATTTCTGGAACATCTTCTACAACATTTTCAATACTTGAAAATTCATGCATAACTCCATCTATTTTTACACTTGTTATAGCACTACCTGGTAATGAAGAAAGTAATATTCTTCTTAATGAGTTTCCTATTGTTACTCCATAACCACGCTCTAATGGCTCACATACAAATTTTCCATAATTTTTTTCATTGTCCATCTCTAAGCATTTTATATTTGGTTTTTCAAATTCTATCATTTTAACCTCCCTAAATTATCTATAAACATTATTTAGAGTATAATTCAACTATTAAATGTTCTTCTACTGGAATATCAATATCTTCTCTTGATGCTAATCTCACAACTTTGCCACTTAATTTATCTACATCTTTTTCTAACCAAGTTGGAACTGGTCTTGCTGAATTCTCTTCAACATTTAATTTTATAGCTCCATTATCTTTTCTTATTTCTCTTACAGATATAATATCTCCTGCTTTTACTAGATATGATGGTATATCTACTTTGTGACCATTTACTTCAAATGCCCCATGTGTTACAAGCATTCTAGCTTGTGCTCTTGAAGCACCATATCCTAATCTATAAACAACATTGTCTAATCTACTTTCTAATATTTGAAGCAAAATTTCACCTGTTTTTCCTCTTGAATTAGAAGCCATATCAAAATATTTTCTAAATTGCTTCTCTCCTACCCCATAAAATGCTTTTGTTTTTTGTTTTTCTCTTAACTGAGTACCATATTCTGAAAGTTTTTTCTTTTTTTGTCCATTTTGACCTGGTGCGTAATTTCTTCTTGCAATACTACATTTATCTGTATAACATCTTGAACCTTTTAAGAATAACTTCTGTCCTTCTCTACGGCAAATTCTACATTGTTCATCTTTATATCTTGCCATTTTTTATTTCACCTTCCTTAATTAAACTCTACGTCTTTTTGGTGGTCTACATCCATTATGAGGAATTGGAGTTACATCTTTTATTGTACTTATTTCCAATCCTGCTGATTGAAGAGACCTAATTGCAGCTTCACGACCTGAACCTGGTCCTTTTACATATACTTCCACTGATTTTAATCCATGTTCCATTGCAGCTTTTGCAGCTGTTTCTGCAGCTTGACCTGCTGCATAAGGTGTGCTTTTTCTTGAGCCTTTAAATCCTAACTCACCAGCACTTGCCCAAGATATACTATTACCTTGAACATCTGTTATTGTAACAATTGTATTATTAAAACTAGAATGGATATGAACCATACCTTTATCGATATTCTTTCTATCTCTTCTTCTAGTTGTAGATCTTTTTGTTCCTTTAGTAGCCATTTTTCTACTCCCTTCTTAAAAGTTATATTTTATTTATTTTTTGCTCTGCTTACTAATTTTCTAGGACCTTTTCTTGTACGAGCATTAGTCTTTGTTCTTTGTCCTCTAACTGGAAGACCTCTTCTATGTCTTAATCCTCTATAACATCCTATTTCTGTCAATCTTTTTATATTTAGAGCAACTTCCCTACGTAAATCTCCTTCTGTCTTATAACCTTCCATTGCAGTTCTTATAGCTTTTACTTGATCATCTGTTAAATCTTTCACTCTAATATCTGGATTTACTCCAGCTTCTTTTAATATTTTTTGTGAGCTTGGTAATCCTATTCCATATATATATGTTAATCCAATCTCTACTCTTTTTTCTCTAGGTAAATCTACTCCTGCTATACGAGCCATTTTTTAGCACCTCCAAAGTTTATTTTATTAATTATGTTGCTTTTTATTGCTAATGGTGAAATGCACTAAAAGGACCTTAGTCATTAACATTTCAAAGCATGTATATAAACACAAATCCAAGTTTCGTTAATATTAACGAATTCAGCCGCTACTTTGATTTGTGCTTTTAACTTTTTTATATTACCCTTGTCTTTGTTTATGTTTTGGGTTTTCACAAATTACTCTTATTACACCTTTTCTTTTTATAACTTTGCATTTTGGGCAAATTGGTTTTACTGATGGTCTTACCTTCATTTCAACTAGCACCTCCACTATTTTATATATTTGGGTTAATTACTTACTTTTTATTTTGCTCTCCAAGTAATTCTTCCACGTGTCAAATCATATGGTGAAAGCTCTACTTTTACTTTGTCTCCAGGTAATATTTTTATATAATTCATTCTTAATTTACCTGAAATATGAGCTAGTATTTGATGTCCATTTTCAAGTTCTACTTTAAAATTAGTATTTGGTAAAGCTTCTACTACTGTACCTTCTACTTCTATAACATCTTCTTTTGCCATAATTTCCTCCTAATACCGTTAGATAAACAATATCTTTTATATTATACTATAGTTTTTTTACAATGTCAATATTTCAGGTTCTTTTTCTGTAATTAATATAGTATTTTCATAATGTGCAGCTAAACTTCCATCTTCAGTAATTATTGTCCATCCATCTTCTAATTCCAATATGTCTGGTTTGCCTTCTATAACCATTGGTTCAATTGCGAGTGTCATACCTGGTTCCAATTTAATTCCTCTACCAGGTTTGCCATAATTAGGTATTCCTGGATCTTCATGCATACTTTGACCAATTCCATGTCCTTGAAATTCTCTTACCACACTATATCCATTTTTTCCTACAAATTCACCTATTGCATGTGAAATATCTCCTATTCTATTTCCTACTTTAGCATATTTTATCCCTTCAAAAAAGGCTTGTTTTGTTATTTCTACTAATCTTGTAGCACTTTTACTTGCATTCCCTACAATATATGTTCTAGCTGCATCTCCATTATATCCATTCTTATATACAACTAAATCTATACTTACTAAATCTCCATCTTTTACTTTAACTTTATCAGATGGTATTCCATGTATTACTTCATCATTTATAGAAACACATATTGTTGCTGGGAAATTTGGTACTCCTTTTATTCCACTTGGATAACCTTTTTGCGCTGGAATACCACCGTTTTTTCTTATAAAGTTTTCAGCTATTTTGTCTAATTCCAAAGTTGTAATTCCAGGTTTTATAGCTTTTTCAATTTCTTTATGAACTGCATTTGTTAATTTACATGCCTCTTTCATAAGTTCAATTTCTCTTCTCGACTTTATCGTAACCACTTTATTTACTTCCTTTTATTAAATAATTAAATTGTAGCTTTAAGCTCTTCTACCAAAACTTTTCCAACATCATTTGATGTTAAATTAGTTTCACTACCTAATTTTATATTTTTCAATACATTTTGATTTTTATAATAATTTATTAGTTCATCAGCTGTACTATGATAAACCTCTAGCCTTCTTTTTATAGTTTCCTCTTTATCATCTTGTCTTTGTACTAATTTTGACCCACATTTATCACATAATCCATCTCTAATTGGAGGTTTAAAATCTAAATTGTAAATTTCTCCACATTCTTTATTTGGGCAACATCTTCTTCTAGATATTCTTGCTATAACTTCATTGTCAGGTAAAGACAAATTAATAGCAAGGTTTACTTTATTATTCCCTTTACTTAAAAGTTTGTCCAATTCTTTAGCTTGATTCTCAGTTCTAGGAAAACCATCTAATATTGCTCCATTTATTACATCTGATTCTTGTAACCTATTTCCAACTAATTGTACAACAAGTTCATCTGGAACTAATAATCCTTTACTCATATAATCTTCTATTTTTTTCCCAATTTCTTTATCCTTTTTTACATATGTTCTAAAAATATCTCCTGATGAAATTCTTACTATTCCCAATTCTTTTTCTAAAATTCCTCCTATTGTTCCTTTCCCTGTTCCTGGCGCTCCTAACATTACTATAAACATTTTGATATTCATTCCTTTCTAGGCATAACTATAGTTTTTATATAGTCCAAACTTTTTTACAAACAAACAAGAAGTCTTGAATTTTCGATATGTACACTAATCTAACAGGACGTTAGAATGTAGCATCGTCCTTTTCAGACTTCTTCGCTTTGTATATATTATTTTATTTAATCTAAAAATCCTTTATAATGACGTACAGCTAATTGAGATTCCATTTGTTGCACTATTTCAATAGCAACACTAACTACAATAAGTATTGATGTTCCTCCAAATGCTAAATTTAAAGTTGTAAACCTTAAGAACATTGGAAGGATAGCAATTATTGCTAAGAATATTCCTCCATATAATGTTAATTTTGAAATTACATTTGATAAATATTCTGTTGTTGGTTTACCAGCTCTTATACCTGGTATAAATCCGCCATTTCTTTTAATATTATTTGATATATCTGCTGGATTAAATGTTGCATATGTATAAAAATATGTAAATCCTATAATTAATAACAAATATATTATTGCATTAGCAATTGTAAAACCTATTGCCACTTCTGAAGATGATGTTGCAAGTGAGAAATTGTAAATTGTATACCAAAAACCTGATGTTCTTTCTGCTATATCTTTAATAAACAAAGGTATGATCATTGCAGGAAATGTCATAAATGAAGAAGCAAATATTATTGGCATTACACCTGCCATTGCAAGTTTCAATGGTATATGTGTATTTTGTGCTCCTACCATCTTTCTTCCTACCACTCTTTTTGAATACTGTACAGGAATTCTTCTTTCTGCTTGTTGTACAAATACAACACCAGCAACTAATAATATAGCTCCTATAATAACTCCTATAGCTGTTAATAATCCTGTAGTACTAAATGTTCCATTACCTGCAATCAAGTTCCAAATTGTAACTACAGCTGATGGAAGTCCTGCTATAATACCTACAAATATAATTAATGAAATTCCATTACCTATTCCTTTATTTGTAATCTCTTCTCCTAACCACATTAAAATAGCTGTTCCTGCCATTAATGAAATTATAATTGTTATCGCTGTTCCAATTCCTGTATCTAAGAATATTCCTGAATTTCTATAAGATAAATATATTCCTAATCCTTCTATTAAAGCTAATATTATAGTAAGAATCTTTGTATACAAACTCATCTTTCTTCTTCCTACTTCTCCACCTTCTTTTGCTAATCTTTCTAATGCAGGAATTACAAATGTTAACAATTGAATTACAATTGATGCTGTAATATATGGAGTTATTGACATAGCAAATATTGAAAATCTAGAAAATGCTCCTCCTGATATTAAGTCAACAATTCCAGATAAACCACTTGCTGATGCATTCATAATTGTCGATAATTGAAATGTATCTACTCCAGGGATTGTTATATAACATCCTAAACGGAATATAACAATTAGTAACAATGTATATAATATTCTTTTTCTAACTTCAGGTGTTTTAATTGCATTTATTATCGTTTTAAACAATTATATCACCTCTGTCTTTCCACCTAAAGCTTCAATTTTTTCTTTTGCAGCTTTAGTAAATCTTACAGCTTTAACTGTTAATTTCTTTTCAAGATTACCAGTAGCAAGAATAACTATTCCATCTTTCTTCTTACTAATGATACCATCTTTAATTAAACTTTCTGCTGTAACTTCTTCTGTAGTTGCTTTATTAAGCATTGTTAATGTTACTTCAACATAGTCTTTTGCATGTATATTAGTGAAACCTCTTTTTGGTAGTCTTCTATATAATGGTGTTTGACCACCTTCGAAACCTCTTCTAACACCACCGCCAGATCTAGCCTTTTGACCTTTATGTCCTCTTCCAGAAGTCTTACCTAGTCCTGAACCTATTCCACGTCCAACTCTAGTCCTTGTTTTACTTACTTTAGCTGATCTTATTTCTCCTAGCTTCATGATGATTAGCACCTCCTATTTTAATTATAATATATCTTCTACTTTTTTATCTCTTTTTTTAGCCACTTGCTCTATTGTTTGCATACTTTTTAATCCTTCTATTGTAGCATAAACAACATTTCTTGGATTGTTAGTTCCTATAACTTTTGTTCTTATATCTCTATATCCTGCAAGTTCTAAAACTGGTCTAACGCTTCCTCCTGCTATAACTCCAGTACCTTCTGTAGCTGGTTTTAACATAACTTTAGCACTTCCAAACTTTCCAACATATTCGTGAGGAATTGTTGTTCCTACTAGTGGTACTTGTACTAAATTCTTTTTAGCTTCTTCTATAGCCTTTTTTATAGCATCTGGAACTTCTGCCGCTTTACCATTTCCTACACCTACACATCCAGCTCCATCTCCTACTACCACTACAGCACTAAATCTAAAAGTTCTACCACCTTTAACAACTTTAGCAACTCTATTTATAGCTACAACTTTCTCTTTTAATTCTGTTTGCTTTTCTTCGTTTTGCACTTACTTTCCCTCCTTTTAGAATTCTAATCCACCACTTCTTGCGGCTTCTGCTAACTCTTTTATTACACCATGGTAAATATATCCACCTCTATCAAATACTACAGTCTTAATATTTTTTTCGATGGCTTTTTTTGCAATTAATTCTCCTAATTCTTTTGCTGCTATTTTATTTGCATGCTTTTCCTTTATTTCATTATCTAAAGTACTTGCACTTACTAGAGTATTTGCTACAACATCATCTATTATCTGTACATATAAAGCTTTATTACTTCTAAAAACACATAGTCTTGGACGTTCTGCAGTTCCTTTTATTTTTCTACGTACTCTTATATGTCTTCTAACTCTTTGTGCTTTTCTGTCTATTTTCTTTATCATTTTAATCTCCTTTCTAACTAATGTTTTTGCACTAGTTTATTTTAGATTTTCTTTTTATTACTAGACTAATTTTAATTAATACTAGGTGAACAAATAAAATTTTCGACATAGTACCAGTTGTACATTGAAACAATTTTTATTGAGTTCTAATAACACAGTACTAAGTTTTTCATTAAAATTATTTCTTACCTGCTTTACCTTCTTTACGTCTAATATGCTCTTCAGCATATTTAATACCTTTACCTCTATAAACTTCAGGTGGTCTTTTAGTTCTTACAACAGCTGCTGTTTGACCAACAACTTCTTTATCAATTCCTCTTACTGTAATATGGTTAGCATCTGGAACATCAAAAGTAATTCCTGCAGGTGGATCCATTTCAACTGGATGAGAATATCCTAAATTCATTACCAATTTATTTCCTTTTTTCTGTGCTCTATACCCAACTCCATTTATTTCTAAATCTCTTTTATATTCATTAAGAACTCCTTCAATCATATTATTTATTAAAGTTCTTGTTAGTCCATGTAAACTTTTATTAAAAGGCTCATCATCAGGTCTTATTACAGTTATAGTTTTATCTTTTAATGAAACATTCATATTTTTGTGTAAATCTTTTTCTAAAGTTCCTTTTGGTCCTTTAACTGTAATATGATTACCATCTATTTTAACATCAACACCATCTGGCACTGTAATAGGCTTGTTTCCTATTCTTGACATAATTTTTCCCTCCTTTTTATTTATTAAAATCTATATATCATTTATTTTATTCAAATACATTATATCTTTCAACATAATATCAAATTGGTTTATTATTTATTACCAAACATAAGCTAATACTTCTCCACCTAAATTAGCTTCTCTTGCTTCTTTATCAGTTTTTAGCCCTTTAGATGTTGATACTATAGCAATTCCTAATCCATTTAATACTTTTGGTAATTCATCTTTTGATGCATACACTCTTAAACCTGGTTTACTAATTCTTTTTATTCCAGAAATAACTCTTGCACCTTTATCATCATATTTTAAACTAATTCTTATAATACCTTGATTTTCATTTTTTATTTCTTCATAAGCTCTAATATATCCTTCTTTAAATAATATTTCAGCAATTGCTTTTTTCATATTAGATGCTGGTACATCTACTGTTTTATGCTTAGAGCTGTTTGCATTTCTTATTCTTGTTAGCATATCTGCAATAGGATCTGTTATGTTCAAACTAATTCCCTCCTTTATGATTTTCTATAGTTTATATTACCAACTTGCTTTCTTAACACCAGGAATCTCACCTTTATGTGCTAACTCTCTAAAACAAACACGGCAAATTCCATATTTTCTTATATAAGCATGTGGTCTACCACAAATTTTACATCTATTATATTCTCTTGTTTTGTACTTTTGTGGTCTTGCTTGTTTTACTTTTAATGATTTTTTAGCCATTTTTTTCTCCTTTCTCAATTTTTATCTTATATCAAATTACTATTTCACTATAATTATCTTTAAATTAATCAAAAGCGAGTATTGCTAGGAAATCTAGCAAAAAAGTTTGAAATAATACTTTGTGTATATTGAGAACTTTTTTGTGACTTGACAATGCAAGACGAAGCTTTTCATTAATTTTTAAATGGCATTCCTAATAGAGTAAGTAATTCTTTAGCTTCTTCATCTGTCTTTGCTGTTGTCACAAATATAATATCCATTCCTCTTATTTTATCTATTTTATCATATTCAATTTCTGGGAATATTAACTGCTCTTTAATACCCATTGAATAGTTTCCTCTTCCATCAAAAGAATTAACTGATACTCCTCTAAAATCTCTCACTCTTGGAAGTGCTACATTGAATAGTTTATATGCAAAATCATACATTTTTCCTTTTCTTAATGTTACTTTACATCCAATATTAACACCTTCTCTTAATTTGAATGCTGCTATAGCCTTTTTAGACTTTGTAATAACTGGTTTTTGTCCTGTTATTATTTTTAAATCATTTACAGCATTATCTAGTGATTTTGGATTGTCTTTAATATCTCCTAATCCTATATTTATAACTATTTTTTCTAATTTAGGAGCCTCCATCACAGATTTATATCCAAACTTTTTCATTAAAGCTGGAAGTACTTCTTTTTCATATTGCTCTTTTAGTATTTCCATAAGTCTAAATAGACCTCCTTTCTTTTATTACTCTTATTTGATTTTTGTATTACATTTTTTACATACACGAATTTTCTCATCTTTTTCTATGCTAAATCCTATTCTTGTAGGTTTACCACATTTAGGGCATATAACAGCTACTTTACTTATATGTATAGGACATTCTGATGGTATAATTCCTGCTTGTTCACCTTGTTTTCTTTGTTTCACATGTTTCTTTCTTACATTTACACCTTTAACGATTATCTTTTCTGATTTAGGTATAACCTGTAAAACTTCTCCTGTTTTACCTTTGTCATTCCCTGATAAAATCATTACATTATCGCCTTTTTTTACCTTTAACATTTATTTTTCGCCTCCTCTAGGTTTTAACATTTTATAAAACTTCTGGTGCTAGAGAAAGTATTTTCATATAATCCTTATCTCTTAGCTCTCTTGCAACTGGTCCAAATATACGTGTGCCTCTTGGGTTTCCATCTTCTTTTATAATAACAGCTGCATTTTCATCAAATCTAACATAAGAACCATCAGCTCTTCTTGTTGGTTTCTTTGTCCTAACAACAACGGCTTTTACTACGTCTCCTTTTTTTACAACTCCTCCTGGTGTTGCAGTCTTAACAGAAGCTACTATAATGTCACCGATTCTAGCATATTTTCTATATGAACCGCCTAAACATCTAATACACATAATTTCTTTTGCTCCAGTGTTATCGGCTACTTTTAATATAGTTTGTTGCTGTACCATTTTACGATTCCTCCTTTTTACATTGCTATTTATTTAATAACTGCCTTTTCTAAGATTTCAACTATTCTCCATCTTTTATCTTTTGACAAAGGTCTTGTTTCCATAACTTTAACCTTATCTCCAGTATGGCATTCATTCTTTTCGTCATGAGCTTTTAATTTATATGTTTTTTTCTGAATTTTTCCATAAGTTTTATTCATTTCGCTTGTTTCAACAGCTACTACTACTGTTTTATCCATTTTATCAGAAATAACTGTACCAATCATGACTTTACGAAGATTTCTTTCTTCCATTAGAGTATCTCCTTTCTATTATTTATTCTCTGCTAATTCTCTTTCTCTTAAAACTGTATTTATTCTTGCAATGTCTTTTTTCACTTCTTTTATTTTCATAGGATTATTTGAATTTCCTGATTTTAAACTAAATCTTAATTTAAAAAGTTCTTGTTTCAATTCTCCTAATTCTTTCTCTAAATCTGGTGAAGACATTTCCTTTATTTTATTTATCTTCATCTTTTTCACCACCTACTTCAGTTTCCTTCTTTACAAATTTACATTTTACTGATAATTTGTTAGCTGCAAGTCTTAGTGCTTCTTTTGCTGTTTCTTCTGAAACTCCAGCAATTTCAAACATAACTCTTCCAGGTTTTACTGGAGCTACCCAATATTCAACAGCACCCTTTCCTTTACCCATACGAGTTCCTATAGGTTTGCTTGTCATTGGCTTATCTGGAAAAATCTTAATCCAAACTTGACCTCCTCTTTTTATATAACGAGTCATAGCAATACGTGCAGCTTCTATTTGGTTTGATGTTATCAATCCTATTTCTAAAGATTGAAGACCAAACTCACCATTTGTTACTTTGTTACCTCTTGTTGCCTTTCCTCTTATTCTACCTTTTTGCAATTTTCTATATTTTGTTCTTTTTGGCATTAATGGCATTATTTGTCTCCTCCTTCCACTTTCTTTTTAGCTGGAAGAACTTCACCTTTATATATCCAAACTTTAACACCGATTTTTCCGTAAGTAGTATCTGCTTCTGCAAATCCATAATCGATATCTGCTCTCAATGTTTGAAGTGGTATTGTTCCTTCTTTATAGAATTCTGTTCTAGCCATATCAGCTCCACCTAATCTTCCTGAAACTGATGTTTTAATTCCTAATGCTCCTGCTTTCATTGTTTTTTGCATGCATTGTTTCATAGCACGTCTAAAAGAGATTCTTCTTTCTAATTGTCCTGCTATATTCTCAGCTACTAATTGAGCATCTATATCTACATTCTTTACTTCTATAATATTTAGGTTAACCTCTTTACCTATCATTTTCTCTATCTCAGCTTTTAAGCTTTCAGCAAAATTTCCACCTTTTCCTATTACTAATCCAGGTTTTGCTGTATAAACATTTACCTTAACAAATTTAGCTGTTCTTTCAATTTCAACTTTTGAAATACCGCTAGTGTATAACTTCTTTTTTACATATTCACGAATTTTATGGTCCTCTATCAAATAATCACTGAAATGCTTTTTATCAGCATACCATTTTGAGTTCCAATCTTTGATGATACCTACTCTTAATCCATGTGGATCCATTTTTTGTCCCATGTCTTAATCGTCCTCCTTCCTTATTCTCTCTCTCCTAATACTATTGTTATATGGCTTGTTCTTTTTCTTATTCTTACTGCAGAACCTTTTGCTGCTGGTCTTATTCTTTTTAAAGTAGGCCCTTGATTAGCATATATTTGTTCTACATATAATTTAGAATGTTCCATATTATGATTATTTTCAGCATTTGCAATTGCTGATTTTAATAACTTTTCTATAATCTCAGATGAAGCTTTTGGAGTAAATTTAACTATAGCTAATGCTTCATCAACATTTTTACCTCTTATTAAATCTGCAACTATTTTCACTTTTCTTGATGAAATCCTTGCAAATTTTAGTGTTGCTTGTGCTTCCACTTTGTTATCCCTCCTTCTTTAATTTAGGAATTATTTAACTAAAATAATTCTAGCTCTTTGTTGTTTTTTCTCCTGCATGACCCTTAAATGTTCTTGTAGGAGCAAATTCACCTAATTTATGTCCTATCATTTCTTCAGTAATATATACTGGTACATGTTTTCTACCATCATGAACAGCTATTGTATGACCAACCATTTGAGGATAGATTGTAGAAGCTCTTGACCATGTCTTTAATACTTCTTTATTACCATTTTCATTCATAGCTTCAATTCTTTTTAATAATTCTGGTGCTATAAATGGTTTCTTTTTGCTTGATCTTGACATATTTTATTTCCTCCTTACTTTCTTCTCTTTACTATAAATTTATCAGATTTTTTATTTTTCTTTCTTGTTTTATATCCAAGTGCTGGTTTGCCCCAAGGTGTCATTGGTCCTGCATGACCGATAGGTGCTCTACCTTCACCACCACCATGTGGGTGATCTACTGGATTCATTACAGATCCTCTAACTTCTGGACGTTTACCCATATGTCTACTTCTTCCAGCCTTACCTAATTTTATGTTTTCATGATCTTGATTACCAACTGTTCCAATTGTTGCTCTGCACACAACCATAATTAATCTCATTTCTCCTGAAGGAAGTCTAATATGTGCATATTTTCCTTCTTTTGCCATTAATTGAGCTTCCTGACCTGCTGCTCTTACTAATTTACCACCTTGCCCAGGATTTAACTCAATATTATGAATCATTGTACCAACTGGAATATTTTCTATTTTCATACAATTTCCTGGTTTTATATCAGCTTTATCACCTGATACAACTTTATCTCCATCTTTCAAACCTAATGGTGCTAAAATATAGCTTAATGTTCCATCTTCATATTTTATTAATGCTATATTTGCACTTCTATTTGGATCATATTCTATACCTACAACAGTAGCTACCATATCATCTTTTTTTCTCTTAAAATCAATTATTCTATATTTTTGTCTATTACCTCCACCTTGATGTCTTACAGTAATTCTACCATATGAATTTCTTCCTGAATTTTTCTTTTTTACATCCAATAAAGATTTTTCAGGTGTCTTTTTTGTTATTTCATCAAATGTAGAAACTGTCATGTTTCTTAATGATGGAGTAATTGGTCTAAATCTTTTTGTTCCCATTTTTTTCTCTCCTTTATAATTTATTTTCCTGGTTTATTTCCAGATAATTTTATTTTATGCTCCTATAAATTCATCTATTGAAGTCTTATATTTCTTTTGAGCTTTAACTTGTTTTCCACCTTTTGTTAAATAAGTACTTTCTCCTACATTAGTATCTATTTTAACAATTGCTTTTTTCCAGTCAGAAGTTTTTCCTACATATCTTCCAACTCTTTTTTCTTTTCCTTTAACCATCATTGTGTTAACTTTTAATACTTTAACATTAAATAGTTTTTCTACAGCTTTAGCTATATCAACTTTTGTAGCCTTTTTTGCTACTTTAAAGGTATACTTTCCTTCCTGAATTTCTTCATTGCTTTTTTCAGTAACAACAGGTTCTATTATAATTTCCTCTGCTATCATTATGCGTACACCTCCTCTAATTTTTTAACTGTATCCATTGTTATAACTAAGTTTTTGTATTTTAATAAATCATATACATTAATAGTATTTACTAAAGTTGTTTTAACTCCTTCAATATTTCTTGCTGATTTTTGCACTTTTTCTTCTCTTTCAGGAAGCATTATTAGTGTTTTTCCTTCAGCTTTAATATTTTCTAATATTCTTACCATTTCCTTAGTTTTAATTTCTTTTAATTGTATATTATCTATAACTATTAATTCATTTTCTAAAACTTTAGAACTCAATAAAGATTTTATTGCTAATCTTTTTTCTTTTTTATTAACAGTGTACTTATATGAACGTGGTTTTGGTCCTAATGCTATACCACCTTTTATCCATTGTGGTGCTCTTATAGAACCTTGTCTTGCTCTACCAGTTCCTTTTTGTCTCCATGGTTTTTTTCCTCCACCACGAACTTCTGCTCTTGTCTTTGTACTTTGTGTACCCTGTCTTTGATTTGCTAAATAATTAACTAATACACTGTGTACAACTTTTTCATTTGGCTCTATGCCAAATATTTCGTCTTTTAATTCTATGCTTTTTACTTTTTTACCTTCTATATCGTATACATCTATTTTTGGCATCTTTTCTTCCCTCCTTATGCTTTAACACTTGATTTTATTTTTAAGATAGAACCTTTTGCTCCAGGTACACTACCTTTAACTAAAATTACATTTTTATTTAAATCAACTTTTACAACATCCAAATTTTGTATTGTAACTGTTACTCTTCCCATATGACCTGGTAATCTTTTTCCTTTAAATACTCTACCTGGTGTTGAAGTTGGTCCCATTGATCCTGGTCTTCTATGATACATAGATCCATGTCCCATTGGTCCTCTTGATTGTCCATGACGTTTAATAACGCCTTGGAATCCTTTTCCTTTTGATATTCCTTGTATGTCTACTTTATCACCAACTGAAAATACATCGGCTTTTAATTCATCTCCAACTTTTAATTCATTAATATCATCTATTCTAAATTCTCTTAAATGTTTTTTTAATGTTAATCCCGCTTTTGTAAAATGACCTTTTTCAGGGTTTGTTAATTTACTTTCTTTAACTTCTCCATATCCTAATTGTATAGCATTATATCCATCTGTTTCCACAGTTTTTACTTGTGCTATAATACAAGGACCTGCTTCTATAACTGTTACTGGAATAACTTTTCCTGTTTCATCAAATACTTGAGTCATTCCAATTTTCTTTCCTACTAAAGTTTTATTCATTTTTTCCTCCTAACTATTGGCTGATAAGGTTAAATTTACATGTCTATGTACTATCAGCTTAGTTTTAAAAAAACTATAATTTTATTTCTATATCAACACCTGCTGGCAAATCAATTTTCATTAAACTGTCAACTGTTTTTTGTGTTGGGTATAAGATATCTATAACTCTTTTATGTGTTCTCATTTCAAATTGCTCTCTTGAGTCTTTATCTTTATGTGGAGAACGTAAAATTGTTACTATCTCTTTTTCTGTTGGTAATGGAATAGGACCTGAAACTTTTGCTCCTGTCTTTTTAGCAGTATCTACTATCATTTCAGCAGACTGTTCTAAAACTCCATGGTCATAAGCTTTTAATCTTATTCTAATCTTCTCACTTTCTACTTTGTTTGTTTGCATTTTGCATTTCCCTCCTTCTATATTTATGGTCGGAAGCTATAAACGCACCCTGGTGTTTCTTTTTTTACCAATATAAAATCCAAAGTCTGCATGATAACTTTGGGATAAGTGCTTTTTTTATTAAACTTACCGCCTGGTCTAAGCCATAACATACTCCATAGGAGTTCCCTCCAACCTCAGTTGTAGCCACATCCTACTTCATCGCTTTTTTCATGCTTTTATATTATACAATGCTTTTAGACTTATGTCAATACAAAAAATAAGAAATTTTCATATTTATATTTACTATCACTGGTTTAATCTATTATATTTTATTTATTATAAAAATAAAATTTATCTCATCTACAAGTTTTGACATTTTTTTCAAATAGTACATGCTATAATTAAAAAAATAGTTCCATTATACTAACAAATCAATTAACAAATATGAAATAAAATTTATTCTTCATACAAAATAGGAGTGATACATATGAGGATAGAATTATTAATTTTAAAAAACAGAGCAAAACTTGAGCATATGATAAAAATAGGAGCTCCCTATGAAAAAATATTAAAACAAAGTCAACTGTTAGATAAATACATAAATGAAAAAATGAAAAGGTTAACTTCAAAATAGTTAGCCTTTTCTAATATATAACATCTATTGAGCATAAATTTACTAAACTGATAAATATAAAAGTATAAATTTTAATGCTTTCCCATTTGCTCTATTTAATTCTTTCAAATATTGGTTCTATATTTTCAATATCTTTACATTTTTTTACTTGTATATATTCCCAGCAACATTCTTCTATTTCTAAGAATCTCCTAACTTTTTTAGATGACTCAGGCATAAAAGGTTCATATAAATTAGATAAATTAGCAATAAGGTTACAACATGTATATATAGTATTATTAAATTCTTGTATATTCTCTTTTTGCTGTTTCCATGGCTGTTTTTCCTCATAAAATTTATTTCCTTCTTCAACTAAATCTCTAATTAATAAAACTGCCTTTTTAAATTCCAAATTTTCAATTGCATTTCCCACATCTTTATATGCTTTTTCTATTAATTCCTTCATATATTTATTCATAACACCATCAGGTATTTGTTTTAATCCTTTATATTTTAAAGTTCTATTTATGAGATTTCCATATTTATTAACAACTTCCGCATTACTTATAGCAACAAATTCTTCAATAGAAAAATTACTATCCTTCCTTTCTGGTCCATTTCCTATTAGATAATATCTAATCATATCAGAATTATAATTATCTAGCATCTGTCTTATTGTTATACCATTTCCTTTGGATTTAGATATTTTCTCTGAATTTATATTTAAGTATTGTGTTGCGACCATATAATCTGGCAATTTATAATCTTCTTCCAACGCTAATAATAAAGCTGGTAATATTATAGTATGAAAGGTTATATTGTCTTTTCCATGTGCCATAAAAATCAAATTATTTCTGTCATTTTTCCAATAATTTTCCCAGTTTAAACCTTTTTCAATACAAATTTTTTGACATGCTGTAATATATCCTAAAACAGCCTCTATCCATACATACATTTTTTTGTCTTCAAATCCTTTAATAGGTATATCGATTCCCCATTCAAGATTTCTGGTTACTGCTTTTTCTGGCAAACCTTCTCTTAAATACTTTTCAGTTTCATTTTGAGAACTAATTCTCCAATTTTTTTTATTTTTTTCAACATATTTTTCAATCTTATTTTGTAATTTTCCCAATGCTAAATATAAATTCATATTTTCTTTTTGAACTGTTTCACTTCCACATGTCTGACATTTAGCCCCAATTAAGTCTTCTAACTTAGGCTCATATCCACAATCACACATATCTCCTTTAGTTTCTTTTCCACAAGAAGGACAAGTTAAAATCAGCTCTCTGTCTGCCACAAACTTATTGCAATGTTCGCAAAAAGGTTGTAAATCTTTTTTAGCATAAATATATCCATTATCATACATCTTTTTAAACAACTCTTGTACTTTCTTTTTATGAAATTCATCTTCTGTTTTAGTATATAAATCATATGAAAACTGCATGTCATTAAAGCAATCTGTAAATTCTTTGTGATATGATTCTGATATTTCTTTAGGAGTTTTGTTTTCTTTTTTTGCTCTAATTGTAATAGGAGTACCATGGCAATCCGTTCCAGAAACATAAAGTACATTATCTCCAATTTGTCTATAATATCTTGCAAGAACATCTCCAGAAATTAATCCTGCTACATGTCCAACATGTAAAGAATTATTAGCATAAGGCCATGCTCCTCCTATTAATATATTTCTTTTATTATGCATTTTTATTCCCCCTTAATTATATATTATTACTTAAATGCAGTGCATTTTTAATACACTACTATTTTTATATTTATTCTGTAATTTCTATATCTTACTATATAAAATTTCTCATCCATAAAATAATTCATTCTATTTAATATTATATTCAATTATCTTAATTTTTTCAATAAATTTTTAAATTTGGCAAATATATATCACACTTTACTGATAAATATATGCTTTAAAATACCAAACTATAGTTTATAATTTAACATAAATTTTTAAATTTGGCAATGCTAGTTGGCAAATTTTTATTATACAATAGGAAAGTTATCCTTTCCTATTGTATAAAAGTCGCTACGCTCTAACGACTGCACACAATTTTACTTGCGTAAAATTGGCTTAGGAACAAATTTACTAAAAAGCCAACGAGAAAATATTAAATTAGTACAAATTTTAAGGCTTTCCGATTTGTTCTTTTATTGGATTGTTTTCTAATCCATAGTATAATTTATTTAATTTACATATCTCCTCCTTCATTCACCCCAAAAATCTGATGTGCAGATAGAGTAAAGTATAAAGAGTATACCGAAAAGTTTACATAAACTTTTCGGTATACTCTTTATGATTTGACATTATAATTAATATTTACTCTTTTCTTCTATCAGCTTACAGTGTCACTTATTATTAAAGTGGCTCTCGCTGTAAGGAGTAAACTCCCACCGTATGGAAAGCTACCATTACGGTCTGAACCTGGATAACTTGAACCTGAACTGCTGAAGTGACCTCCGTTACCAAAACGATACAAACATCTCTTCTCTTGTTATTTCTCCTATCTCTTGTGGCTCTCCACTTCCTATTATTCCATCCATTTCTGCTATTATTTCATTTATTGCTGTCTCATCCGCTGCCATCGCATTCTCCATATACTCCTTCGTCTCCTCTGCTTTCTTAAACAATCCATTCTCTCCTAATGCTACATTTATTGTTACTCCTGCTAATATTATTAATACTATTATTGTCACTGCTAATGCTATTAGTGTTATACCGCTTATTTTGTTTTAGTTTAACTTTCACTAACATTCTCCTCTCTCATGTATTTAATTTATTATATCTATGCTTTAGGCTTTTCATCTATCTAGCAAGGCAAAGAATTGACCTTTTGGCTAGGCAAGCAAGCGAGAAAACCGGAGGTGTACTTTTGAACACCAAAGGATTTTCAATGCAAAGCTGCCACCAAGCCAAAAGTCAATTATTTGCCTTGCGGTAACTATGACGTATCAAAAGCATAGGCTATTTTACTATAAAATAACCTATGCTTTTGATTTATTCTATTTAATTTTCTTATTATTTTTCCTCTAAAGTTTACGATATATATATATATATATATATATACAGCCCCAAGGCTTTCAGCCATTTTTCTCATTTCTTTTGTTCTCCTTTTGCTTGTTTTTTATTATCTTTTTTCCTACAACTTTTATTTATTATATACTTATTTCTCCTATTTTTGCAATACTTTTTTCTTTTATTTTCCTTTTGTATATTAATTCCTAATTTACAAATTTGGCACTTCCCATAAAATGTTAAAAGAATTATTAATTGGAATAATGCGTTTTTTTGCAAACTTTTCGCGTCAACAAATTTTATAATCTTCTTGCTAAATTTTAATTTAACATATTTTATTGAATAGTTTATTGTTGTTCGCTATAAAGAACATTTTATTGTAAGATACTTTACTTTCTTGTCACACAAAAATCTCTATTCCTATTGATACTGTTTACTCCAAATAGTAACCCTTAATTTCCACACTTTTTCAATTGACATAATTAAGGTTTTTTAATTTTTTTTCAAAACATGTTGCAAATTTTCAATAATAATTGTATAATAAATAAGAATTGTTTTTTTAGATATAGGGGTATGATGTTAATGGTAGCATACTGGTCTCCAAAACCAAGTGTGAGGGTTCGAATCCTTCTACCCCTGCCAAAACGGACAAATCTCGCTTTGCGAGAACTTTTCTCTACTTTTCTAACTTAACTATATATATTTAAGTTCTCGAAGAAGAGTAAAGATTTGTCGACGCGAAAAATTGCATAGCAATTTTTCTGTGCAATGTTGTTTTTTATTGAATAAGAAAACTCGATTTTTCCTATTCAATAAAAACTAAAAAAGCCTTAAAATATTGATTATTTAAGGCTTTTTTAGTTTTTTTGTTATTTCTTCTGCTATTTTTTCTATAGATTTTAATCTATGATTTATTCCAGATTTTCCTATTTTTTCTGTTAACATATGTCCTAATTCAGCAAGTGTTGCTTCAGGATTTTCTAACCTTAATTTAGCTACTTCTTGTAATTGCTCTGGAATTTTATTAAACTCATTATATTTCTGTATTATTTTAATTGCTTGTATTTGTTTTGCTGAGGCTTGTGCAGTTTTATTTAAGTTTGCAGTTTCACAATTTACTATTCTATTAACATTATTCCTCATATCTCTTAATGCTCTTGCTTCTTCAAATTTAAGTACTGAAGTGTTAGCTCCTATGAATGCTAAAAATTTTGATATTTCATCTCCATCTTTTATATATACAGAATTACCATTACTTTTTCTTATTCTTTTTACTTCTATACCATATTTATTTAGTATTTTACTTATTTTGTCCACTAATACATCTTCTTTTATATTTATTTCTAAATGATAATTATTTTTTGGTTCATTTATAGAACCATTCCCCATAAAAACTCCTCTTATATATGCTTTTTCTAATACTTCTTTACTTAAATTTATACTTTCTATTTTCAAATTATTTTTAAAGGTAACTATATAATTATTTCCTTTCACTTGTATATTATACTTTTCTATACCTATATTTTTAAGCAATTTTATAAATCTGTTTATATTATATTCATTTTCTGTTGCATATTCTATATTTTTATTTGTTTCTATTCTTTTATTAATCATGTACCCTTTAAATTCTGCTAATACTGACTCTTTGTCCTTCAAATTTTTAATTTTGCTAAGTTCCTCTTTTACATCAAAACTAAAAGACATTAGTTCCCCCTATCTTTTGTTGCAATTATAATTCTGTCATTTCCAGAGATATCCTTCTTGCAATAAATATTTTTATAATTTTTTTCTTTTTTTAATAGTTCTATTACAGAATTTCTTTGATTATAGCCTATTTCAAGTGCTAATATTCCATTTTCTTTTAAATATTTTACAGCATTTTTAGCTATTATTTTATAATAGTTTAGTCCATCTTTTCCGCCATATAACGCAATTAAAGGTTCATGTTTTACTTCTAAATTCAAATTTTCCATATCTTTTTCATCAATATATGGTGGATTAGAAACTATTATATCGTATTTATCATTAATATTTTCAAACATATCTGATTTAACTATTCTTAAATTTTTTTCTAATATATTAATACTATTTTTTTTAGCTATTTTTAATGCTTTTTCACTTATATCTGACAAAGTAACATTTGCTCCTGTTATAGCACAAATACTTATACCTATAGCTCCGCTTCCAGTACATAAATCTAATATACTGTCACTTTTCTTAGCTAATTTAACTACCTCTTCTACTAATATTTCTGTATCTGGTTGGGGTATTAATACATTTTCATCCACAAAAAATTTACATTTCATAAATTCTTGAGTATTAGTAATATATTGAACAGGCATTCCATTTTTTAACTTTTCTAGATCTTTTATAAAGATTTCTTCTGTTTTTGGATCTATCTCTTTGTCTTGGTTTATTACAAGAAAGCTAGTATCTACATTTAATAGATATTTTAACAATATTTTTATTTTTATACTAGCTTCTTCTACATTTTTTAATTCTCTAATTCCATATGTTCTTAATTCTCTTAATTTCATGTTTTATTAATACTGCCTTCCCCATACAATCATTGTTTTAGCTGGTCTACCACAGCAAACACATACATCTGATAAATGTTCTTGTTCAAAAGGTATACATCTTGATGGTGCTCCTGTTATCTCTTTTACTTTATCTTCACATTCTTGATTACCACACCACATAGATTTTACAAATCCTTGATTTTCTTCTAAATTTTTCTTTAATTCTTCGATATTTGTAGCAATAGTGGTTTTTTCTTCCATTCTTTTTTTACATATATTAAACATATTTACTTGAATATTCTTTAACATTTCATCTATTTTTGTTTCTATATCTTCCAACTTTACTTGTATTTTTTCTGATGTATCTCTTCTTACTAAAATTGCTTCTCTTTTTTCTATATCTTTAGGTCCTATTTCAATTCTAATTGGAACTCCTTTCATTTCCCATTCATTAAATTTATATCCAACTGAATAGTTATCCCTATCATCTAGTTTAATTCTTATTCTTTCATTTAGTCTATTTTTTAACTTGTATGCTTCATCCAGAACTCCTTCTTTTTGTTGAGCAATAGGAACAATTACAGCTTGAATTGGTGCAACAAGTGGTGGTAATTTTAATCCTCTATTATCTCCATGAGCCATTATAACAGCTCCTATTAACCTTGTACTTATTCCCCAAGAAGTTTGATATGCATATTCTTGTTCACCTTTTCTGTTTTGGAATTTAATATCAAAAGGTTTTGTAAAGTTTTGACCTAAATAGTGTGATGTTCCTCCTTGTAATGCTCTTCCATCATGCATTAATGTTTCTATTGTGTATGTTGATTCTGCTCCTGCAAACTTTTCTTTCTCTGTTTTTTTCCCTTTTAGTACTGGTATTGCTAACAGATTTTCTACAACATCTGCATATACATCTAACATATCTAATGTAAAATCCTTTGCTTCTTTTTCTGTTTCATGTATTGTATGTCCTTCTTGCCATAAAAACTCTCTTGAACGTAAAAAAGGTCTTGTTTCTTTTTCCCATCTTAGTACATTACACCATTGATTATATAGAAAAGGTAAATCTCTCCATGAATTTAACCATTTTGAATACATTGTTGAAAATATAGTTTCTGATGTAGGTCTTACACATAATCTTTCTTCTAATTCTTCTCCTCCTCCAATTGTAACCCAAGCTACTTCTGGTGCAAAACCTTCTACATGTTGTTTTTCTTTATTTAATAGCTTCTCTGGAATTAAAATCGGCATGGATATATTTTTCACTCCATGTTTCTTAAATTTTTCATCTACATATTTTTGTATATTTTCCCATATTTCATATCCATATGGTCTTATTGCAATAAATCCTTTCACATCAGTATAATCTGCAAGTTCTGCTTTTAATACAATATCTGTATACCATTGTGGGAAATTTTTATCTATATCTGTTATTTCTTTAACAAATTCCTTTTTTTCCATTCTTACAATTCTTCCTTTCCAAGGTATAAATTTTCTTACCTTAATATTTTTCAGTAATTATATTATCATATATATCTATTATTTTCAAGTTTTTCAGAGTATTTCACATAATTCATTTACAAATATATTTTTTTGTAGTAAAATAACCTAAATAATTTATATAAATGCGAGGTAATTTATGTTTACATATATTTCAAAATCTGAAAAAGATACAAAAAATTTTGCAAAATTAATTGCTGAAAAACTAAATTCAAAAGATATTATTGTATTAACAGGCGAATTAGGCTCTGGTAAGACTAAATTTGTTGAAGGCATTCTTTCATATTTCAATTTAGATGATGAAATTTCATCACCCACTTTTACTATAGTGAATGAACATTATACTAAAAAACTTAATTTATATCATTTTGATGTTTACAGGCTGGAAGATATTGATGAATTTTATGAAATGGGTGGAGAAGAATATTTTGATAAAGGTGCATGCATAATTGAATGGGGTGAAATCATTCAACAATCATTACCAATGCCATATATTCACATTATATTTAATAAAAATGAAGAAAATGAAAATTTAAGAACTTTAAATATTGAAATAATAGGTTCTAGTAAGAAATGGAGTGATTTTTTTGAAAATACTTGTCATTGATACAGCTTCTCAATCTTGTTTAGTTGCTATATATGAAGATTTTAAATGCATATGCGAAAAAATTAATACTAATGAATTAACTCATTCTCAAAAATTAATGCCACTTATAGATTCTTGTCTCAAAGAATCTAACAATACTTTAAATGATATTAATTTAATTATATGTTCACAAGGTCCAGGCTCTTTTACAGGTATAAGAATTGGTATTTCAACTGTAAAAGCATTTAATGATGTTAAAAATATTCCTTTAATTGGTGTTAGCTCTTTAGAATCACTTGCATACAATGTATCTAATTCTAATGTTTGTAGTATTATAGATGCAAAACACAATAATGTGTATGCAGGTGTATTTGAGTTTACAAACTCTGTTTGTATAGGTTCTAAACTAATATCTTGTTCTATATCTGAATTAAATAATTTTATAGATAAAAATAACATAACTTTTGTTGGAGATGGTTCCATTATATATAAAGATTTTTTAAAAACTAATTTCCCAAATTCTTGTTTTTCATTGACAAACAATTTTAAAAGTATATCTTATGTAAAAGCTGGATTAAACCATTATATTTCTGGAGATATAAGAGATTCTTCACAATTATCTCCTATATATTTAAAAAAATCTCAAGCTGAAAGAGCTTTGGAAGGTGAAAAATAGTGTTTAAATTTACTAAAATGACTAATGAACATTTTAAAAAGATTAAAGATGTACTATATTCTGATTTTGATGATTTTTGGAGTTTGAATACTTTTGAATCAGAATTATCTAACCCTAATTCTCTATACTTTGTTTGTATTGATGGTGATAAAATAATTGGTTTTGTTGGAATCTGGCAAGCAATTGATACAATTCATATAATGAATATAGTAACAAGAAAAGATTTTAGAAATATTGGAGTTGCAAATTTTATGCTAAAAAATATCATTAATTTTTCTCAATCCATTTCTGAAGTAACTTCTATCACTTTAGAAGTTAATGAAAAAAATATTTATGCTATAAAACTCTATGAAAGTTTTAATTTTAAAAAATTAGGTATTAGGAAAAAATACTACAATAATTCTGATAATGCAATAATTTATACATTATTTTTATAATAATTTGTAATTAATTTTTTTAGTTTTTTCTATTAATATCTTTACTATTTCTATTTTTTATAATATACTTATCACATACTATAGAGATAGGAGAGATACAGATGAAAAACAAATTAGAATTATCTTATAAAGATTTAAAGATGACTTGCAATCCTGATGTTTTTGAACATGATTCAACAGAAGAGTACACTTCTATTGATACAGGTATAGGTCAAGACAGAGGCATTAAAGCACTAGAATTTGGAATTAATGTTGATATAAAAGGATATAACATTTATCTTGAAGGACCTGATGGTGTTGGAAAAACAATGTACACCAAACATTACTTAGATAAAATATCAAAAAAGAAAAAAACTCCTTCTGATTGGTGTTATATCTATAATTTTGATAATCCAAATGAACCTATATCTCTTTCTTTACCTGCTGGTCAAGGGAAAGAATTTAGAGATACAATGAATAGCTTTATAAAAGATATTAGAAATGATATTAGAAATACTTTCGATAATGAAGACTTCGAAAAAGAAAAAACTCTAATAAGACAAGAATATCAAGAAAAGCGTAATATTTTAATGGATAAATTAAATTCTAATTCTATTAAATATGGTTTTCAAGTTAAATCTGCCCAAAATGGAATATATATGATGCCAGTTATTGATGGCAGAACTATAGCTGAAGAAGAATTTGATAAATTAGATGAACAAACCAAAAAAGAATTCGAAGATAAATCAACAATAGTGCAAGAACAAATAATGCAAGTTATTGCACAAATAAAAGCAATTGAAAGAGAAGCAGAACAAAAAATTGATGAATGGCAATCTAATATTGCACTTCTTACAATTAGTGGTCATATAAATCTTATTAAAGCTAAATTTAAGAGAAATAAAAAAATTAATAAATTTTTAGATAATGTTAAAAATGATATTCTAAAAAATATTTCACTATTTGCAACACATGAAGAAAAACAGCAACCAACTGTTGTTAATACTCCAAGACCTGAACAACCAAAGCCTTGGGAAAATTATAGAATTAATTTATTTATAGATAATAGCAATGTTGAGGGAGCTCCTGTTATAATGGATTCAAATTACTCATATCCTAATGTGTTTGGTAAATTAGAATATGAAAATTATTATGGTTCTTTAAAAACAAACTATATGATGTTAAAACCTGGTTTACTTCATATTGCTAATGGTGGTTATATAATATTTCAGGCAAAAGATTTATTATCAAATCCTATGAGTTATGAAGCTTTAAAAAAAGCATTAAGAATGAAAGAATTACTTATAGAAAACACTATAGATCAACGTTCATCAATGGTAATGGTCTCTTTAAAACCTGAATCAATCCCTTTAGATGTTAAAGTTATTTTAATAGGAAGTGATAATATTTACCAAACATTACTTGCTATGGATAGTGATTTTAGAAAATTGTTTAAAATAAAAGTAGAATTTGAAGATGATGCCCCTATTACACCTGAAAACATGAATAAATTAGCTCGTTTTGTTCATGGCTTTTGTGAACAAGAAGATTTGCTACCTTTAGATAGAACAGCAATGGCAAAAGTAGTAGAATATTCATCTAAACTTGCAGATGATCAAACAAAACTATCAACTAGATTTAATGATTTAGCTCAAATTGTTGGTGAAGCATCAACATGGGCAAAAATGAATAGAAAGAAAATTGTTACAGATGAATTTATAGAAAAATCTTTGTCAGAAAGAATAGAAAGAGTTAAGAAATATGATAGCAAATATCTTGAAATGATAAAAGAAAACACTTTACTTATATCTACATCTGGTTATGAAATAGGACAAATAAATGGCTTAACAGTAATGAGTATAGGAGATTATTCTTTTGGTAAACCTGTAAAAATAACTGCAAATACTTATGTTGGTAGTAAAAGTGGTGTTGTTAATATTGAAAGAGAAGTTTCTATGTCTGGTTCTTCACATTCAAAAGGTGTTCTAATTTTAACTGGTTACATAGGTAAATTATTTGCCCAAGATATTCCACTTTCATTAACAGCTAGTATTTGTTTTGAACAATTATATAATGGTGTAGATGGTGATAGTGCTTCTAGTACAGAAGCATATGCTATACTTTCAGAACTTTCTGGAGTTCCTATTAATCAGTCACTTGCTGTTACTGGCTCTGTTAATCAAAAGGGTGAAATACAACCTATTGGTGGAGTTAACGACAAAATTGAGGGATTTTTTCAAATATGTAAAATGAGAGGATTAAATGGC
Organism: uncultured Clostridia bacterium; assembly: GCA_944388605.1. GTDB lineage: Bacteria > Bacillota > Clostridia > TANB77 > CAG-508 > CALXJJ01. The sequence goes on from CALXJJ010000003.1 coordinate 34,028, forward strand.
TCTCATGGTGTAATTATTCCTGTTCAAAATGTTAGAAATCTAAATCTTTCTACAGAGGTTATTGAAGCAGTTAAAAAACATTTATTTCACATATATGCAATATCAACCATTGATGAGGGTATAGAATTATTAACTGGTGTACCAGCTGGAAAAAAAGATAAAGATGGACATTTTCCTGCAGGTAGTATAAACTATTTAGCATATGAAAAATTAAAAAAATATTCAAAAATAAGTGAAGGAAAAAAATAAGAATACATATAATATTTATTAGAATATAGAACAAATCGGAAAGCCTTAAAATTTATATTAATTTTATCTTTCCTATTGTATAAAATAAATATTTGTATATTCTAACTATTATTAAGGAGTGACTTTATGAAAAGTTATAAATTTGCTTTAGTAGGTGCAACTGGAATTGTTGGTCAAACAGCATGTAAAGTTTTAGAAGAAAAAAAACTGCCTATTTCTAAATATGCCTTTTTTGCTTCTTCAAAATCTGTTGGTAAAACTATTCATTTCTTAGGTAATGAATACCATGTTGAAGAATTAACAGAACATTCTTTTGATGAAGGTTTTGATTTTGCTATTTTTTCAGCTGGTGCAGATATTGCTAGAAAATTTGCACCAATTGCTGTTTCAAAGGGATGTATTGTTATTGATAACAGCAGTGCTTTTAGAATGGATCCTAATATACCTTTAGTAGTTCCAGAAGTTAATTCTAATGAATTAAAGAATCATAATGGAATTATAGCAAACCCAAATTGTTCTACAATACAAGCTGTTGTAGCATTAAAACCATTAGATGAAAAATATGATATAAAAAGAATTGTTTATTCTACATATCAAGCTGTATCTGGTGCTGGAAGTAAAGGAATTTTAGATTTAGAAAATGGTATAAAAAACTATCATAAACATAATGATTATTCACTACAAAAATTTCCTTACCCTATTTTTAATAACTGTCTTCCACATATAGATGTATTTATGGAAAATGGATATACAAAAGAAGAAGAAAAAATGATAAATGAAACAAGAAAAATATTAAATAAACCAGATTTGAAAATTACAGCAACTACTGTTAGAGTTCCTGTTTCTAACTCTCATAGTGAATCTATAAATATTGAATTTAATAAAGATTTTGATTTGTCTGAATTGAAAGATATTTTGAAAAATTCACCTGGTATTATATTACAAGATGATATGACCTCTAATATTTATCCACTAGCAATTAATGCAAGTGGTCATGATGAAGTATTTGTTGGTAGAATTCGAAAAGATTTTAGTGTTCCTTATGGAATCAACTTATGGGTGGTAGCAGACAATATAAGAAAAGGAGCTGCAACTAATGCTATCCAAATAATGCAAAATTTAATGTAAATAGTATTCCATTTTTTGCATTTTTATCATATAATGTATGTAGAGAAATATAAATATATTTTCTAATTATCTTATTTTACGACAACAATAGAGCAAATTGGAAAGTCTTAAAACTTGTACTAATTTTATTTTTACTCTTTGACTTTCCTATTGTATGAAAAAATTATGTTGCAATTTTTCTGCTCAAAAATAACCTCTAATATTTTAATAATTTTAGAGGCTATTTTTGAAATTGTTTACATATGTCGGTAAAGGAATGATATTTTATGACTAAAAAAATTTTATTTAAAGGATGTGGTACTGCCATCTCCACACCATTTACAAATGATGGCGTTAATTTTGAAGCTTTAGGAAAATTACTTGAAAATCAAATACAAAATAATGTAGATGCTATAATTGTATGTGGCACTACTGGAGAAGCTTCTACAATGACCACAAAAGAAAAACATGATACTATTAAATTTACTGTTGATACAGTTGCCAAAAGAGTTCCTGTTATTGCAGGAACAGGTGGAAATAATACTGCAAATGCAATCGAAATGTGTAAAATGGCTGAAGAGCTGGGAGTTGATGGACTTTTAATTGTAACTCCTTATTATAATAAAACAACTCAAAATGGTCTTATTGCCCATTATACTGAAATTGCAAAAAATACAACTCTGCCTATAATTATGTATAATGTTCCTAGTAGAACTGGAGTAAATATACTTCCAGAGACCTGTTTTGAATTATCTAAAATAGAAAATATAATAGCTATTAAAGAAGCAAGTGGTAATCTTTCTCAAGTAGCAAAAATAGCTTCTTTATGTAAAGAAAATCTTTGCATTTATTCAGGTAATGATGATCAAATATTACCTTTATTATCACTTGGAGGATATGGTGTAATATCTGTTCTTTCTAATATTGCTCCAAAATATACTCATGATATGGTACAAAATTTTTTAGATAATAATATAGAAAAAGCAAAAGAAATGCAATTAAATTGTTTAAATTTAGTTGATGCTTTGTTTTGTGAAGTAAACCCTATTCCTGTTAAAGAAGCTTTAAATATATTGGGATATAATTATGGAACTCCAAGACTTCCTTTAATTGAACTTTCTGAAAAAGGTAAAAACAAACTAATATCAGCTATGAAAGATTTTGGACTTATTTAATCTTTTCATCTATATATACAAAAAAATTAATATTTTATGAATTTTATTTTATTTATGAAATTTTTATGCTATAATTTTTATATAAGCTTCACTAATGTTTTTAGTGATTAAAAAAGGGGTTTCTAATGAAAAGTGTAGAAAAAAGAAAAGAACTTATTAATGATTTTGAAGAAATTATACAAGACTTAATAATAAATGAAAAAGTTCTAAAAATGCAAGAATTTAATCAACATTATAATACAACGTGTTTTGAACATTGTCATAATGTTGCATTTTATTCATATATTATATGTCGCAAATTAAATTTAGATTATATATCTGCTTCACGTGCTGGTATGTTACATGACCTATTTTTATATAATTGGCGAAACAGTAGGAAAACAATACCTTTAGATGGATATCATGCTTTTGTTCATCCTAAAATTGCTTTAAAAAATGCAATGGATCAATTTAATTTAAATGAAAAAGAACAAGATATAATACTAAAACATATGTGGCCTCTAACAATACGTTTGCCTAGATACATAGAATCTTACATTGTTAGTTTCGTAGATAAATATTGTGCAATTTTAGAATCTCGTAATTATTATATTGAATGGCTTAGAAGCAAAAAAATATATAAGTATGCTTATATATTTCTTACAATGTTCTTTTTTAGAATTTTTTGATAATTTAGTAAAATTTGGCATGTGAACAATAAACGCGGGCTTTAAAATGTTATCAACAGAGAAAAAAATCTAAAAAGCCCGCTATTGTTTTTAATCTATATTTTATTTCTAGGAGGTATTAAATTGATAAATATTTTAGTTAATGGTTGTAATGGCAAAATGGGACAAGAAGTCGTTAAACAAATTGATAAAGTTGATGATATGAATTTGATTGGTGGTTTTGATAAAGAAAATACAGGAATTTTCACTTTCCCTGTATATACTTCTTGGGAAGAAGTATATAATGTTATATATAGCAAATGTAATAAATTTTCAGAAAAACCTGATGCTATTATAGATTTTTCAGTTCCAGTTGCTACTTTTGCTATGCTAGATTTTGCAAAAGAGCATAAAATCCCTGTAGTTATTGCTACAACTGGCTTCACAAATGACGAATTAAATAAAATAAAAAAATATAGTGAATATATTCCTATATTTCGTTCTTCAAATATGTCTTTTGATATTAATTTGATGTGTAAAATTGTTTCTTGGATTGCTCCACTTCTAAGTGATACTGATATAGAAATTACAGAAACTCATCATAACAGGAAAATAGATAGTCCAAGTGGAACAGCACTCATGTTAGCTGATAAGATTAATCAAGCTTTAAATAATAAATTACACTATGAATTTAATAGGCATGATAAACGCTCGAAAAGAGATAAAAATGAAATTGGATTTTCTTCAATTAGAGGTGGCAATATTGTTGGTGAACATATTGTACAATTCTTTGGTGAATATGAATCTTTTGAAATAAAACATACTTCTTATTCAAGAAATGTATTTGCAGAAGGTGCTTTAAAAGCTACTAAGTTCCTAATTAATAAGCCATCTGGTTTATATAATATGGATGATATATTAAAATAATTACAAATTTAAAATCCTAAAAATTTGTAATTATTTTAACTTTTTCCTTTACTTTTTAGTTAACTTGCATGCAATGCTAAAATATATCTACTTTTATATAATAGAGAAGATTACTTTTCTATTATATAATTATTTTGTATTTTTTAAAATATATTTTGTATTGTCAATGCTGTTTTATCTCTTATATGTTCTAATATAAATTTACATTTTTCTATTCCAGATATAGCTTGTTTATAATCTTTTACTTCTATATTTCCATTTATAGCAACTATTTCTGTTTTAACTTTTTCCAATTCATCATGTTCTATATAATATGCCATTTTTTTATACATATCACTCCAATTATTATTAATCTCTTTCATAATTTCTTCTGCTTCATAATTTTCTTCCTCTTCTTCTTTATTTATTAAATATTGCTTTAAATCTTCAATATTTTTATTCAATACTTCTACACATTTCTTTGTATAGTTTTGAGTTACAATATTACCTATAACTACTAATCCTACTATTAATATCGTAATTACAATTTCTTTTTTAAAAGTACTTTTCATCATATTCTCCTTACATTTCTTTTTCTTGGCAAAACATTTGCTTTTTTCCATCATAAGTTACAATAAGTGCCTTATCAGGAGTTATTTTAAATTTTGCGACTTGACTTCTTAACCATTCTTCATCTTTTCCTATTCTTTTTAAATTTTCATGCATAATTTTTCCATCTACTATTAAGTCATATGGTATTCCTTCATATTCTGGCATTATATTTAAGTCTTCTGGAGTAACATTTCTTTTGTTTGGTTTTTGTATTACAGTTACCTGTCCACTAGTCTCCAATATAGCATATTCCACATCTCCTATATTAAATACATTATTTGTTCTTAATCTTTCTTGCAACTCATTTATTGTAAATCTTTCTTTTTTTAATTCATTTTCCTGAATTCTTCCTCTATATATTAATATACTTGGTTTTCCACACATCATTTCTCTTATTCTTATACTTTTTAAATTAAAATATGAAATTAATAAATGCATTACTAATAATCCTAAAATTGCTATAATTCCATTTGATATAGGAATACCAGGATCAGACATCGGAATTGAAGCCAAATCTGCTATCATTATAGATATCGCAAGTTCAAACGGTTGTAACTGACCTATCTCTCTCTTCCCCATTAATCTCATTATAATTAAAACTAATATATATAATAAAATTGCTCTAAAAAAAGTTATTATCAAATACTTCATCTCCATTCAGCCTAGATTTAATTTTACAAAAATTTACTTTTATTATATTTTGCCTTTTTTTTATAAATTTATTCAAAATAAGAATATTTTTTTTCAAATAGTTAATAATAAATATAGGAAAATTGCAAATTTTATTTTGCTTTATTTCCTATGGTTATTTAAAGGGAGGTATAAATATGACAGACAATCAAGCAAGTAGCCAATCAAAAGGTAAAAGTACAGTATTACAAATAGTAGGACGTTTAGTAGTTGCTGCTATTGTCCTTGGTATTACAGCTTTTTTTACACCTGGTTTCAGTATTAATAATCTTTGGTCTTTAGTAGCTGCAGCAATTGTTCTTTCTATTATAGATTACTTAATTGTAAAGTTTACAGGTTTACATGCAAGTAGCTTTGGAAAAGGATTCGTAGGATTTGTTCTTTCTGCAATCGTTTTATATGTTACTCAATTTTTTGTAGCTGGTTATTCTATATCTTGGATGGCTGCAATAATAGGCGCTTTAGTCTATGGTATTGTTGATTATTTCTTGCCAGGTGAACAACAGGTTTAATTATAATAAATTGCCATAATGTATATATACACGTATTTCAAAACCTTGTTGTCTAAGAAAAAATATAAGCTTTATTGCACACAAATTTAATCACTAAATCTGTGTGCAATAAAGCTTACATATTTAAAATTTAATATACAATACATTTTATTTTAAAATTGTTTTTTCATTTTCTTCGAACTGTATTATACATTTGTTATACACTCTTTTTTGTGCTGGTACAAAACCTTTTACAGATGTTAATGGATAAATCCAACTATATGGTCCTATAAATGTTCCTGGTATTAATGCACTATTTGCCCCAACTCTTGAATAATCTCCTAAAATACAGCCAAAGAAATCATCTCCAGTATCTATTCTTCTTCCATCTTGTAATTTTACAGTTATATTTTTTTGGTCAAATCTTCTATTTGCTGTAATTACTCCTGAACCTATTCTTGCACTTTTTCCAAGTATACTATCCCCTACAAATGCAAGTGATGCAACTTTTGATCCATTTTGCATAATAGAATTTTTTACTTCAGAATTAAATCCAACACTACATTTATTTCCTAAAATTGTCCCTGGTCTAATATAAGCTCCTGGTTTTATTTCACAATTTTCTCCTATATATACAGGTCCTTCTATTGTTGCACCATTATATATTTTGGTTCCTTTCCCAATATAATAGTTTCCAATAAGAGTAACATTTCCTATTGCGTCTCCTCTATTTTCTTGACTTGTTACATTTTCTTCAATAAATTTTTTTGCATTCTTTTTTAAATCCCATACATTTTTTACATCTTTAGTTAATTTTTTAAAAATTTCGTTATCTTCATAATTACTAAAATAATAATCTAATCCTAATTCCATTACTTATCACATTCCTTTCATAAATGACAAATATTATATTAGATTCCTTTTCATAAAATTATTATATAATTTTGTTGCTGTTTCTGGGCTGTCATTACCTTCTTTATTTTTGATTGGAGCAAATTCATTTTCTCTTTTTACACGTAAAAGTGTCATATCTTCAAATTCTTCAAATGCATCAAATATAAAACTTTCAAATTTATATGCATTTGGTGTATCAGGTTTTATTAAATTTCCACTTTCATCTAAATACTCTGCTTTTTTATGTGCTACATGATATGGCATATTTTTATTTGCTATTTTTTCAAGTGCTTTTATATTAAATAAATGACTAATAATATTAGTATCTCCATATACGAAGTCTCCGTTTTCATCAACTTCTTCTGCTAGATCCTTTGGTGTTTCTGTATACTCAATTACTTTTGGTCTTCCATTTACTTTACAAAATACTCCAACTTTTTCATATGCATCTCTTTTTATTATTGATTTAGATGCAATAATATTTCCTTCTTCTATTGTAAGTCCAGTTAATAGTGGATCTATAAATTTTAATAAAACATTGTCTACTCCTCCTATAAAAATCCACTCTATTTCTCTTTTCCTCATATCTTCTAGAATTCCGTCTCTATCTAGTGACGCATATATACTTCCATTTCCATCAGAAGCTTCTTTTATTATTTTATGTTCATTTATAAGAAGTTTTCCATCATCTGATATTAATGGCATTTCTCCTTGTTTAAAGAATTTAACTTTATCGCTTGGATATCCAAAGAAATTATGTATTTTTAAAAAATTTTCTGTTTCATCATTATTCTCTTTTGAAGTCATTATATACCACATAATTGTAGTACCATATTTCTCTTGTGCTTTTTTTAATTCATCTATTATTATTTCAAACAAATATTTTGGTCCATTTACAGTATTTATTTTATATGTACCTTTTGGACCTGTATGCCCTAGTCTTGTTCCTTGCCCACCTGCCATAGTTATAACAGCATATTTATTTTGTTTAATTATTTTCTCACCTATATCTTCTAATTCTTTAGTCTCTTTTTCTGAAAGCTTTTCTTTATTAGTATATGGCATATGTTCTATTATACTAGCTTCTAAGTTTTTCCTATTTTTCACACTATTATATAAATTAATTATTGTATCAAAGTCAAAACTTAATATTTGTTCTTCTAATTTTGGATTATTTTCTAAAAATTTTATAATATGTTCTTGTTTATATCTTTTTAATAGTTCTTCTGCAACCAACATATGTTTTCATCCTTTCTTCTTTATACTATGCTATTTTATCACAATGAGAAAAATATATCAAGTTTTATTAGATTTTATGCATAAGTATTTTAAATTGTTAATATACATTAATAAAGTTTATTGTACAAACGTATTCTCAAACTTAGTTAGAATTGGAGGTTTTTATAGTGTGAAAATAAAATAGAAATACTTAATAATTTTTTATAAGAGCTAAAAATCGCTCGAGGAGGTTAAAATGGAGGAAAATTTAAAATTATATCAAGATATAGCTAATCGTACTGATGGTGACATTTATGTTGGAGTTGTTGGTCCTGTCAGAACTGGTAAATCTACTTTTATTAAAAGATTCATGGATTTATTAGTAATTCCTAATATTGACAATGAATTTAAAAAGCAAAGGGCTTTGGATGAATTACCTCAAAGTGCGTCAGGTAGAACAATAATGACAACAGAACCTAAATTCATCCCTAATGAAGCTGTAGAAATTACAGTTGGTAATAATATAAAGTTAAAAACAAGAATGGTTGATTGTGTTGGATATTTAGTAAATAATGCTATAGGATATTTAGAAAATGATATGCCTAGAATGGTAAAAACTCCTTGGTCAGATGAAGAAATTCCTTTTGAAAAAGCTGCTGAAATTGGCACTAAAAAAGTAATAGAAGAACATTCTACAATTGGAATTTTAATAACAACTGATGGTAGCATTACAGATATTCCTAGAGAAGATTACATAGAAGCTGAGGAAAGAGTTGTAAGAGAACTAAAAGAAATAAATAAACCTTTTATAATTCTATTAAATTCTAATAATCCTTCTTCTGAATATACAAGAGCATTATCAATAAAGTTGGAAGAAAAATATCAAACTTCAGTTATTGCTACTGATTGCTCTAATTTAACAATAGAAGATATCAATTCAATATTTTCTAAAATACTATATGAATTTCCTATTGAAAGAGTTAATATAAAATTACCAAAATGGGTTGATGCTCTTTCAAATGAGCATTGGTTGAAACAAGAAATATTTACAGAAATAAAAAATGCATTTAATGATATTAAAATCTTAAAACAAGTAGATAATGCAATAGATCTATTGCAAAAAACAGAAGTTATTGAAAGATCTATATTAGATGAAATTATTTTAGGAAGTGGATTTGTTAATATTTCTATAGAATTAATTGATACTTTATTCTATAAAGTATTAACAGAAATTTCTGGAGTTGAAGTAACTAATGAAGGAGATTTATTCTCTACTATAACTTCTTTGGCACAAACTAAAAAAGAGTATGATAAAATATCATATGCATTAAATCAAGCAAAATCTGTAGGCTATGGAATTGTTACTCCTTCTATGGATGAATTGATATTAGATGAACCAGAAATGGTAAAACAAGGAACTCGCTATGGAGTAAAATTAAAGGCTCGTGCTCCAAGTTTACACATTATTAAAGCAGATATTGAAACTGAAGTCTCTCCTATTGTAGGTTCAGAAAAGCAATCTGAAGAATTAGTTAATTATTTACTTTCTGAGTTTGAAAGTGATCCTAAAAAGATCTGGGAATCAAACATATTTGGAAAAAGTTTGCATGAATTAGTAAATGAAGGTCTTCAAAATAAATTATGTAAAATGCCAGAAGATGCACAATATAAATTGCAAGAAACATTAGAAAGAATTGTAAATGAAGGTAGTGGTGGCTTAATCTGTATAATACTTTAATCATTAAATTTCGCTCCTTAAATAACTTCTCACTATTCTTATGGTTTAAGTTTTCTCTTTTAATTTTATAATAGTAAAATAAATCTCAATTTGCAAGATTTATTTTACTATTTTTGTATATTTTTTCTTTTTACGGGAAAAATTATTTTAAAAGGAGATTTATACTATGAATATAAAAAACTTTTTAAAACAAGTATTCTATCCCCAGGATTCTAAAGATTATGATTTTACTTTACCAGAAACAACAAATCCTAGGCAAAATTTAGAAATTGATGATGAAAAAGTCAAAACAAATTATGATTCTCAAAGTGTTGATGAAGATATCTACAAAAATACACAAGAAATATTTCCAAGTGTAGATGTAAATTATGAATATATTAAAGTAAAATACAACACATTAATAAATAGTGATATTGTAACTAGAAAGTTTATTTTAAATATAAGGAACAAACAATATAAAGCTTTTATACTATACATCGACGGTATGGTTAATACTACAACTATTAATGATTTTATTCTAAAACCACTAATGCTTAAAAATTCTTCTAATAGCTTTGATGGTGAACAAAACAGAGTAGTTTCTGAAGCAATTAGTAATAATATAACTGTTCGCAGAATAAAAAAATTTGATATATCTGAATATGTCTCAAATTGTTTAATACCTCAAAACAATGTTACTGAATGTAAAGATTTTCAAAAAGCTATATCTGGTACAAATTCTGGTGATTGTATTCTTTTTATAGATACACTTAATATTGCATTTGATATTGAAGTAAAAGGTTTTGAAAAAAGGTCTCTTGGCGAACCTAACAATGAAATTGTAGTACGTGGTGCTCAAGTAGCTTTTACAGAAACAATTCGTACTAATACTTCTCTTTTAAGAAGATTTGTAAATAATGAAAATTTAATTATAGAAAATGTAGATGTTGGTAAAATTAGTAAAACAAAATGTGCTATTTGTTATATTAAAAATATTGCAAATTCAGATTTAGTAGCAGAAGTAAAGTATAGAATTAATAATCTTAATATAGATTATTTAATTTCTTCTGGTAAACTAGAACAATTAATTGAAGATAAAAATTCTACACTTCCACAATTAATAGCAACTGAAAGACCTGATAAAGCTACAAATTATCTAATAGAAGGTCGTGTTGTTATAATAGTAAATGGTAGTCCATATGTCTTAATTGCTCCAGCTGTGTTTACAGATTTTTTAAATTCACCTGAAGATCTTAATTTAAAATATCAGTTTTCTAATTTGTTAAAATTTATTAGAATTATAGCTTTTATATTAACTCTATTATTACCTGGTATATATATTGCAATTACAAACTTTCACCAAGAATTTATACCTACAGAATTATTATTTGCTATTGTTGCTTCAAGAGAAGCAGTACCATTTCCTATAATATTTGAAATTTTTCTTATGGAATTTTCTTTTGAATTAATAAGAGAGGCAGGACTTAGAGTTCCATCACCTATAGGTCCTACTGTTCGGAATTGTTGGTGCTCTAATTTTAGGACAAGCAGCAGTGGAAGCAACAATTGTTAGTCCTATACTAATAATTATTGTCGCTATAACAGGAATAGCATCATTTGCTATACCAGACTTTTCATTGAGTTTTCATGCAAGAATCTCTAGATTTATTTATATTATTTTTGGTTATATTGGTGGATTTTTGGGAATTGGAACAGCTATATGTATTCACATATTTATTTTAGCCAATATGAAGTCATTTGGTGTAGAATATCTCTCTCCTTATTTTTCTAAAGCAAATAGTCTTAATAAAGGTATGATATTATCTCCTATATGGAAAAGACAATTCAGAGCTAATTTTTTGAATACAAAACGTAAAGAAAAACAAGATGATATTAGTATGAAATGGAAAGCATAATTTTTAAGAAAGGATCGATTTTTTCATGAATTATTCCAAAATTGGTACTTTAGAAGCTATTGGTATTGTTTTTATAGTATTATGTAATCATTTAGTTTTAAATATGCCTCAAAGCATTATAAGTTCAACAGGTTCTGCTTCTATATTAAATATAGCATATGTATTTTTATTAGCTCTTTTATTTATATTATTAGTAATTAAACTTTTTAAAAATTTTTCTACTTATGACATTATAGATGTTTCTGAATTTTTAGGTGGAAAATTTTTAAAAGTACTAATATCTATTATTATATTATTATATTTTATACTTACATCTTCTACTCTAATTAGAAACTTTAGTGAAGGACTAAAAATAATATATTTTACTAACTATCCTATTTATGCTATATTATTATTTTTTATAGTCTCTGCTACAATATGTAACTATTTTGGTAGTAAAACTGTTATAAGAGCTAATTTGCTTATTATTCCAATTATTTTTATAAGTTTATTGTTAGTGTTTATCGCTTCTTTTAATAATATTATACCACAGAGGGCACTACCAATTCTAGGATATGGTAGCTATGAAACTTTTATACAGGGTATATCTAACATATTTTCTTTTAATGGCTTATTTTACTTATTTTTTATACTCCCTATGCTTGACAAAAAAGAAAATTTTTCAAAAATATCTCTAATTTCTATTATAATTATAGGAGCAATAATATTAATTTGTATAACTTGCCTACTATTAGCATTTCCTTTTATAACTAGTTTTAAAGAACTCTCACCATTATATTTAACTATAAGATATACTCATTTTGGAGATTTTTTTCAAAGACCTGAATCTTTATTCATATTAACATGGATAATTTCAATGATATCATATATAAGTGTATCATTAATGTTTTCGATAAAAATATTTAAAAAATTAACTAATATAGAACATGAAAAATATATGATATTACCTTTTAGTGCTATTTTATTTATTTTTTCTTTAGCTCCAAAAGGTATGGCTGAAATTAGCTTTTTAGAAAATACAGTATATAAATGGTTAACGATTTTTATTACTTTTGTTTTGTTTTTATTTATTTTAATATTTGCAAATATCAAATATAGAAGAAAAAAATCTAAGGAGGCTCAAACTTAATATGCAAACTTTTAAAAAAATTTTAGTATCTATTATATTATTACTTTTGTTTATATTTATTTTTACTAATCCATATTTAAGTTTTCATAATATAGATAGCTTAGCATATGTAGTTGCACTTGGTTTAGACGTAGGAGAAACTAATAATCTTAAATTAAGTTTACAATTATATAAGCCTACTGAATCTTCTGGTAGTTCGAGTGGTTCTTCTCAAAGTTCAAATTCGTTAATAAATTCTGTTGATTGTTCATCTATTAGTTCTGGTATTAATTTATTTAATAGTTATATTAGTAAACAAATATCGCTTTCTCATTGTAAAGTCATAGTAATCTCTGAAGAATTAGCAAAACAAGGTATTTCGAAATATCTATATACTCTTGTAAATAATGTGCAAATTGGTTCAGATTGTAATATAATAATTTCTAAATCTGATTCATATTCATTTTTAGAAAATTCAAAACCTACAGTTGAAAAATTGATTGCTAGATATTATGAGTCTGCTCCTATGTCTAGCTTATATACGGGTTTTACAGAAGATGTTACACTTGGAGATTTCTTTTCAGATTATACTGATTCTTTTAAACAACCTCACGCAATCCTAGGTTCTATAAACACTTCTCAAACTCAAGATAATGTAACATCTTCTAATAATGCTAAAACAAATACTAGTTCTTCTACCGCTTCTATTACTGATAACACCAATTATGAAAATGACAATAAAGATAGTGATTATATTGCCGGTGAAACACCTATAACCTCTGAAAATAATATAGAAAGCATGGGACTTGCGGTTTTTTACTCAGATAAACTTGTTGGTGAATTAAATGCTCTCGAAACATTATGTCATATGATAGTAGTAAATAAAATTCAAACAGCAGAAATTCAGATTTCTAGCCCTGTTAACCTTAATGAAAAAATAGATATCTCTTTAAAACAAAATCTTGCTCCTAAAATATCTTTAAAAATCATTAATAATACTCCATATATTAAAATAAATCTTAATATTAATGCCCGAATACGATCTATGGATGAAAACTCTGAACATTTAAATGAAGACAATATTTTAAAAATAGAAGAATCGGTTAATAAATATTTAGAAGAAAACATTTCTGCTTACTTGTATAAAACAGCTAAGCAATTTAATTCAGATATTGTTGGCTTTGGCAAATATGCTGTTGGATATTTTAAAACACTAGATGAATGGCAAGATTATAATTGGCTATACAATTATAGAAATTCATTTTTTGATGTAACAGTAAACTCTGATATTAAGTCTACTTATCTTTTAATGGATAATTAATTTATTCTTTTTTATTGAATAGGAAAAATCGAATTTTTCTTATTCAACAAAAAACAACATTGCGCAGAAAAATTGCTATGCAATTTTTCTGTGTCGACAAATCTTTACTCTTCTTCGAGAACTTAAATATATATAGTGTTAAGTTAGAAAAGTCCTCGCGAAGCGAGATTTGTCCATTTCAAATACATGTCATTATATAAATTCTTTTATGAAAGGAAAATTTTTTATGAAAACTATAATATTCATTTTATCTTTATATATTTTTTTACAAACCTCTATATATGGAATTTATGAAATAAAACAAAATAAAAAAAAGCTAGTTGGAGCAGTTATTATAATAATATCAACTATTTGCTTATTTGCTCCAACTATACTTTTACAATTTAGATAATATTATTAATTTATAGCAATTATACAGACCCTAGATTTATTTTAATGAAATACCTCTTTTTGCTACAATTTTATCTGCTACCATGTATTTGTCTCCTGCATAAAGTAAAGTTTCTACATTAGAAAAATCTATTAGTTTATTTCCATTATTTAATATATTTATATAATTATCATCACAATGTACACTTACTACTTCTCCTATAAACATATCATGTGAACCTAAATCTCTAATTTCTTTTACTCTACACTCTAAATTTATTGGGCACTCTTTTATTAAAGGTGCCTTTATTTCATTTGATTTTTCTTTTGTTAAACCTGCTTCCTTAAATTTATCAATATCTTTTCCTGTTTTCGTTCCACAGAAATCGACTTGCCATACTAAATTTTTATTTGGTATATTTACTGCGAACTCACCTGTTTCTTTTATTATATTATATGAATATCTATTTTTTCTAATAGACACATAAACAGTTGGTGGTTCTGAACTTGCAATCCCAGTCCATGCTATTGTAATAATATTAGATTTTTCTTCATTCCCACAAGATACCATTACAACTGGTACAGGTGCCATACTTGTATTTGGATTTAATATTTCTTTCATTGTTTATTCCTCCTTAATTAATTTTATTCACAATATGCAAAGTCTATTCTTCTTGTTTCTTTATCTGCACTAATAACTTTTATTTTCATTTTATCTCCCATTTTATATATTTTATTAGATCTTTCTCCAATTAGTTGTTTTCTTTCATCATCATATAAAAAGTATTCATTACCTAGATTTTCAAACCTTACTAACCCTTCTACCGTATTTTCCAATTGTACAAATATACCAAATTGTGTAACTCCAGATATAATTCCTTCATACTCTTCTCCTATTTTTGTAGACATATATTCTGCTTTCTTTATATCTTCACTATCCCTTTCTACCTTCTGAGCTACTTTTTCTCTTTCAGATGATGTTTGTGCATATTTAGTTGCTTGATCATAATACTTTTCTAATTTATCTACTTTATAATTATTTTCTAAATACTTTGATATAATTCTATGTATAAAAAGGTCTGGATATCTACGTATAGGAGATGTAAAATGGCAATAATATTTACTAGCTATACCAAAATGTCCCTTATTTTCACTCTCATATCTTGCAACTTTTAAAGTTCTTAATATTAAATTAGATACAATCATTTCTTCTTGCTTTCCTTTTACGTCTTTCAAAACTTTTGCAAATTCTGTTGGATAAACCTTTTCGTTTACTATTTTTATTTTGTATCCAAAATTATATAAAAATTTATTAAGTTCTTTTATTTTATCTATATCTGGTACTTCATGTACACGATATATAAATGGAGCATGCAACCAATAAAATTTTTCTGCTATTGTTTCATTTGCTATTAACATAAATTGCTCTATTATTTCATTTGCAAAATTAAGTTCATATTTTTTTACATCTACTGCTATTCCGTTTTTATTTAAAATTATTTTACTTTCTGGAATATCTAAATTTAAGCTTCCTGATTTATCTCTTCTTTCTTTTAGTATATTTGCCAATTCAGCCATTAATTTAAAGTGATTAACATATTCCTTATTTTCTTCCACAGATTTTTCGTCATTTTCTAATATAGCATATACTTCATTATAGCTCATTCTTTTTGTCACATTTATAATACTTTTTTTTACTTCAGATGAAACTACTCTTCCTTTTTTATCTATCTCCATTATGACAGAAATAGTAAGTCTATCTTCTCCTACATTCAAACTACATATTCCATTTGAGAGCTCTCTTGGAAGCATTGGAATTACCCTATCCATCATATATATACTTGTTCCTCTTAATCTTGCTTCTTTATCAAGTTTTGAATTTTCTGCTACATAATAACTAACATCTGCTATATGAACACCCAAGTAATAATTTCCATTTTTTAATTTTCTCACACAAACTGCATCATCTAAATCTTTAGCATCTTCCCCGTCAATCGTAAAAATTTGTTCATTTCTTAAATCAAGTCTATTAGGTATATCTTTTTTATCTATTTTACTTACAATCTGTGCTTCTTTTACAACAGGCTCTGGAAATGTGTATGGAAGCTTGTACTCTTTTATTAAAGATAACATATCAACTCCAGCCTCATTTACATTCCCAATAACCTCTATTACTTTTCCTTCTGCATTTTTATTTTTTTCTGGATATTTTAATATTTTAACTAAAACTTTACTATTATTTCTTGCTTTACCAAAATTCTTTTTAGATATAAATATATCAGTTCCAAATTTCCTATCATCTGGTACAACAAATCCAAAATTATTATTTTTTGTAAATGTTCCCACTATAGTGTCTCTTTCACGTTTTAATACTTTCTTTATTTTGCCTTCTCTATGTAGATCATTTTTTACATTTAAAATTTCTATTAATACTCTATCTCCATTTAAAGAGTTCATCGTATTTTCTTTAGAAATATATATTTCTTCATCTGATTCCTCTAGCTTAACAAATCCAAACCCTTTTTCTGAACCTCTAAATATCCCAATATTATTTTTCATATTATCACACCCTATAATTGGTCAAATTTTAAAAAGCACTATCTCCATATGATTAGTGCTTCTTCATCTATATTACATATAATATACTTAGTGCTATAGCTAATACTACAAAAACTATTCCTAGAATAATAGTCCATCTTTTCATTTTGCCTTCTTTTGTTCTACCTTTATTTTTTTCATAAAAATTATTTGTTGTAGAGCCTGTAATTGCTGCTGAAGCTCCAGATTGCTCTTTACTTTGTAATGTAGCTATAATTATTAGTGCAACACATACAATAAGGTATATTACCCATATAATATTTTTTGCTATTTCCATTTTTACCTCCATTCGAGCCTTTTTGCTCTAACAAAAATTTGCTAGATATCTTCTTACCGCAATTATTGTACCACATATACCAAAAAAAAGCAAATAAATTTTACAATTTTGTTTAATATATAGTCTCTTATAATCGTATATTACTTGATCGGTATAATACAATATTATTGGTATAAAATTATTCCTTTGTTACATATTATAACATATTTTTCTTGAAACTTCCCCATTGACAATATATGATATAATTTATTAGGTGATATTAATGAACAAATACTTAAAAATATTAGAATTTGATAAAATATTGCAAATACTTTCTTCTTTTTGTTATAGTGATATTGGTAAAAATCTTGCATTAAATTTAAAACCTAGTTTTAATAAGTCTGATGTAGAATATTTGCAATTGGAAACCTCAGAAATGTATGATTTTATAATAAAAAAAGGAAACTTACCAATGTTTAATTTTCCAGATGTTTCTGTATATTTTAAGGAGCTAGAAAGTGGGTATTCACTTAGTATTAAGGCTATTTTAGAAATCCTTCAAATACTAAAGCTATCATATAATTTAAAAAAAATATATGCTGAAGAAAATTTTTCTTCATTAAATATTTTATTTAATGAATTGTACTCTAACATTGGAATTATTGAAAAAATAAATTCTTGTATTATAGATGAGAATACTATTAATGATTCCGCTTCTTCAGAATTAAAACATATAAGGATTGAACTACGTTCTTGTATTGGTTCTATTCGTAATAAATTAAACTCATATATTCATTCTCATAGTAAATATATTATGGAACCAATAATTACTATTAGGAATAATAGATTCGTAATTCCTGTTAAAGAAGAATATAAACATGAAATAAAAGGTTTTATACATGATATTTCATCTAGTGGTTCTACTGTATTTATAGAACCTACAGATGTTTTTGAAATAAATAATAAAATTAGTTCTTTGAAAATAAATGAACAAACTGAAATTGAAAAAATTCTTTTTGACCTTTCTAAATTGTTCTTTCCTATAATTCAAGAACTAAAAAAAGACTTAAATTTATTAAGTACTATTGATTTATTGCAAGCTAAAGTTCAATATAGTAAATTCATTTCTGGTGAGAAACCTATTATAACAGAGAAAAAAGTAATTTCTTTAATAGGTGCTAGACATCCTCTTATTGATAGGAATAAGGCTGTTCCAATTGACTTAGAAATAGGTAAAGATTTTTCTACATTACTAATAACTGGTCCAAATACTGGAGGTAAAACTGTAACTTTAAAAACTGTAGGTCTTTTATGCCTAATGACTTATATAGGATTGCAAATTCCTTCAAGTGAAAATAGTGTAATTTATGTTTTTGACAATATATTTGCAGATATTGGAGATGAACAAAGTATTTCCGAATCATTAAGTACTTTTTCATCACATATTAAAAATATAATTGAAATACTAAATACTGCTACAACTAATAGCCTAGTACTCTTAGATGAATTAGGTTCTGGAACAGATCCAATAGAAGGTGCTAGTCTTGGAATAAGTATATTAGAAAAATTACATTCCATTCAAATTATTACACTTGTTACAACACATTATCCTGAAATAAAAAATTATGCTCTTGTTACAAATGGGTTTGAAAATGCTTCTTGTGAATTTGATATAGAAAATTTGAAACCTACATACAAACTACTTCTTGGTGTTCCTGGAAAAAGCAATGCATTTTCTATAAGTAAACGTTTAGGTTTATCAGATGATATTTTAAAAAGAGCCAAATATTTTTTAAAAGATGAACATATTAGAACTGAAGAATTATTAAAAAATATATATGATAACAAAATTATAATAGAAAAAGAGAAAGAAAATATAGAAAAAAATTCTACTCAAATAGAATTACTTAGAAAATCTTTGGAAAATGATAAAAAGTTATTATTTGAAAAAGAAAATGAAATTATAAATAAAGCTAAACAGCAAGCTAGAAATATTATCATTAATGCACAAGATGATGTAAATAAAATTTTAAAAGAACTTAATAATAGTAATGATTTAAAAAAAGCCAATAAACTTAGGAAAGAATTACATTCATCACTAGCTGAATTACATGATGATAATATTAGTAGCACTACTAATTCATCTATTATTGATCCTAAAAACATTAAAATTGGTAATTTAGTTTTTATAAAAACTTTAAATAAAGAAGGAAAAGTTCTAACTCTACCTAATCGCTCTAATGAAGTTCAAGTACAAATTGGTAATGCTAAAATGAATGTTAAAATTGAAAATCTAAGCATTATAGAAAATCATATTAATATTTCAAAGACTTCATTTACTAGTATAAAGAAAATCAAAAAATGTCCTAAACTAGAAATTAATGTAATTGGTCTTAATGTAGAAGAAGCCAATTTTGTAATTGATAAATATTTAGATGATAGTTATTTATCTGGTCTTACATCTGTTAGAATTGTGCATGGAAAAGGTAGTGGAAAATTAAGAGAAGGAATTCATAAATTTTTAAGAAATCATCCTCATGTAAAAAATTTTCGACTTGGAACCTTTGGTGAAGGAGAAATGGGAGTAACTGTTGTAGAATTAAAATAATGTTAAGAACAAAAGCGACATGATTAATTTATATATTAGGAAAAGTTAACATAACTTTCCTAATATATAATAAATTACACTTCTTAGAAAACTTAAATATATACAGTTTAATTATATACTAGAAAAAGTTCTCTAAGAAGTGTAAAGTTTTTTTGTATTATATATTTTTTATTCTACTGGCATTGCTGAACCATAATTTTCTGTAATCCATGAATTATAATCAAATGGTTCTACTGTTTCAGGCACACCATAATCTACTCCAAAAGTATCTACTGTTAAACTTTTTATTACTGGTGGATTTACTGGTTTGTCTACACCCTCTTCAGCATTTTGATCTCTTGTTACAACTTCTACATTTTCAATTTGTTCTACTATATCCATACCTTCTATTACTTTACCAAATGCAGCATATAATCCATCTAAAGATTCATTATCTTCTGTCATAATAAAGAATTGTGAACCTCCTGAATTATATCCTTTTGTTGTTAATGTAGAACTTAAAGAACTATAATCAGCTCTTGCCATTGATATAACCCCTTTTTCATGTTTTAATGTGTTTTGATTAAATCCATTAGCAATAAATTCTCCTTTTATATTATATTCTTCACTTCCACCATTATCTTTAATATCATTTAATGTTGGCGAACCTGTACCATCACCATTTTTATCTCCACCTTGGATCATAAAATCTGGTATTGTCCTATGAAACACTTTTCCATTATAAAATCCTCTATTTGCTAAGCATATAAAATTTGCAACTGTATTAGGTGCCATATCTGGATATAATTTTATTTTTATAGTTCCAAAATTTTCCACTTCCATTGTAGCTATCGGATTTTTTACTTCTTCTGTTAATTTTTTATAATAACCGTACCCTAAATACCCTAATGCACCTATAATAATTATTATTCCTATTATAATTAATATATTTTTTAAAATTTTCATATTTAATCACATTCCTTTCTATAACATTACATTATCAAACACAAATTGTTCTTGCATTCTTTTTAAAGATTGTTTTATAGTTCTTGCTCTAATTTCACCTATTCCATCCACATCATCTAAAGCTTGTATATCTGCTACTAATATATGTTGGAACGATTTAAAAGATTTTACTAGATTTACTACTATATTACTTGGCATTCTTGGAACTTTACTTAATATTCTGTATCCTCTTGTATATACTCCAACATCATCATAATTGTCAAAATCTTCATATCCTAATAATTTTGCTATTACTTGTGGTTTATTTAATTCCTCTAATTCTA
Source organism: uncultured Clostridia bacterium (assembly GCA_944388605.1). GTDB lineage: Bacteria > Bacillota > Clostridia > TANB77 > CAG-508 > CALXJJ01. The sequence continues at coordinate 55,178 of CALXJJ010000003.1, forward strand.
ACTGACTTATTTCTTCTAGCACCTTTTCTGTAGTGCGTTTTTTGCCTGTTGCAATATAATCTTTTATTATAAGTAGTTCCTCTTTTTCAAGTCCTCCAACTAATTCTTCTAATTGCATTTCTACTAATCTTCCTTCTACTCCTAATTCATATATTGCTTTTTGCACTTCATTTACAACTTTCATTACCATCTCAGCTCTTTGAATAGCACTTACTACATTTTCTAATGTAACTATATCATTAAATTCATATTCATTTAACAAACTTAATTTTCCATCAAATACTTTTTTATATTTTTCAACAGTTTGCAATGCTTGATTTGCTCTTGTTAATACTTTTGATGTATCTTCTAAAACATATCTGTAATTACCTTTAAATATTGTAATTATATTTCTCCTTTGAGATATACTTACAACTAGTTCTCCTGTTTGTTTTGCTGTACGTTCTGCTGTTCTATGTCTTGTTCCAGTTTCTGCAGTTGAAATATCTGATGATGGAATAAGTTGTGCATTTGCATATAATATTTTCTTAAAATCTTTACTTAATATAATAGCACCATCCATTTTTGCTAATTCATATAATCTTGCAGGTGTATACTCTACATCTAAGCTAAATCCACCATCTACTAAATCTAATACTTCTTTTGAATCACTAAATACTAATAGTCCCCCTGTTTTTGCCTTTAATATACTTTCTAATCCATCTCTTATAGCTGTTCCTGGTGCAATTAATTTTAAAACATCTGTAATAACATCGTTTTTACTATTTCTCACAATCAGGCCTCCTTACCTATAATCCCAATTTATTAATTGCTTCCCCTATATTTCTAACGCTTATTATATCTAATTTATACTTTTCTTTCAAGAGTTTTTTATTATTTTCTGGAATTATACATTTTTTAAATCCCATTTTTTCACATTCCTTCAATCTTTTATCTATCATATTAATAGTTCTTATCTCACCTGTTAACCCTATTTCTCCCATAGCTACAACATCTTTTGGTATGCTTTTATTTTTAAAACTAGAAACCAATGCTAATGCAACTCCTAAATCAACTGCTGGTTCTGTTATTTTTATTCCACTTACTACATTAACATAGGCATCTTGATTACTAATTGACATTTTTGCATGTTTTTCAAGAACTGCTATTAATAATGTAACTTTATTATAATCAATTCCATTTGCCACTCTTCTTGGTACTCCATAAACTGCAAATGATGTTAATGCTTGTATTTCTATAAGTAATGGCCTAGTACCTTCCATACTAGCAACTATTATTGAGCCTGCTGGATTATCTTCTCTTTCTGAAATTAAAATAGAGGATGGGTTTGTAATTTCCACCATTCCTTCGTTTTGCATTTCAAACATACCTATCTCGTTTGTTGAACCAAAACGATTTTTCACACTTCGTATTACTCTATATGAAAAATATCTTTCTCCTTCTATGTATAAAACTGCATCTACCATATGTTCTAAAACTCTTGGTCCTGCTATATTTCCATCTTTAGTAACATGTCCTATTATTATTGTGGTAATAGCATTTGCTTTACATATTCTCATTATCCTTGCTGTTATTTCTCTTACTTGGCTTACAGTACCAGCTACTGATGTAATTTCACTACTATACATTGTCTGTATTGAATCTATAATAACAAGCTTAGGATTCATATTTAGAATATTTTCTTCTATTATATCAATATCTGTTTCTGCTAAAAACATTATATTTTCATTTTTTATTTTCATCCTATCTGCTCTTATTTTTACTTGTTCTGCAGATTCTTCTCCAGAAACATATAATACTTTTCCATTTCCTTCAATTTTATCACATACTTCTAATATTAAAGTTGATTTCCCTATGCCAGGTTCTCCACCGATTAAAATAAGTGAGCCTTTTACTATCCCACCTCCCAAAACTCTATCTAATTCTCCTATTTTTGTGCTTGTTCTTGCAATTTCCTTTCCCTCAATATTATTAAGTAAAGTTGGAACAGATTTAACTTTACTACTTGCTGTTTTTGTTGTATTTACTACTTTTTCTTCGTAAAAACTATTCCATTCATTACATGCAGGACATTTTCCTAACCATTTTGCAGATTCGTACCCACACTGATTACAAACAAACACAGTCTTTGTTTTTGCCATTTTTAATAATTAGCCTCCTTTTTTTGTATAATTGTTCAAAATATTCTCCACTTTTATTATCATTTTATCTAAATATATAATGTTCATCTTTTTAAGCATTAAAATTATAATTGTTTAATTTTGATAACATTATAACACAGTTTTTTAAACAATTCTAGTTTATCTGTAGCTTTTCTCTACTTTTTAATATTTGCAATATTAAATTAATATATGGTAAGAAAAGTATAAAATTATAATACAAAAAAATACCCCACGTTTAAGCCGTAAGATGAATGAAATTTTAAGGACCTGCTTGCACAGGTGGGTGTCTTGTTGAATGCTTATGGGCTTCTTACTACTAAATAGTGTAAGCTTGCACGCCACATTCAAAGTCGGACTCCCTTTTAATATTTGTTGGTTCTAAAATTCCAGTCTACACGCACTTCGTAGGGAAATTAATAACTTATTTAATTGTTGTTTATATATTAACATATATAAAATATATTTTCAAGTCTTATTTTATCCATTTTATTTAATTATATTCGTTTTGTTCTATTTTTCTTATCCTTTTACTACTTTATTTAATTTTTTCATTGTTTGATTTTTTATTAATTTTATGCTATAATATTTTTAATTATTGAGTATAAGGAGATTACTTATGAAAAAAACAAATGATAACAATAATAACAAAAAAATTTATTTTAAAGAAATTGTAAAATCTATTTTTTTGTTGTTATTTTTTTTCGCTCTATGCTATATTATTTTTTCTGTAATAAACACACATATTTTAGCTAAAGATTTTGCTTATGATATGACTAATAAATATAATTTTTATTCTGAAAATATTTTTAGTATTGATAAAATATATTTTTTCAGTAGTGCAACTGCTGATAATAATGAACAAAATAAAGCTTTATGGGATTTAAATATTCACCAATTTACAGATATAGCATTATATATTAATAATAACAATTCTCAGAATAATTTCACATCTGAAAATACAATCAACTCATTATCAATAGAAAACATTAATTTTAATAATATATCAATTGGAGAGCCAAATTTGTATTTTAAAAGTATAACTAATTTTGGCAAATATATTAAAGATGATAATAATTTAATAAACAATAATTTATCTTTTGAAATACTAGATAATACAAATGAAATAAATTATGAACTTCCTCAAATTCACAATACATGTGATGAACCAATTACCTTATCATATATCAATTCAAGTATAGTAAAAAATAAAATCATTACAGATATTTCTGAACCTTTAACTTTCAATGGTAGCTTATTGAAAAAATCTGGAATTACTATTTCAAGTATATCTGGGGTTGTATCTTTTGATATTCGTATTAAAACAAATTCTAACAAAACATTTGTTGCTAATGTATATTTTAGTGTTCCTCTTGGACAAAATGATTCTAATAATGTTTATTCAGGTCAGTATATATATGAAACTAATCCTAATATTCGTTTTATAAGACAAGAATAAAGACAGATAATAAATAATTTTCTGTCTTTATTCTTTTAAAATTATATCCCTTTTTATAAATCCATTTTCCATTATTCCTGTTCCTATAAAAATTTTTCTACTATATATTTTATATACTCCATCTACACTCTTTTCTGCTAAAATTCCTTTTTCTTTATAGTTTAACTTTACACCATTTAATAAAAGTTTTATCTTATTTTCATTCATATACACTGAATATTTATCATTAAAAAACTCTTCTATACTTATAATGTGATTTTCTATTTCACTTAAATTTTCTATTGCTTGTTCTATACTAAATTTTCCAACTGTTAATCTTCGCAATTCTTTCATATAGCCAATAGTTCCTAGTTTTACTGCTATATCTTCACATAATGACCTAATATATGTACCTTTTGAGCAATGAACTTTAAATACTATTATTTCATTGTATTCATCTATTTGTTTTAATTCTATACTATATATTTCAATATTTCTCTTTTTATCAGCAATATTTATTTTTTGATTTTTTCTTGCATACTCATATAATTTCTTACCATTTATTTTTAATGCAGAGTAAATTGGTGGTATTTGTTCTTGTACACCTATAAAACTATTTAAAATACTAATTACATTTTTTTGTTTAAATATTTCTTTACTAACCGTTTTTTCTTCTAAAATCCTACCTTCACTATCCATAGTATCTGTTTTTATTCCTAGCTGTAATGTAGCAATATATGTTTTATCATGCTCTATTAAATATTTACTCAATTTAGTACCTTTATTTATTAATAATGGTAATAATCCTGTTGCATTCGGATCTAAAGTTCCTGTATGTCCTACTGTTTTTGTATTTAAAATTTTTTTTACTTTTCTTACAATATCATAAGAAGTAACTCCTTTAGGTTTATCAACTAATAAAATTCCATCCATACTTAATAGCATTCCTTATTTTAATTGTAATTTAATTTGGGTTACTAATTTTTCTTTTATTTGATTAATATCTCCCTGCATCATACATCCTGCTGCTTTTGTGTGACCTCCACCACCATATATTAGACACACATCAGATACATTAACATAATCATTTGATCTTAAAGATGCTTTTATTCCTTTATCAGTATCTCTTAGGAAAATAGAAACTTCTACTCCTTCAACACTTCTACCTATTTCAACAATACCTTCATGATCTCCACTTTTTGCTTCATATTTTTCTTCATCCTCTTTTGTTATATATGTAAAGGCAATTTTTCCATCACATAAAAATTCTATTCTATCTATAGCTATTCTTGTCAATTCAAAATTTGCTCTCGTTTTTGTATTCATAGCTTTTTTATATATGTCTGATACTAATACCCCTTTATTCAATAACCATGCAACAAATTCAAATGTCTCTGCTGTAACACTAGAATATTGGAATCCACCAGTATCTGTAATTATGCCAGTTAATATACAAGTTCCTATATCCTTTGTTACTTCCATTCTCCAACTTTCTAATAAAACTAATATTACTTGTGTGCAAGATGGAGCATTTGGAATTACATAATTATAATCTCCAAACATTGTATTTGTACTATGATGATCAATAACAACTTTAGATTTTGCATTTTCAAAATATTTTCCAAAACCATTAAGCATTTTTATTGTTGCTGAATCAACTGAAATAGCTAAATCATATTGTTTAATATCAGATTCTACTTTTATATTATTTATTTCTGGTAAAAATTCAAATGTTTTTGAATATTCTGGTATTATTATATCGGGATTTTTTCCATAATTTTTTAGTGCTATATACATAGCAATAGCACTACCCATTGCATCTCCATCTGGGTTTTCATGAGTCAGTATAATGATAGAATTAGCCTTATCTATCTCTTCTAATATTTTATCCATTGTCATATACATTCCCCCTATTCTTCACTTTTTTTCAAGTCTTCTATAACTTTTTCTATTCTTGCTCCATATTCCATAGAATCATCTTTTTCAAATATTAGTTCTGGTGTGATTCTTAAATTTATTCTTTTTGCTATTAAAGTTCTTACAAAACCTGCAGATCTCTTCAAAGTATCTATAGTATCTTTTTCACTCTTTGAATTCAAAATACTAACATATACTTTTGCATATTTTAAATCTGGAGTAATTTTTACTTTAGTTACACTTATTAATCCTGTTAGATTAGGATCTTTTATTTCATAACTAATTATTTGACTTAATTCTTTTCTAAGCTCTTCATCAATACGTCCTAGCCTAGCTTGGTTTTTCCCCATATTAATCACATTTCCTTCCTTTTTAATTTTTTGTTAATTGTGTTCAATGTTAGAGCATAGTGAATTTTAATATTAGAAACAAAATTGCGGATATTAACTATATATTTTATCCGCATTTTGTTAATTAATTTATTTTTTTACTTCTTCCATAACAAATACTTCTATGATGTCTCCTTCTTTTATATCATTATAATTTTCTATTTGCATACCACATTCAAAACCTTTGGTTACTTCTTTTACATCATCTTTAAATCTTTTTAATGACGCCAATTTTCCTTCATGAATAACTACATCATCTCTTATTACTCTTACTTCTGCATTTCTTTCTACTTTTCCAGAAAGTACATAACCACCTGCTATTGTTCCTACATTTGAAACTTTAAATACTTGTCTAATTTCAACATTTCCAATAACTTTTTCTTCAAACACAGGATCTAAAAGTCCTTTCATTGCAAGTTTTATGTCTTCTAATGCTTGATATATAACTGAATATTGTTTAATTTCAACATTTTCTTTTTCGGCAACTTCTTTAGCTATTGAAACAGGTCTTACATTAAATGCTAATATTATTGCATTTGCAACATTTGCCAAATTTACATCAGACTCATTTACTGCCCCTACAGCTGCATGTATTACTTTTACTCTTACTGATTCATCTGATAATTTTTCAATAGATTGTTTTAAAGCTTCTGCTGTTCCTTGTACATCTGCTTTAACTATAATATTTAATTGTTTAATATTTCCTTGTTCCATTTGACTAAATAGATTATCTAATGTAACTTTATTTATATTATTTATTGATTTCTCTCTTTGAGTTCTTTTTCTTCTTTCTATTAGATGTTTTGCCATTTTTTCATTCTTTACTTCATAGAATGTATCTCCTGCTTCTGGCACTTCTGTTAATCCCATAATTTCAACTGGAGTCGATGGACCTGCACTTTTTACTTTTTGACCCTTATCATTTTTCATAGCTCTTATTCTACCAATTGCAGACCCTACTACTATTGTATCTCCTACATCTAATTTTCCTCTTTGAACTAACATTGATGCAATTGGTCCTCTTGATTTGTCAAGTCTTGCTTCTATTACAACACCTTTTGCTTGCTTATTTGGATTTACTTTTAAATCTTGCATATCTGCTACTAATAGTACCATTTCTAATAAATTTTCTATATTAATATGTTTTTTAGCAGAAATTGGAACAAATATAGTATCTCCTCCCCATTCTTCTGGAACTAAATCATATTTCATTAATTCTTGTTTTATTTTTTCTACATCTGCTCCTGGGAGATCTATTTTATTCACTGCTACTATTATTGGTATTTCTGCTGCTTTTGCATGATTTATAGCTTCTACTGTTTGTGGCATAACACCATCATCTGCTGCTACAACTAAAATAGCAATATCTGTTATTTGTGCTCCTCTTGCTCTCATTGATGTAAATGCTTCATGTCCAGGAGTATCTAAAAATGTTATTTCTCTTCCATTTACATTTACTTTATATGCACCAATATGTTGTGTAATACCTCCTGCTTCTCCTTCTATTACATTTGTACTTCTTACTGCATCAAGAAGTGAAGTCTTACCATGGTCAACATGCCCCATTACTACTACTACTGGTGGTCTAGCAACTAATTCTTCCTCTTTATCTTCAGATTCATCAAACAATATATCTTCTTCTTTTACAACCTCTTTTTTGTGTGCTGTAACTCCAAATTCCTCTGCTACTAAAAATGCTGTATCAAAATCTATTTCATTATTTATAGTAGCCATTACTCCATATCCTAATAATTTTTTTATTACTTCACTGCTAGTCTTTTTCAATTCTGTTGCTAAATCTTTTACTGTTATAGTTTCTGGTATGGTTATTTCAGTTAATTTAAATATTTTTTGTTTGTTTCTTTCTTCATTATTTTTTTGCTTTTTCTTAGAACGTCTTCCTCTTTCTGTTGTCAAATCATAATAATCTAACATTCCACCTTCTTGATCATCAAACATATGTGACAATTTATCTACTTGTTTCAAATTTTTTAGTTTTCCTTCATCTACTTCATCAAATCTTCCGTTTTTTCTGCCTCTATTAGTTTTCTTTGCCTTTTCTTCATACATCCTATTATTTTTTTCTTTATCTATAGCTCTTGTACTAAAATCTCTTTGATTTTCTCTTTCTGGCATATCTGCAGACATTATATTCTTTATATTTTTGTCTATTCCTTTTTCATCTAATGGTCTATTTTTACTATATCCATTTTTATTATTTCCATAGTTATTATTTCTATTAAAATTGCGTTGTCCATTTTGATTATTATCTTGTCTATTTCTATTATACCCTTGATTTTGATTATTTTTATGGAAATTATTTTTTTGCCCATTTTGTTGATTATTTTGGTAATTATTATAACGGCTCTTATTTTGATTACTTTGATTTTTGTTAAACCTATTATTATTATTATATCCATTATTTTGATTATTATTTCTGTTATTAACTAGTTTATTTTCTTTTTTCTCAACTTCTTGCTTTTCCACTTCTTTTTTATTTTCTTCTATACTATTCTTTATTTCATCTTCTGCTTTTACTTCTTTTAGTTCATTTTTATTAATTTTCACTTTATCCTCTTTCTCATCTTTTTTATTTATTCCAAATAGTTCGTCAACTGTTAGTGGTTTTGCTGTCCTATTTCTATAAACTATATTGAAATCTTTATTTTTACTTCTCTCTACAAAACCTACATTTTCTCTTCTTTTGTTTTCTTGTTGTTTCTTTTCTTCTTGTTTATTCTCATCAGCAATAATTACTTCTCTACGAATTATAACTGGCGCTTCTTTTTTTATTTCTTTTTTCTTCTTAGGTTCTTCTTCTTTTACTTTTCCAATATTTTTATATAATTTTCTTATTTGGTTTGCTTGCTCTTCTTCTACACCACTTAAATGGCTTTTTACCTCAAAACCTAATTCTTGTGCTTTTTCTAATATTTCTTTACTGGTTAAGCCTAATTCTTTCGCTATTTCATGTATTTTAATCTTACCCAATAACTTCACCCCCACTAATTAATTCTTGTATTTTTCTTGAAAAATTAACATCTGTAATTCCCACCATTTTCTTATTTTTCTTTCCTATTGATAAACTTATTTCTTCCATATTAGAATACTCAATATATTGAACATTATTTATATTACATAAAAACTTGATATTTGACTTAGTCTTTTCTGATGCATCTTTAGCTATTATTAAAAGATATATTTTCTTTTTACTTATATATTGTTTGCATGCTTCATATCCAAATACAATCTTACCTGCTTTTGTAGCTAATCCCATCATTCCTAATACTTTATTTGTCAATTATTACACCTCTCAAATTTTCATATATTTCTTCACTTATTTTAGTTTCAAAAGTTCGTTCCAATCTTTTTGTTTTAATTGCTTTTTCTAAACATTCTACATTATCGCAAATATATGCTCCTCTTCCATTAGCTTTACCTGTTCTATCTATAAAAATTTGGCTTTCTTTATTTTTTACAATCCTTATTAAATCTTTTTTATCTTTTTTTTCATTGCACCCTATACATGTTCTTTGAGGTATTTTTCTCAAGCTTTTCACTCCCCTTAATTATTATTCTTCTTCAAGTTTGTCTTCAGAATTATTTTTTCTTTCTTCTAATAATTTTCTAAATTGAGTTTCACTTTTAATATCAATTTTCCAATTAGTTAATTTTGCAGCTAGTCTTGCATTTTGTCCTGATTTACCAATTGCTAAAGATAATTGGTCATCTGGAACTATTACTTGTGCAAATTTTTCATTTTCTTTAATATCTACTGCTAGAACCTTTGCTGGAAGTAATGCTTCTGATATATATATACTAGGATCACTATTCCACTCTATTACATCTATTTTTTCTCCTGATAATTCATTTATAATATTTTGTATTCTTATTCCTTTTTGCCCAACACATGAACCTACAGGATCTATATTTTCATCTGGTGAATAAACTGCTACTTTACTTCTATATCCTGGATCTCTTGCTATACTCTTTATTTCAATTACACCTTCATAAATTTCTGGTATTTCCAATTCAAATAATTTCCTTACAAAATCATTTGCAGTTCTTGATACCATAACTTGTGGTGAACCTTTAAGTCCTTTTTCTACATCTAATACATATGCTCTTATTTTATCATTTACATGATATTTTTCTGTTGGCATTTGTTCTTTCTGAGGCATTATTCCTTCTAGTCTCCCTAAATCTATTACCACTATATTACCATCTGCTTTTTGTACAATACCAGAAACTATTTCACCTTTTCTTTCATTAAATTCATTATATAGAAAATTTCTTGAAGCTTCTCTTATTTTTTGTATAATAACTTGTTTAGCTGTTCCTGCAGCAATTCTTCCAAAATCCCTTGGTATTATTTCTATTTGAACAATATCTCCAACTTCATATTTTTTATCTATTTCTTTTGCTTCTTTTAAAGAAATTTGTACTTTTTCATCTGTCAATTCATCTACAACTTCTTTTTCAGCATAAACATGTATCTCACCTGTTCCTCTATCCATTACAACTTTTACATTATCTGCTGTAGAATCAAAATTTCTTTTATATGCTGTAATCAGTGCTGTTTCTATGGTTTGTAACATTTCTTCTTTATCAACACCGTTTTCTTTTTCTAAATCATCAATTGCTTCAATTAATTCTTTATAATTTATTAACTTGCTAGTCACCTTATTTTCCTTTTTTTTCATTTTTTCATCATTCCCTTCTTTTACCAATCATATTTCAACTTTATAAGTGATATATTATTCCTTTCTAAAATGATTTCTCTATCTTTACATTTAATTACTATATTATTTTCAGTAAATCCCTTAAGTATGCCATTTATCTGTTTCCTTTCATTTACTGGCTTAAACAAATTGATTTGTATTTCACTTCCAATATTATCTTTTAAATGTTTATCTTTCCTTAGTATTCTTTCAATTCCTGGTGATGATACTTCTAAAAAATATTGTTCTTTTATATAATTCGCATCATCTAGAATATCATTTATACCATTGTTTACTTTTTCGCAATCTTCTAAACTTATACCTGTTTTATTATCAATATATATCCTAAGGAAGTAATCTTTTCCTTCTTTCAAATATATACAATCATAAAGTTCATATCCAAGGCTTTCGATTATAGGTTTTATTAATTTTTCTACTTTATCTTCTATATTTGACAATTTTTTCCTCCTTACTTGAGATTTCTTATTAATTACAGAACTTTTACATACTATATATAATTTTTTCTAACTACAACTTAAAAGTTAAGAGTGGGATTTTCCCACTCTCTTGTGTTTCTATTAAATTGCTATACATATTATACTACCAATATTAGTAAAAATCAACCCTTTTTTTATAATTTCTTGCCTCTCCTTGCCTCTACAACTTTATACATTATTATTCCTGCTGATACTGATGCATTTAGTGATGTTATCTTCCCATTCATAGGTATTTTTACTAAGAAGTCACAATTATTTTTTACTCTATTTGATATTCCTCTTCCTTCATTTCCTATAACTATTGCTATTGGCATATTATAATCTTGTTTGTCATAACATGTATTAGTATTTATATCTGTTCCAATTATCCAAAGTCCTTCTTTTTTTATCATTTCTATTGTATCAGAAATATTTGTTACTCGTGCTATTTTCATATATTCTACTGCACCTGCTGAAGTTTTATTTACTGTACTATTTACACTTGCTGATCTCCTTTTTGGTATTATAATTCCATGAACTCCCGCTGTTTCTGCAGTTCTTATAATTGATCCTAAATTATGCGGATCTTCTATACCATCTAATATTAGTATAAATGGTATCTCATTTCTTTCTTTTGCAACTTTTAATATATCCTCAACATCACAATATTCATAAGGTGGAACTATAGCAATTACTCCTTGATAATTAGTATTTTCTGCTATTTTATCCATTTGCCTTCTATCTTTTTCTATTATTATAACTTTCTTATCTTTTGCTTTTTGTATTATTTTATTTATTGAACCATGTTTTTCTCCTTTAGTTATATAAATCTTATTTATATCTTTTCCACTGTCTAACAATTCTAATACTGAATTTCTACCTTCTACATGATCCTCAAATTCAATATTTTTATTCTCCTTTTTCAAACTAACCTCCATTCGAGCTAATTTGCTCTAACAAAAATTTATTAAACAACCCCTATTAATTACCACAAATGATAGAGGTTAATATTAGCTGTTTCAAAATTCATTAAAATCTTGGAGATGATAGCTATTGTATTACTATTCAGCCTAAAAGTTAATATTTGTATAGTTCACAAATATACTTTTATTCATCATCTAATTTTAATACTGACAAAAATGCTTCTTGTGGTATTTCTACATTTCCTATTTCCCTCATTTTCTTTTTCCCTCTTTTTTGTTTTTCAAGTAATTTCTTTTTCCTAGAAACATCTCCTCCATAACATTTTGCTAGTACATCTTTTCTCATTGCAGATATTGTTTCTCTTGCTATTACTTTTCCACCTATAACAGCTTGTATTGGAATTACAAACAATTGCCTAGGTATCTCTTCTTTTAATTTTTCAACCATTTTTCTTCCTCTTTCGTAACTTGTACTCTTATGTACTATAAAACTTAGTGCATCTACTCCTTCTCCATTAACTTTAATATCTAATTTTACAAGTTCTGATCTTCTATATTCTTTAAATTCATAGTCAAATGATGCATAACCTTTTGTCCTTGATTTCAATTTATCAAAAAAATCATATATTATTTCATTTAATGGCATTTCATATAAAAGCATTACCCTATTTGTATCTAAATATTTCATATCCAAATAGATTCCTCGTCTATTTTGACATATATCCATTATATTTCCAACATATTCTTTAGGTGTAAGTATTTCCGCATTTACAAATGGTTCTTCTATATATGATATTTCAGAAATTTCTGGCAAGTCAGATGGATTGTATAACTCTATTATTTCTCCATCTGTTTTATGCACTTTATATATTACTGATGGTGATGTCGTAATTAAACTTAAATCATATTCTCGATCTAATCTTTCCTCAATTATTTCTAAATGTAATAGTCCTAAAAATCCACATCTAAATCCAAAACCTAATGCAGTTGATGTTTCTGGTTCATACTCTAATGATGCATCATTTAGTTTTAACTTTTCTAATGCTATTTTTAAATTTTCATAATCACTTCCATCAATTGGATACAATCCACAATATACCATTGGGTTTACTTTTTTATATCCTGGTAATGCTTCAATTGCTGGATTCTGCTTTGTAGTAATTGTATCCCCTACTCTAATATCTGATAAATTCTTTATACTTGCTGCAATATAACCAACTTCTCCTGCTTCTAATTCTTCTGTAGGCAAATACATACCTGGTTCGAAATATCCTACTTCTGTAACTACAAATGTTTTATTAGTAGACATTAACTCTATTTCATCTCCGACTTTAACCCTGCCATCTTTTACTCTAACATATGCTATTGCTCCCTTATAATTATCATATAAAGAATCAAATATTAGGCATTTTAAACTAGCATTTTCGTCTCCTTTTGGCGCTGGTAAATCTTTTATAATTCTTTCTAAAACCTGATCTACATTTAGTCCTGTTTTTGCTGATATACATGGTGCATCTTGTGCTGGTATTCCTATTATATCTTCTATTTCATTTTTTACTTCATCAGGTCTAGCACTTGGTAAATCTACTTTATTTATTACTGGTAATATTTCCAAATTATTGTCCAATGCTAAATATACATTTGCAAGAGTTTGTGCTTCTACTCCTTGACTACTATCCACCACTAAAAGAGCACCATCACATGCTGCTAAGCTTCTTGATACTTCGTAATTAAAATCAACATGTCCTGGTGTATCTATTAAATTTAATATATATTCATTTCCATCTTTTGCTACATATTTCATTCTAACAGCTTGAGACTTTATTGTTATTCCTCTTTCTTTTTCTATATCCATATTGTCTAAAACTTGATTTTCCATTTCCCTTTTTGAAAGTACTCCAGTACTCTCAATTAGTCTATCTGCTAATGTTGATTTTCCATGGTCAATATGTGCAATTATACTAAAATTTCTAATATTTTCTCTTTTTACTTCCATTATTGTACTTCTTTCTGCTTAATTTACGGAAAGCCTAAGAAAATAGTAAAGTAATTACAAATTTTAAGGCTTTCCGATTTGTTCTATTATTTTATCACAATATAATTTCAAAATCAATGTTTTAACTATGAAAATTCTGTAATGCTATATATAATATTTCATAAAAAATAAAAATTGTAATTACTATTATATGATATATAATATCAAATGTTATTACTTTTTTATTATTTTTATTAAATAGTAATATCCATAATCTGAATATTACTTCAAATATTACTCCTAATATTATTCCACCAAAAGGATTAAATAAGTATGTTATATCATTAAATACATTGCCTAAATTTGCTATATACCTAGTTCCCCCACAAAGTGGGCATGGTTTTCCTGTTATAGTTAAATATGGACATACTCCAAAACTAGGAAATATTTTTTGAATTGTATTTGAAATCAAAGGAAAAAAAATTACATATATAGCTAACATTAAGCAAACTATGCTAACATATATGTAATTTTTATTTTTAATAGTATAATGAGTTATCATAAACATAATTATCATAAACTGCATTTAATACTTGTGAATAAGTTGTTGCTCCTGCTGCTACAACAAATACCCAGAATATAATAACAACAATTGCAATTGCAGACAAAACTATCCCTGCTATTGACATTCCCTTCGATTCACCTGATTTACTCTTTTTTACTACATCTACAATTCCTAATATTAACCCTATTATTGCTGGTAATAATGCTATTGCTCCACAAAATGGTATAAAACCTATTATAATAGAGATTATTCCTAATACTAATGATGCTACTCCCATATTTATTCCTCCTTTTAATTTATACTATATATTCTAATTTATTTGTCATTATTTGTCAATAATTTTTTACAATTTTCAGTTATGCTATAAAAGAAATATCCCCCTATTCTGGGAGATACTATTACTCTTGTTTAAATCATTTTTATTCTTTAACTTCTGTTGTTGGCTCTTCTGTAACTGTATCAACTGCTTCTTCTACCACAGGTTGCTCTGTTTCAACTGCTGGTGCTTCTTCTTCTGCAGATTCAACTGGTACTTCTGTTAAATCTTCTTTAACATTAATTTCCTTAGTTTCAATTCTTGCACCAATAGCCTCTTTAGTTTTTGCAGATTTACCTACCCTATCTCTTAAATAGTATAATTTAGCACGTCTTGCTTTTCCTACTCTTACTACTTCTACCTTTTCCACTAATGGTGAGTGAATTAGAAATGTTTTTTCTACTCCTACACCATATGAAATTCTTCTTACTGTGAATGTACTGTTTAGTCCTCCACCTTGTTTCTTTATAATAATTCCTTCGAATACTTGGATTCTTTCTCTATTTCCTTCCTTAATTCTTTGGTGTACTCTTACTGTATCACCAACTTTAAGGTCTGGAATTTTATTTTTCAATTGTTCATGTTCTATTGATTTTATTATATCCATCGATATTCTCCTTTCCTAATTTTTTAGACCTTTAATTAAATCTGGTCTCTTTTTATTTGTAATTTCTTCTTGCATTTTTTCTCTCCATTTGCGTATATTATCGTGATGACCTGATAATAAGATTTCTGGAACTTTTTTATCTAAAAAAATTTCTGGTCTAGTATATTGAGGATATTCTAAAAGATCTCTTGAAAAAGATTCACATTCAATGGATTCCTTTTTCAAAACTCCTTCTACATATCTACTAACAGAATCTATTAATACCATTGCTGGTATTTCTCCTCCAGTTAATACATAGTCCCCTATAGATATTTCTTCATCTACAATTTCATCTATTACCCTCTGGTCTATTCCTTCATAATGACCGCAAAGAAGTATTAAATGTTTATGTTCACTTAATTCTTTAACCTTTTCTTGTTTCAAAACTTTTCCTTGTGGTGACATATATATAACTCTTGCATTTTTATCTTTTATAGATTGATATGCATCATATACAACATCAGGTCTTATTATCATCCCTGCTCCACCACCATATGGTGTATCGTCAACTTTTTTATGTTTATCCCTTGAAAAGTCTCTTATATTAATTAGATTAATATCTATAATATTATTTTTTATTGCTCTTCCAATAATACTTTGTTTTATTGGTTCAAACATTTCTGGAAAAAGTGTAAGTATATCAAACTTCATATTAACCTCCAATAATATTTATATTAATCCATTTAATAAGTGAACAACAATTTTTTTATTTTCTAAATCTACTTTTTTTATAACTTGTGGTATTCCAGGTAAAAGAATTTGTTTGCCTAAGTTATTTTTTACAACATAAATATCATTTGCACCTGTATTATAAATATCATCAATACTTCCTAACAAATTACTATTCTCATCATATACTTCTAATCCAATTAGATCTGCTATAAAATATGTACCTTTTGGAAGTTTTTTAGCATATTTTCTGTCAATTTTTATATATAATCCTTTTAATTTTTCTGCTTCGTTCATGCTATTTATTCCTTTTAATTTTAGGATAACCATATTTTTATGATACCTAACTGTTTCAATTTCATATGGAATTAGTTCTTTATTCTTAACTACAAAAATACTTTTTAATTCATCAAACCTATTAATATCATCAGTAAAAGGATTTATTTTGAGTTCTCCTTTTATTCCAAATGTATTTACTATTTGACCTATTTCTAAATATTGTAACATAACACTATCCTATAAATTCTATACTAATTCTTTTATTTTCTTTTCCTGCAATTGCTTTCATTAAAGTTCTAATAGATTTCGCTACTTTTCCTTGTCTACCTATTATTTTTCCCATTTCGTCTTCTGCTACTTTTACTTCAAAAACTATTGATTTTTCTCCATTTAGTTCATTTATAGAAACTGCCTCTTTATTTTCTACTAAGTTTAATATTATTGTTTCTAATACTTCTTTCATTTCGTTTCCCTCCATTATTTTACTTTATTTATCAAATCTTTTACAGTATCTGTTGGTTTTGCTCCATTATCTATCCATTTTTGTACTTTTTCTTTGTCCAATACTATTGTAGATGGCTCTGTCATTGGATCAAAAGTTCCTATTTTTTCGATTATCTTTCCATCTCTTGGGCTTCTTGAATCAGCTACTACAATATGATAGAATGGTGCTTTTTTCTTGCCTACTCTTTGTAATCTAATCTTTACCATAATTTCACCTCCTACAAATATATACAATTTTTTACATTTTCATATTTTTTAAATCCTTTAAATCTTCTGGATTTAAATTTTTCATTATATTTTTCATTCCTTTTGGATTTTTGAATTTTTTCATCATTTTTTGAGTCATTTCAAAGGTTTTCATAAATTTATTTATATCTTGAACTGTAGTTCCACTTCCTTTTGCAATTCTAACTCTTCTACTCCCATTTAATATTTTAGGATTTCTTCTTTCTTCATCTGACATTGAACAAATCATAGCTTCTATTTTTATAAATTCTTTATCATCTACTTTTAAATCTTTAATATTCCCCATACCTGGCAACATTTTCAATATTGAAGAAAAAGAACCCATTTTTTTTACTTGCCTCAATTGTGATAAATAATCATTTAAGTCAAATTCTTTCTTTTTCAATTGCTCTTGTAATTTTTCTGCTTCTTCTATATCAAAATTTTCTTCTGCTTTTTCTATTATTGAAAGTACATCACCCATGCCCAAAATTCTTGATGCCATTCTATCTGGATGAAATTCCTCTATATCACTTAGTTTTTCTCCTGTTGTTATATATTTAATTGGTCTTCCTGTTACTTTTTTAACTGATAATGCTGCACCTCCACGAGTATCTCCATCTAATTTAGTTAATATAACACCATCTATTCCTATATTTTCATTAAATGCTACTGCCACATTTACAGCATCCTGACCAGTCATTGAATCTACTATTAGAAGTATTTCATGTGGTCTTACATTTGACTTAATATTTTTTAATTCTTGCATCAATTTTTCATCTATTTGTAAACGACCTGCTGTATCTAATATAACAACATCATTAAGTTTACTCATAGCTTCAGATATTGATTGTCTTGCAATTAAAACAACATCTTTTGATTGCTCATTTGCATATACCGGTATATTTAATTGTGCTCCAACTATTTGCAATTGTTTTATAGCTGCTGGTCTATATACATCACATGCAACAAGTAATGGTTTTTTGCCTTGTTTTCTTAAAATATTGGCAAGCTTACCTGCTGTAGTAGTTTTACCGTGAGCCTTGTAAACCTATTAACATAATTATTGTTGGTGGATTTGGTGTAAAATTGATCTTACTTTCTGTTCCACCTAACAATTCAACCAATTCATCTTTTACTATTTTTACAACCTGCTGACCAGGTGTTAAAGATTTCATAACATCTTGACCAAGTGCTTTTTCTTGTATAGTTGCTATAAATTCTTTTACTATTTTATAGTTTACATCTGCTTCTAATAGTGCAAGTTTTACTTCTCTTAACATTTCTTTTAAATCTGATTCTGTAATTCTTGCTTTACCTTTTAATTTTCTTGTAAATTCTTGAAGTTTAGAAGATAATCCTTCAAAAGCCATTTATATCTTCCCCCTCATTCTATTAAACTTATAATTTTATCTATATCTCCTTGTTGTACTTTATTTTCTTTTAATAGTTTAATAATCCTATTTTTATTTTGTTTTCTTTTTTCATTTTCTTTTTCTATGTTCAATTTACTTTCATATTCAAATAACTTGTTTTTCGCTTTTGTTATAGTATCTTTCACAGCTTGTCTAGTTATGTTATTATTTTCTGCTATTTCAGACAAAGATAAATCATTATTATAATAATCATCTAAGATTTCTAACTGTTTTTCTGTCAATAATTTACCATAAATCTGGCATAGGATACTGATTTCTATTTTTTCTTCCACCTCAATACCCTCCTTTGTAATGCTATTATACTTTACACCATTTTCTCATATTTGTCAAGTACTTTTTGCATTTTATTACTAAAGTGTCACATTAGAATAAATAATGTAACACTTTAGTAAATATTAAATTATATTTATTTATTTTCTTTCAACAAATAGCAATTTCCTATATAATGAATTATTTTAAGGAACTACAAGTGTAGGTCTAAATGAAATATATTTTCCTCCTTCTCCATTATCTGACTCTAAATTAAATATTCCAGATCCTTCTTCTCCATCATAACGTCCACCCCTACAAAAGAATGGCTTTTTACTATAAGATGGAAAATGAAAATCATCATAATGCCAAGCATTTGGACTATCTCCTTTAGAAACTTCATATGATGCATCTCCATATACTTTAGAATTTACTGTATAATGTCCATCTTTTTCATCTTCACTTCCTCTAGTATATACATCTTTATATTTTGAATCTGCTCCTTTTAATGTAGAATATATATTTAGTTGGCTATCTCCTTCTACATATGCAGCCACATATTCATATAATCCTCCATTCATATCATATATTCCTGACACGTTCCCTGTTGTACTCGCTTTCTGTCCTTCTGGAGTTATATACTCATATATTGGATATCCTCCTGCGTCTGGAGTACCACCAGATTGACCAGTAATATATGAACTATTTATAGCTATTTCATTTCCGTTTCTTCCATAGCTACTTTGTGTTAAATATGCTACCGCTCCCCATTCACTATTTTTCATTAAATGTGGATCAATTATATTTTTATTTGAGCTTATTCCGTAAACACTTGCTTTTGAAGCACTATTTAGTTCTTGGCATTTTAAAAATGCACTATCTACTGTAAATTCCCTTATTGATATAACATTTGGCTGTATTTTTATATTACCTAATCCTATATGATCTACATCTGTTCCTGCATTACTATAACTTGTTTCATATTTTGCTACCCATATTCCACTTATAATTTTTCCTCCAAAATTAAATGCTGGATGTTCATTCCAATTTCCTTGTCCTGTTTTATTTGATAGTGTAACCGTTCCACTTGTTCCTTGGTATGTGTAATTTATTTTACTTCCTGTATTATATGTTTTAGTACCTTCTAAAAATGCTATTTTGACTGTACCTGATATTTCTCTTCCACTATTATGATAATTGCTTGTTATTGCATACGCATATCTTGGTATCCATACAAACATACTTCCCATATCTGTATCTTGTATGGCAGTTCCCACTGCTATCGCTTTTCCACTACTATCTACTACATTTGAACTTACACTTTCACTATATTTATATTTTCCATCACTTAACATTGCATTTGCCCAATAACTTGTTTGGTCTACTCCTGATTTTTGATCTACGTAATTATACCATTCTGGATCTTTTGTACTACTTATTACCCACGAATTCTTGTTTGTATCATATCTTACTGGTATCATACCCTCTGTTAGTTTTGGTGTATTTATTTTTCCGTTCCATTCTCCTGGTTGAATCTCTGAAGTTGTTTGTTTTGTACTTCTTTCAGATGTTTTTCCAGCTTCATCTTTTACTACAACTTTTAATTGATAATTTGTTCCTGGTGTCAAATTATTATATGTGTAAGTACTACTTGTACTAGTTCCATTTAAGTTTCCATCTTTATAATATGCATACGTTCCAATTACTGCTAGTCCACTTTGGTTATCTTCTGCATTTACACTTACTGTTATACTATTTTCTGTTACATTTTCTACTGTAAAACTATTTATTATTGGCGCTATACTATCTACTACATTATATGTTGTATAATCTCCTGAATTTGTTCCATCTGTTAATCTTGCATATACTATATCCCCATGGTGTAATCCATTTGCTATTGTACTTATTTTACTTCCTCTTGTCCATGTTCCATTTGTACTATTTATTTGGTATTCTATTATATAATCTGTATCTGTTTTTATTGTTATACTTGCTTGTTTATTACTCCATGTTAAATTTTCAAATGTTATTGCTCCTTCTTCTATATCTG
>CALXJJ010000004.1 GCA_944388605.1 uncultured Clostridia bacterium
AATTGAGATTTTGGCTAGGCAAGCGAGCGAGAAAACCGGAGGTGTACTTTGTGTACATTGAGGATTTTCGATGCGAATTTGCCACCATGCCAAAAATCAATTATTTGTTCCTACGTTTTTCTTAGACAAAGAATTGAGATTTTGGCTAGGCAAGCGAGCGAGAAAACCGGAGGTGTACTTTGTGTACATTGAGGATTTTCGATGCGAAGCTTAACAACGCCAAAAATCAATTATTTGTCTAAGAAACTATTGTGCCAATTTTGTCCCCCATAACAGCTCTCACAATATTTTCAGGATTATCTATTCCAAACACAAGTAATGGAATCTTATTATCCATACATAATGAAGTAGCTGTTGCATCCATAACTTTCAAATTTTGATTTAATATATCTAAATATGTAATTTCATCATATTTTTTTGCATTTTTGTCTATTTTAGGATCTGCTGAATATACTCCATCTATTGTTTTAGCTAATAATATAATATCAGCATCTATTTCAGCAGCTCTTAAAGCTGCACCTGTATCTGTTGTAAAATATGGATTACCAGTACCACAAGAAAATATTACAACTCTACCTTTTTCCAAATGTTTTATTGCTTTTCTTTTTATATAAGGTTCTGCAATTTCTCTCATCTCAATTGCTGTTTGTAATCTAGTATATAATCCTCTTGATTCTAAAGCATCTTGAAGTGCTAGTCCATTCATTGCAGTTGCTAACATTCCCATATAGTCTGAAGTAGTTCTTTCCATTTGATGTCCATATCTTCCTCGCCAGAAATTTCCTCCACCTATAACAATAGCAACTTGTACTCCTGCTTCTATAACTTTTTTTATTTGATCACATATTGCTCCTAGAACTTCAGCATCTACTCCCGTTTTTTTATCTCCCGCTATAGCCTCTCCACTTAGTTTTAATAATACTCTTTTATACTTGGGTTTTGACAATTTGAACACTCTCCTTAAACTATATTTTTTCTTCATCTATTCTATCATAAAAATAAATAAATTTGGAGTATTTTTTAAATTTTTTCTTAATATTTTTACATATTTTTTTTATTTATGTAAAGAATATTATTTGGAGGTATTTATGAATCAAATTCTCGGAAATGAAAATATTGAAAACAAATCTGATAATTATAATAATAATATAGTTCATAAAAATAATGTAAATAAAATCTTGTTGTTTTCTAGCAAAAAAAATTTATTAAAATTATTATGTTTTATTTTTAGTATAGCATCAATATTCTTTATAGTATATTTTTTTATTTCAAATTATGATGCAAATCAAAAGGAAAAACTATCTCATGAAATTTCAGATAATTACAGTATAATATCATTATATTCAAACCTTTCAAATCCTAATTATTCTTTTTCAAATATTGAATATTCTAATGAATATGATACTATAATAGGATTTATTGATATTCCAAATATAAATATAGATTATCCTATATTTTCAAATACTACAGAAGAATTATTGAAAATATCTCCATGTAGATTCGCAGGACCACTTCCTGGTGAAATTGGTAATTTATGCATTGCTGGTCATAATTATGTAGATAATAAATTTTTTAGTAATTTATATAAACTTAATATAGGTGATTATATATATGTATCAGATATATATAATAATACAAACACTTATTCTGTTTTTAAAAAATATGAAGTTTCAACTACAGATACATCTTGTACAGATCAAAATACTAATGGAAAAATAATAATAACATTAATAACATGTAATAATGTAAATGGAAAAAGGTTAGTCATACAAGCTGAAAACATAAATGAATGATGAATGTTACACAACTAAAATTGTGTGCAGTCATTAGAGCGTAGCGACTTTTATACAATAGGAAAGGATAACTTTCCTATTATATAACAAATCGAAAAGCCAAAGTAATTATTTTGGCTTTTCGATTTGTTATAGTATATTAATCAGTTTATTATAAATTTTTATAATCTCTAATTTTCTTGTAAGTGAATATTGCAAATACTGTACAAATAGCAACTAAAGCTGTAACAGCTATATCATCTACAACACCTGTTTGTGGTAAATTTTGATTATTATATGAACTTCCTGCATTATTTGTCACTCTATTTTGATTAAGTGTAGGAGTCACAGTATTTCTTGTTGTATTTGTTGTTGTATTAGCTGTTGTATTAGCTGTGTTTGTTGTTGTATTTGATGTTTGATTTGTAGGAGTTAATTGTAACCTATTTAAATCAGTTGCTGATACATTATCTGCTAATAACACAACTATAGCTATAAGCATTACTATAATAGATAATTTTTTTGTTCCATTTTGTTTCATTGTCATTTCTCCTTTTTATTTTATCTTCTTTTGTATTAGTATCCCTAATTTTTACTAGAATATACTAATAATCAATCATTATTTTTATTTTACTATTCTTTTTTAGTATAGTCAAGTATTTTTTTATTTTTTGACATAAAATTTTTTTAATATTATACATTAAATCTAAATAGTACAATATCGCCATCTTGCATAATATAATCTTTTCCTTCCATTCTTAATAACCCTTTTTCTTTAACAGCATTTATAGAACCTTCTCTTATCAAATCTTCATATGATACTATTTCAGCTTTTATAAAACCTCTTTGGATATCTGAATGTATTTTACCTGCTGCTTCTGGTGCTTTTGTTCCTTTCTTTATTGTCCATGCCCTAACTTCTGGCTCCCCTGCAGTTAAAAAAGACATTAAACCTAATAAATCATAACTTACTTTTACAACTTTATCTAATCCAGATTCTTTTAATCCCATTGCTTCTAACATTTCTTTTTTATCTGTTCTATCTAATCCAGAAAGCTCTTCCTCTATTTTTACACATAAAGGTATTGCTTGTGTACCTTCTGATTCTGCATATTTTTTAACTATCTTCACATACTCATTATCAGGCTTTCCTATATCATTTTCTGAAATATTGGCAATATATAAACTAGGTTTTATTGTAAGTAAAAATGCATCTTTTATTAATTCTTTTTCATCATCATTTAGCGATACTGTTCTTGCACATTTTCCTTCTTCTAAGGCTCTTTTAATTTTTTCCAAAACATTCATTTCAGCTTGATATTTTTTGTCTGATTTTAAACCCTTTTTAGCTTTTTCTAATCTTTTATCTATTGTTTCAATATCGGAAAATATAAGCTCTAAATTAATTGTTTCAATGTCTCTTAATGGATTAATACTTCCATCAACATGAACAATATTATTATCATCAAAACATCTTACTACTTGGCATATAGCATCTACCTCACGAATATGTGATAAAAATTTATTTCCTAAACCTTCACCTTTGCTTGCTCCTTTCACCAAACCTGCTATATCTACAAACTCAATTACTGCATGAGTTACCTTCTGAGGCTTGTACATCTGATTAAGTTTTTCTAGTCTTTCATCTGGTACAGGTACTATACCAACATTGGGTTCTATTGTACAAAATGGATAATTGGCACACTCAGCTCCCGCATTTGTTATACTATTAAACAATGTACTTTTCCCAACATTAGGTAATCCTACAATACCTATTTTCATATTAATTTTCATTCCTTTCATTTACATATTACAAATATTTTTTTACTTCTAAATAAATTTCCTCATGTATATCATCTATAGTTCTTATTTTTCCATTTTTAATACATTCTATAGTAAACCAATTATACTCTTTTGCTAATTCACATGCTGTATCATATGAATCTTGTAAATGTTTTTCATTAATTTCATGTATATCTTTCTTGGTAGTTTTTGAAAATTTATTTTCACGATTTAACATTAATTTTTCACTAATTTTTACTGGCATTTTTAGAAAAAATACTTCTGTAGGTATTGGTAAACCATATAGATTAAATTCTAAATCAAACAGCCAGTTTAAAAATTTTTCTCTTTCTTGTTTATCTTTTATTTTTCCTGCTTGATGCACCATATTAGCAGTTGTATATCTATCTGCTAATATTATCCCTCCATTATTATAGTATTCTTGATAATCTTTTTTAAATGTAGCATATCTATCCACTGCGTAAAAAGTAGATGCAATATATGGACTTATTTCTTGTGCATTAGTTCCAAATTCTCCACTTAAATACATTTTTACTAAAGATGATGACTGGCTATCATAATTTGGAAAACTAACAGTTCTATATTCTATTCCTTCGCTTTCTAATCTCTTAGCTAATCTTTGAAATTGAGTTTGTTTGCCACTTCCATCAGTTCCATCTATTACAAATAATTTTCCTTTCATTTCTACATTCTTCCTTTTATAATATCTTTTTTATTGATTACATTCTAGGAAATATTATTTCCTAGAATGTAATTTAAAATTATACCTTAGACCAAAACCAATCTAAACTATTATCTATACTTTTTCTTTTAAACTCTTTTGACTCTATATCATCTACCCATAAATATGAAAAGAATGACATAAATACAAATATAAAATCAACTGTTATAGAATATACTATTTGTTTAATATACTCGGTATTAGCAAATAACACAAATTCTACTGTATGAGCTATAAGCAATATAACACACACTCCTAACATAATTATAGTAGGATAACTCTTTTTTAAGCTACGTGCTAAAATTAAAACTAAAACAAATAATACAACTGCTATTAAAACTGCTATTGGATTTGAAAAATTTATCATTGGCATATCCTTTGTTCCCCTCCTTTTATATTATTTTAACTTTTGTTCAATTAAATTTGCTAAATCTTGTGCCCTTTTTGTAATATAATCTAAATCTTCTCCTTCTATCATTACTCTTACTAGTGGCTCAGTTCCAGATGGTCTTATTAACACTCTTCCATTTCCATTAAACTCTTCTTCTAATTTTTTTATATTTTCTAGTATTTCCTTATCTTGTTCATAATCATATTTTTTTTCTACTGAAACTTTTGCATTTATTAGCACTTGCGGATATATATCTATTATACTACAAAGTTCTGATGCTTTTTTTCTTTCTTCTAACATAACTCTTATTAGCATTAATGATGTTAATATTCCATCACCAGTTGGATTGTAATCTAAGAATATTATATGACCTGATTGCTCTCCTCCTAAATTATATCCATGTTTTAGCATTTCTTCCAAAACATATCTATCTCCAACTTTGGTTTGTATTAAATCAATGTTATTTTTTTCAGCATATTTTTTTAATCCAAGATTACTCATCACTGTGGCAACAACTGTATTCTTATTTAGCTTTCCTTTTTCCTTCATATATTTAGAGATAATAGCCATGATTTTATCTCCATCTATCTCATTTCCTTTTTCATCAACAGCTAAACATCTATCTCCATCTCCATCATATGCTATACCTAAATTACATTTATGATCTACAACATATTTTTTTAAGGTATCAAGATGAGTTGAACCACAATTATTATTAATATTTATTCCATTTGGCTCATTATTTATAATATAATGTTTTATTCCTAATACAGTAAATACTTTATCTGCTACCCAAGATGTAGCACCATTTGCTGTATCTATTGCTACTACAAAATCATTATTGTTATATTTTTCAAATTCTTCCTCGAAATTTTTTCTAAAAAAGTATATATACTCATCAATCAAATCTGTTCTTACTTCTGATATTCCTATTTTATCACCAACTGCTGTAAATATACTTAACTTTTCAGAATCCATAATTTCTTCAATTTCTTCTTCTATATTATCTGGTATTTTCATTCCTTTGTTACTAAAATATTTAACTCCATTAAACTCATATGTATTATGTGAAGCAGATATAACAACACTTGCATCTGCTTTTAACTTTTTAGTTAAATAAGCTACTCCAGGTGTAGGTATAACACCTAAACTAATAACTTTAGCTCCATAACTTAAAAATCCTGCTGTCATTGCACTCTCTATTAAAGTTCCAGAAATTCTTGTATCTCTTCCTATTAAAATAGTAGGTGTATGATCAGTATGCTTTGAAAGTACATATGCTCCTGCCTTTGCTACTTTATAAACTAATTCTGGTGACAATTCTGTATTAGCAATTCTTCTAATTCCATCTGTTCCAAAATATCTTCTCATTAATATCCTCCTTTTAGAAAAATTTTTTTAAAAAACTGCTTTTTATTCTTTCCGGGGTTGGTATATCTATTTTTCTGTTTTCTAATATTGCCATTGGATTTATTGTTGTTAATTGATTAATTTCATCATAAGTAATAAATTTAGAAAGTTCATTTAAAATTTTCTTCATATTATCATATGCAGAATATTCTCTATGTGCGTCACTTCCCAAAAAATGTATTAATTTTGCTTTTAAAAGTTTTTGTAATGTTTTTTGTGCATTTTGACCATATTGTCCAATTATACTACCATAATTTGATTGGAATAATACTCCTTTTTCTACTAAATCATAAACAAAATTTGGATTATTTTGCACAAATCTATACCTTTCAGGATGAGCTATAATTGGAATATAATTATTTTCAAATAAACTATATATAACATCTTCCATATAAATAACATTTTTATCCATTGGTAATTCAAACAAAACATAATCACTTCCTGCTAATGAGGATGCTTTATTTTGTTCTAAAAAATCTGTCATAAATTCAGAAATATATATTTCATTCCCTTGATGTAGAACTATATTTGTTTGTATTTCATCTAATCTTTTCTTTATTGCTAATTTATCTAAATTATAATAATCTTCTATATAATGTGGAGTACAAATAATATCTGTAAAACCTGCTCCTTTAGCTTTTTCTATCATTATATATGTTTCATTTATACTTCTTGCTCCATCATCAACCTCATTTAAAATATGTGTATGAATATCTATCATATAATCCTCACATTTCTTTTAAATTTTACATAAAAATTATTCCACAATTTTTTCATATTTCATAGAAGAACAATCGGAAAGCCTTAAAATAAATACTTAAAAGTTTATTAATGTCCGATTTTGTTCATCACTATTCTTTAATTTTGCTTTTTCTGCAGTTAAATAATCATTAAGTTGTTTCATTATTTTATCAGTCTCCGGACTAACGCTTTGTTTTTTATTTTCCTCTTTTTCATAATCAAACATTTTATTTTTCTTAGGTGGTTGATAAGTATTTTGATTTTTGTGTTCTTTTTGAATTCTAGTAGCATTTGCCAATTCTTTTTCTCTGGCAATGGCAATATCTTTTTTCCTTACTGGGTTATCTTTAATAACCTTCTTTGTTTTATTTTTTATTTCTTCTTTTTTTTCAAATGATCTATCTGAATTTCCATAATAATATGTTGATTGATATTTCTTTTTAGTAATTGGCATTTTATTAAGAACAACTCCAGCAATATGTCCTCCTACATTTCTTATATCCTTTTTAATTCTTTCCAATGTATCTATTTTTGTTTCTTTATGAGCTGTCACAATTATAGTTGAATCTACAAATCTAGATATAATAACTGCATCTGTAACAATTGAGCTTGGTGTACCATCAAAAATTACTATGTCAAACATATTTTCTAGCATATTAATCATATTAACCATTTTCTCCGATACTAAAAGTTCTGATGGATTTGGTGGTATATTTCCTGCAGGAATAATATATAAATTTTTAATTTCCGTATTTTTTATATATACTTTTACATCATCTGGAAGTTCTTCTCCTCTTGAATTATATCCTACAAGATAATTGGAAAGTCCAGGAGTAGGGCTAACTCCGAAAATAGAAAATTGTCTTCCTTTTCTCATATCTGCATCCACTATTACTACTTTTTTATCTGCTTGCGCAAAAGTAACTGCTAAATTTGCAGTAATCCAGCTTTTACCTTCTCCAGGGATAGTACTAGTTACTAATAAAGACTTTAGCTTTGATTTAGTGTTCATAAATTGTATGTTTGTTCTTAAAGTTCTAAACATCTCTGATACAGGAGATTTTGGATCTTTATATGTTATAAGTTCTTTTTTCACTATCTTCTTCCTCCTTTATCATCTTGTGAATATAATGGTATTGTAGCTAATACTGTTAATTTTAAATTTTTTTCTATATCTTCTTCAGATTTTATGGTTGTATCTAGCATATTAGATATTAATACATAAGCTATTGAAACAATAACTCCTATTGCCATAAAAATTGCTATATCTTTTATATGATTTATATTATATGGTTCTAAAGGAACTTCTGCTTCATCTACAATATGGACATTGTTTATGCTATAAATCCTTTCAACTTCAGCTGCAAAAGCTTTAACTATTTCTCCTGCAATAGCTTTAGCTTGTTGTGGATCTTCATGTACTACATCTATTTGAATAATTTCTGTATCTTTTTTTTGAGAAACTGTTATCTTCTTCTTTAAACTTTCTTCTGTTTCATCTATTTTTAGATTTGAAATAACTTCTTTTAATACTCTTTTGCCCCTAATTAATTCACTATATGTTGAAACCAATTTCTGATTCAGTGTAATATCTGTTTGAGTAATACCTGTGGAAGTTCCTGTTTGGTCTTGTACTTGTTCATCATCTGTTTTAGCTAATACAAGTGTTGTTTCGGCTTTATATTCTGGCGTAACAAAAGCAAAAGAATAAATAATACCAATAACAGCAAAAATTGCAATAATTAAAACAATATATATTCTTTTACTCCAAAAAATATTAAATAGACCTTTTAAATCTAATTCTTCCATTTTCGTTGAATCATTCCTTTCATTATCTTTAAAATTCGTACTATCAATTTTTTACCTTACTATTATATACTCATTATTGTGGTTTTGGCAATAGTTTATATTGATTTTATTCAAAAAACAAGAACAATAGCGTACTTCTTACATTTCTTCTACTTATAATATTTTATGAAAATTACTGTTTTCTATAATGAAATAAACTTATCATATCAATTTTAGATATAATAAGTTTATTAGCTTAAATTATTTCATCATTGTTTTATATCTAATTATACAAAATACAGCAATAATAGTAATTATCAATATAGACCATAATACAACTTGTGTAATTCCTGTTTGTGGCAATTTAGCATTAGATGTAGTACTATCTACTTTTATAACTTTATTTTCTACTTTATCACTCATAGTATTTTGCATTTGATTTTCTTCTTCTGTAATATTTTGCGTAATCTCATTTTGTATTTGATTAGCATCTTCTTGTCCCTGTTCTTCACTAACACGTGTAATATTTACATCTATTTCTACATCTGGAACTTCAACTTCAGTTCCATCTGTTCCTGAAACAATAATGTCTGATAATAATATTTTAGTTTTCATATTTTGATTAAAAGTATCTTTTAATTTAAAAGTCATTTCAGCAATAGTTGAATTAGATTTTGTTTCTGTGTTTCCTGCAATTAATAATACTTTTGTAGATGGATTATAATTTGCTTTATCCCATTCTTCGTAAGTTTTAATTGAGACCGAATCTATTACATCTTCATCATAAACTAAAAATGATTGATAACCAAGTACTGTTCCTTGTGTAACTCCTATTAAATTACCTATATTTAATTTTACAGTAAACTCATGTTCATTTGTTGGCACATTTACAATAGATGGTTCTAAATTTATCGGTATGCTTATTATTGAACCTAGTGAATATGTACTAAAACAACTTAAAGCTATTATTAAAGTAATTACTAAAATACAAACTTTTTTCATTTTTATCATTCTCCTTTTTATACAGAATACAAAATATATAATTTATTTATATAATATCACAACATTATTTTTTTTTCTACAATATATTATATTAAGTTTGTATTACAAAAACATTACAAAAATATTACAGTTTAAACTTTGATTTTATTTTTTAGTTTACCTAATAATTTTTTTACATAATCTATTGCGTTTTTAAATGATTCATCTTTGTAAAAAGCTATTATTATTATTATTGAACAAATAGCTACCATTAATATACCTTTTATAATAAAATTAAGCATTGAAACTCCATGTATTTGGTTAATTATTGTTTCACTTACAAATATCATTAATAACAATACTATTAAAAATTTAAATTGCATTGTAAAATATCTTCGTGAACTTCTTTGAAATATTTTTTTATATAACATATAAGGTTGATACCAAAAGATTGTTAATAACTTAGCAATTGGAGTAGCAATTAATATTCCTAATAATCCTAATTTTAATCCTAGTAAAATTGATAGTATAATATTTAATATTGCTGTAAATATTGATATATATTTAACATCTCTAAAAAGTCCTGTTGTATCTCTAAATACCCACATAGGATTTAACATTCCATTAATATAAAAACTAATAACTATTGCAATAACTATAGAATTATTTAATATGTATTCCTTACCTATCCATAATTCTATAACATCTTTTGACAAAACTATTAATCCCACAGAAAAAATCGAAAACAGTACAAATGCCATAAAATTTAATAATGAAAATACATTTACTTGTTTATCCCTATTATTTTCTGTATGCAAATTTCCTACACTAGCAGTTACAGCATTAAATATAATTGAAATAGCAGTATTAATGCAATTAGTAATCATATTATAATTTGAATAATACCCTACCCATATTGTTCCTATCATGGCAGAAATAACAATATTAGGTGTACTATTTAATATTACATTACTAAATTTAAAAATAAACATAGATTTTACATTTTGAAATAATACAAATTTTTCTTTTTTTCTCAATTCTTCATTTTTCTTTATAAATGGATACATTTTATTTGCTTTATAAGCTATATATATGTTAGTTCCTAATGTTCCTAATAATTGTAAAATTAAATATAATATATAATTATGTGTTAATAATAAAATAATAATTTGCAAGATAGTTTGAATTATATTAAATATTAAAGTATATAATTTAACTAAATACATTTTTTGATCTGCATTTATAATAGAACTTTTATATGCAAAGAAGTATGAAAAAGATGTATTAGCCAAAAATAATATAAAATATAATGTTAAATTTGGTATTTGAGAATCTGTTTTTACTAATACATCTAAAAAAGGTATTAGTATCAATCCTATAATAAATATTATAATTCCTATTATATTATATATTTTTTTATAAAATTGCATTAATGCTGCAAGTTTTCTTTCATCTTTTTTAGCTAATGGCTTATACATACTATAAATAATAGCATTTCCAAAACCTAATTCTGCTAATGATAATACTGTTAAAACATTTGTAAATAATCCATTAATTCCTAAATATTCAGCTCCTAATGTTTTTATAAATACTGTTCTTGAAATAAACTGTAAAATTAAAACTGCAATTTGATTTCCAGCTCCGAAAAACATATTACGTAATGAATTATATAGCCTTGATCTTTGCTCCACAGTTACCCTCTTCTTTCTTTTATTTTTTCCAAAATTTATTTTTTAATTTTTCGTACATTTCTTGACTCAATATAGATTGCAAAAATCTTTTTATTTCTACTCTATTTGGTAAAATTCTACCTTTTATTTTGCAAATCAATGGTATTTTTATGTTATTTTTTTTCATTAATTTATATATATCTACAAAATTTTTATTCTTTTTATATTTTTGATGCATTAAGATAGTATAATTTTTATATTTTCTCTTTTTATATGCATCTAAGTCAAATACATTTTTATATAAATCTATTTTCTTTAATGCTTCTAATGCTAGCAAAGTTCTAACACATTTTTCACACTTTCCACAATTTTTGTCTTCATTAAAACACACATTTAAAGTATTATAAGATAATTTATAATTAGTTATTTGATCTATTTTTTCTAATCTAGTAAAAGACATCCCTGTAGAATAAAAAGTTATATTTTCATTACTTAACATATTAAGCGTATATATATCATAATATGCTGGATCTTTTTTTGATATTTCAAAATCCCATATAGGTATTCCTGATGCATAATAGTAAACTTTAAATAATTTTTGAATTGCAAGTATAGCAGACATATTTCTAAATGTATGTGTTTCTACAAACGACATTTTTATATATTCGCTAATATTTGAATCTATCATAATAAAATCAAATTTATTATTTTTTGCAAATTGTTCGCTTCTTTTCATTCTTTTCTCATATAATTCTCTTGCTTTTTCTCCTCCGAAATCTCCATGAGATCCCATATTTAACATAGTTAAAGTATTTACTTTCAGATTTTCTGGACAGTTATTTGATGTATACTGATATATTGTTTGTAAAGAATCTACACCACATGAAATTCCTGTTCCTACTCTTCCTTCATTATATAATTCATCTTTACTAACATCTGAAAATATATTTATTTTATGATATTCAGTATGTGTTTTTGATAATGTTATGATTAAATTATTAACTAAATTACTATATAGTCTTGATGAAATTGGTTCTTCAGTTTTTATATCTTCACCTTTACTCATAGCAAATAATAATAATGCTATAACAAAAGAATCACTTCTTTCTGTACAAAAATACTTTCCATAATCTTTTCTCGTTTTATACCATAGTGTTTCATAATTACCATTATAACTTATTTTACTTTTTAAATATGTATATTCATCGTCTTCTTCAATATATGGCTTACCTATTAATATCATATTTTATATTCCTTCTTTCTAATTAGTATTTAGTATTTACTATTTTATTCTTTAAAAGCATTACATCTGTAATATTTATATTTTTACTCATATTAAGATCAGCAGATAATTTTATTATATCATCTTTCCATTCATCTTCGACAATATTTTTTTTCATTATCATTACATCTGTAATATTCACTTTTCCATCACTATTTAAATCTCCCAATACAATAATGTTATAGATTTTATTATCAGATGTAATCAAATTAATTCCTGTTTTAATTAAGTCGTCATCTTTTAGTTCATTCTGATTATCCAATAATTTATAACCAGAAAATAAATCAAAATAACTTGCAAATTCTTGTTTTGTTTTTTTATTACAATTTAATATAATATTATCTCCTTCTAAAAAATAATCGTTATTTTCTTTTTCTATTATCTTAAACTCTACCTTTGTTTCATTTCCTGCTAAATCTCTTGCTTTTAATATATATGTACCTAATTCATCTATATTATCTCCATTATTATAGTTATCTACTACTTGTCCATCTTTTAATAAAACAATTTCACTCAAATTATCATCTTCTATTTGAGGTGTTACTGTTATATTTTGATAAGTCTTATTATTTTCTACATTTTTTATAATTGGAGCTAATTTATCAATATTATTAACTTCTACTGTTTTAGTAAATTTTTTCCCTTTTATCGAATATTCAAATACAAATGTTCCATTATCTTTAAAAATATATTCATTATTTCCATCATTATTGACTATTTCTGTTTCGTTAGGTACATTTAAAACAACTATTACATCCTCATTTGTTAGGTCTTCTGTACTATATGAAACTGTTATAGGATTTTCATTAATATACTTATTAATATATATATCTGCAAATCTATTAGCCCAATCAGTTAAAATTTCTGCATGTTTATTATAGCTCGATACTAAACCATTTTTTATAGGATTATTTTCTTCTAATTCACTAATATAGCAAGCTTTTTCATAATATTCTTTTGCAAAATTTAAAATTCTTATAGGATAATTTTCATTGATATTGTCAATATATTTTAAATTACCATTTACTATTTTTATTTTTTCTCCGGTTTCATTTAATGAAATGTTTTGAACATTTTCTGAAATTGTAATTATATCTTGATATGATTCCCCTATAGTATCTAATGAATCCAAAAAAGAGCTTAATCTTTTATAATCTTCATCATTATTGCATTGAAATATTTCCATATATTTCATTCCCAATTCATAATGTCTTTCCATTAATTGAATTGATTCATCATATGAAATATTTTCTAATTTCTTTATTTCTTCCTTTAATGATTCTATTTCATTATTTATATCTGAAGTTTCTTCCAATATATCAATATAATTTTTTGTTAATTCATCATATGAAGTTAATATTTTATTTGATATTGCTTGACTAAAATATTTTTTATCTTGTCCATATAAATAAATTGGTGAATAAGAAATATTTATTTTTCCATTATCTATTTGTACATCATTACCATATAAATCTTTTACATAACAATTACTTATTTCTAATGAATAGTTTTTATCCTTTTGTTTACTCCATAATATTAAAAGTGGTTCTCCATTTTTATTATAAACATAAGTTTCAACTCCATTAATTAAAGATATATTTCCTATAAATTCTGCTCCATTAATATTTTCATAACAATTTTTTAGTGCATAGTACGATAATTTTGGTGTATAATTATTATTTAGAATTCCGAAATTTTGCTCTTTGCTATTTCTGTCATTTCCCATATTCCAAGAACTATATAAAATTGACAAATCTATTCCATAATCATCATTTATTATTGTTCTTTGCACATCTATTATAGCTTGATCTTCTTCAGTTACATTTTCGTAAGAAGAAATTCCAAATTCTGTAATATAATTTTTTGTAAATCCACCTATTTTATTTATAATTTTTGAATTTTTTTCTAACTGCTCTTTATATCTTGTATTTAATTCACCAATATTATTACTATCATATGGATGATATGAAAATGCATCTGAATATTGGTATGCTCCATTATCTGATATATTCTCTATAAATTCTGATGATTCTATCACATATGATGTAGTTTTGTCTGGCACAGCACATACTCCACTTATTATGTCTATCTCTGAATTTATTTGTTTTAAAGCTTCTGACACTTGTTTAACTAATTGTATATATTGATTAATCTGCTCATCTGTTCTATAATCAAAATTTGGTTCATTTAAAATTTCATACTTAACTATTTGAGGATATTTCTTTGCAATTGCTACAGCAAAATTTACAAATTTTTTTCTTTCTTCTTCATTATCAATTATTTCATTTTCTCCTGCTAATGTGCCTACACCATTCAGAATTGCAACTATTTCTATATTGTTTTCTGTAGCCTTTTTTATCCAGTCGTCATAATAATCAAATTGATAATCTCCATTCCCCTTATCAATCTTTCTCCATAAAAAATCTGCTCTAATATATTTAATTCCTGAATTTTTTAATAAATCGAAATCATTTTCATATTTTTCCCAAGTTCCATCTCTATAATGGACTGCAAAACCTCTATTACTTAATTCATCCATAAATTGCTTTTCATATGGTTTCAAATATTCAACCTCTGCCTTACCTTCATATATTAATTCTTGCCCATTTCTATATATTTTGACTGTTATTATATTTACGCCTTGATTTAATTCTATTGTTTTCATTGTTTTTTCACTAACTATTTTTTCTTGTTTTTCATTACCTTTCTCATCAAAAACAAGATTATATGTATTATTTTCTTGAATATTGTCAATATTAATATGTAAATCTGCTTGTGAGTCTGTTATTTTTCGTTCTTCTATAAAAATGTCAAAATTTTCATTACTTATATTTTCCATATTGTTTTTAACTTGAATTTTATCTTGTGAATATAATATTACTTTTTCTTCTGACTTTTTATTAAATAAAATTATAATCAATATTAAAATTACAATTAAAATAGTTAATATCAATACAATTAATTTCTTTAATGGTATCTCTTTAATCTTATGCATTTTAACCCCCATTCGAGCAAATTCAAGCTATCTCATTTCCTTAAAGCATAATATATTATTTTAAAATTTTATCCAACTCTTCAAAATGTTTATTTGCTTTATGCTTCTCTTCTTGTAAATCTGCTTCAACTATTTGGTTATCTAAAATTATTTCATCAATATTCATATTCTTTAAATTTTCTTTAGTATATAATTTACCTTTAAAATTCAAATCTTTTAATATGTTCACAGTTTTATTATTATATGCTATTGGAATAATTTTCTTATTCATTAAAATTCCTAAAATATTTGCATGAAACCTAGTTCCAACAATTATCTCAGATTGTTGTAATTCTTCCAATGCTTCTTTTATATTTCCATTATAATAATAATTTTGAACTTTTATGTCATTCATTTTGCTTTCTATCCTTTCTATTGCTTGTTCATCACCTTCTGCTTTACAAAATGACATATACATTATTTCATAACCTTTATTATAAAATTCTCTTGTTAATTCTATTATTTTTTCTTCATATATTTTTGCATCTTTTTCATTTGCTTTTTTATACCAATCAATAATTGAAAATATTACTCTTTTTTTGCTTTTTTTCTCATTATTTAATTCCATAGCAAATACGATGTCTGTTGTATATCTAACATTATTTAAAAAATTGCATAAATCATATGAAGCTTTATCTCTAAATGAAACTACTTGTGCATTTTTAAAAACTTCATCTATCAATAATGGTATATATTCTTTATCTGTATATGGTCCTATATTACATCCCAATATATAATATGGAATATATGGTGATTTATATTGTTTTACATTTTTTTGCCAATAATCCATATTATGATTCTCCATGAAAATAGATCCTCCAATATAAACCATATAATCCTTATTAATTTTTAAAATACGTTCTACTAAATTATATTCTTTAAATATCTTGCCTATTTTATTAATTAATTTATACTTAAACCCACTATATATGTGTATATTTGAATAATTATTTATATTATATTTATAATTGCTTGTAGCATAAATACTAACATTAGGATATCTATTTAGAAACATATCTAAAAAAATATCATCACCTAAGTTTTTATTTAAACATATTTTTAAATATACCTTTTTCATATATTACTCCTTTTATACTATATTTAATATTTCTGAAGTATATGGATATGTTTCTCCATAATTTAATCTTATAAACATATAATACCAATAAAAAAGTAAAACACCAACAATATATAATTTCACTATATTGCCATATTTATTATTTTTCGTAACTTTAAATATTTGTGGTAAGAGTAAAATATAATAAAATCCAAAATAAAAAGAAATTCTCTGAACATATGATGCTAACATTCCTGTTTGTAATAAAATGAAATCTAATATAATAATAAATAATAAAAATCTATTAGTAGAATTATATTCATTTAATTTTTTTGAATATATAACAATAGGTAATAATAGCATAATTTTCAATATTGTTTCTGATATAGGTATTGATATTTCACCTGTTGGAATATGTATAGCATATTTTACTGGCAAAATTCCATAATCATATATTAAAGCACTTAATATAGTTCCATAATTTGCAATTGCAATACAAACTAATATTATAATAAAATATACTCTTACTTTATGTTTATATTCTTTTCCAAGAATCCTTTTTACAACATAAATTAATCCTGCTACAAATGCTGTAGAATGAAATAATGTTGCTATTATAATTGTTATAA
The DNA here is from genome assembly GCA_944388605.1 of uncultured Clostridia bacterium. Classification (GTDB taxonomy): domain Bacteria; phylum Bacillota; class Clostridia; order TANB77; family CAG-508; genus CALXJJ01. Next base: position 17,280 of record CALXJJ010000004.1, read on the forward strand.
TATATTTTAGTTTTTTATCTTGGTCAATATATCTAAAAGCAAAAAACGTAATAGCAAGAGCTAAACTCTGTCTAATTAAATTAAATGTTCTATTATAATATAATGTTAAAAAAACTAATAGTCCAACCCACATTGGAATTTTTTTTCTATAGTAATATATTGTCATATATACCAATGTTACTATAATTGCTTCTACTATAAACATAAAAATATGCAAATTGTTTGTAACAAAAGCTACACAATAGTTTAATAGTGTATATAAAAATTCTGATTGCACACTCAAACTATATTCACTAAAACTTGTTGCCATTGTTGCCAATCTAAAAGAACTTTCCATGTAAACTCGCACATCTGTTCCAACTGTATTATCTCTAACCCCTGCTAATAATGATAATATTGTAATAACACATACAGATAATAATATTCCCAATGAATTCTTTTTTTCTTTAAATGCTAATTGAGCAATATATGTTAAAAAAATTGCTATTGCAAAAATTAATAGATATATATACATTTCTTTTCTCCACTATTTATTTTTAATCTTTGTTAATATATATACAATATAATAACATTTTAATTTTAATAATAAAAATATTATCTTTTGTTTAAAATTTAAAAATTTAATTGTATTTAATTTCATTGCATTTTTATATGCTTGTTTTTTCAGTACTTTTTTCAATAAATTTTTTTTATCCTTATATTTAGATATATTTTTTTCATTATATATTTGAGTTAAAATTGCACTTAATAATAACTCCCAATATAATAATTGTATTGCTTTTTTTAACTTTTTATTTTTATTTTTTTCAAATAATTTATTTATTACCTTTATAGTAGCTTCATTTTTTGTTAATTTATTATCATCATATTTTTTAGTAACTGATTCTCCATTCTGAAAGTAGTGATATAAATATTCATTAAAAAATATAATTGTATTTACTTTATTTATTGCTTGCAAAAATAAGACTGTATCTTCCTGTATACTCAAATTTTCCTGAAACTTTATATTATTATCAATTAAAAATTTTGTTAAAAATATTTTACTCCAACATCCTCTTATTTTTCCATATTTTACTTTTTTATTAAAATATGGAAATAGTATATCACATTCAATTTCATTTTTTTCTTTTTCTCCTGCTAAAATAATATCTGTAATAAAACTTTCTCTTTTTATTTCTTTATCATTGTGAGAAAAATAATAATTAAATTGACCTATTTGTGCATTATAATCTTCCATATATTTTATACATATTTCAACTGCATTATTTTCTATCCAGTCATCAGAGTCTACAAACATAATGTATTTGCCATTTGCACTTTTTATTCCTCTATTTCTAGCCACTGATACTCCCTCATTTTTCTTATGTATAAACTTTATTCTATCATCTCTTTTCGCATATTCTTCACAAATATTAAATGTATCATCAGTAGAGCCATCATCAATAATTATAATTTCAATATTTTTATAAGTTTGATTGCAAATACTATTTATACACCTTTTTAAATATTTTTCTGAATTATATGTTGGTATAATTATACTTACTTTTTCCATATTCCCTCACATTTCTTTCTATGGCTCAAATCAGATTAAAAAATTTAAATTTTCATATAATTTAATATAATTTTTCTCGTCCTACTCTTTATCTTTTAAATATTTCTCATAATAATTCGATTTTTTCACAGCCCTTTTTCTTGCTAATATTAGATATCTGTCTTGCCCAATTAATATCTTTATGAATTTAATTAAAAATTTTTTTATTTTAGATTTTTTTATCCAACTACCAGCAAAATAATGTATACTATATCCTCCGTTTTGTCCTTTATATGGACATGTAAAATATTCTTTTGGATATATATGAACATTCCCATTATCAAATATTTGTTCTTTATTATTTAGTTTAAAATCTTTATATTTTCCAATAAAAAAATTATTAAATAAATGATTATTATTATAAATTTCTCCTAATTTCATTGTTTTATATGTGTCTAATAAATTTTTGATTGTACTATTATTTTTTTCACACCCTATTACTGCAGTTGATAATACACAATCGTATTCAAATCCAACAAAAAATTTATTTTGTAATATTTCATTTGAAAATTTTTTTCTTGTTTCAACATCTGTATCTAAATATATACCTCCATTTTCATATAAAATCTTTAACCTAAAATAATCACTCACAAATGCCCACTTTTTTTCTTTTGCTGCTTGTTTTATATATTCATTTTCTTCAAGATTACAATTGTTTTCATTCCATTCTATTATTTCAAAATCTTTATTTATTTTCCATGACTCTATACATTTTTTTGTTAAATTATCTTTATCATGATTTCCAAACCAACAATAATGTATCTTTCTCTCTATCATATAAATTTATTTCCCTTCACTATTTTTTTATTTTATTAAGTATTTTCGTCCTATATAATACTGGCTTTAATATTGCCTTTATTTTATCCTTATATGTAATTTTTGCACATATATTTAATGCATATAATAAACCTTTTTTATTATATTCTTCAAAAAATCTACTCCTATTTATATTTTGCTTAGGATTATTTAAAATAGCTGTAATTTTTCCGTTAGCATTTTGTTCTAATCCTTTATCTAGAGTAATTTCAAATGATTTAATATTAGATAATGAATCAAATAACTCTTTTCCTTTATTAGTATTAATTAGTACTATATTTACTCCTTTATCTGCATCTAGTTCATATTCTTTTATTATTCTATCAGCATGCCAAAGATCTCCAATTGATATATCAGCTTGTCTATTCATCCCTCTGAAATTACAATTATAACATACAGGTCTTGAAATTAATTCATTTACAAATAGTTTAAGCATAATATCAGATTCATGTCCTTTATTATATTGTTTTCCATTTCTAAATTTCATAGACAAAGTTGTACTATGAAAACCATATGTTTTCTTTCTAAAATAAATCTCTTCTATTTTTGTTTTGTTTCTCTTTTCTTGATATTCTAAATAACTATTCCATATTTTTGGTGAAGGAACTCCCTTACAAAATATTTCAACACAATATAACAAGTCATAATCTTTATTTAAAAAGCTCTTTAATCCTGCTATTTGACAAGGAGTACCAGAAAATAATACTTTTTTTCCATCATTTAACTGTTGTTTTATATTTTTATATATATTTCCTATTCTACTTTGCACATATTTTGATCCTCTTAATTTTTTAATATCTTCCTTTGTTTCTATTTTATTATGAATCACTTTAAAATTTGAATCAAACATAGCACCATAAACTATTCCATTTTGCTCTAATATTTTTTCAGCTAACATTGTAAATATTCCACCAGAAGTACTTTTCCATCTTATATTTTCATCTTGATTAGATGCTGCTAATACAATTGATTTTTCTTCATTTCTCTTCATTTCTTTATTATTTGGGCAAATTTTTTTGCACATACCACAATTAATACATTTTTTTTCGTCTATTTGTGGATATAAAAAACCTTCTTTATCTTCTACCATATTAATTGCATTTTTAGGGCATATATTATAACATGCTTCACAACCAGTGCATTTATTTTTTTCTATTATTTCCATCTATATTATTCCTTCCTGTTTTAATGCATTTTCTAGGTAATTATCTGACTTTTTCTTCATTTCTTTTAATTTTTCTCGTGTATTACAATAATCAATTTTTATGCTAATCTTATCTAAAACTTTATCATAATCTGTATAAAGTCTATCTTCTAAGCCTAACAATGATAAAATAGATTTCAACCTTGTATTAGTTGAAGCCTTTTGACCTTCTTTGAATCTGTTAAAAGTATAAAATTCTTTTTCATACATAATAGAAAATGCTGTACAATGAAATGAATCTGTACATACTATTTCTGCATTTTTTATAAGGTTTATCATTTCTGCTGGTCCCACATCATACATTTTTACATCTGCATATTGTTCATCCTCTTTTACTAATTCATCTATATGTGGTAAAGCTACAATATCATATCCTGTTTTTTCTTTGATTCTTTTCACAATTTTTCTATGTTCAGGGTTATTACCTAAAAAGTAGCAAAATATATATTTTTTAGCATATATAGGTTCTTTTGGTTGCATATTTTCCCAATCATTAATACTAAGCATAAAAGTTGGATCTAATACTACAGGAACATCTTTTCCTGTTAATTCTTTTACTATTTTCTTACCTGTTTCTTCTCTTACAGAAATATGTTGTATTCTATTTAAGTATATTTTTGTCGCTTCTTTTTGTTTCTCTGGAATTTCAGATACTCCGAAGCTTGGAGCATATGTTATTTTAGGTATATTATCATCTATAAATTCCATTGTAAAATAATGATTTTCTATATTATCTGGATGCCATAATTGGTCACTTCCAAGTACAAAAGCTCTATAGTCATTAGAACCATTTTTTAAAGCGTCATATCCTAAATATGGTTTTGATATTTTTATATGTTCTTTAGTAAACTGTTCAAATTTATTACTACGAATTTTAAAATTTTTTCCATATTTCTCATAATTTAGTTTTCCTATTATTTTTCTTTTAAAATTTTTAAATTGTACTTTTCTTATATTTTTATTACATAACTTTTTTGCATATACGAAAAGCTGATTTTTCTTTACATATTGGATATTTTCACACTCTATGCCTTTATTTTCAATCATTTTTTGAACAGCATATGCTTGTAACATACTCCCATAATTTTTAACATAATAGCATGAAACAATTCCAACTTTTTTCATAGTAATTCCTCCTCGTATTTATTTTCATATATTTCTTCAATTTTTTTGATATTTTCTATTCTATCATATCCCATATTTTTTATTAATTCTACTTTATCTTCTCTTTTTTTCTTAGAGAATTTTATTATTTCATTAACCCATTTTTCTATGTCATCGTCTAAATTTAAAATACTAACATTATCATGTATCAATATTGCTTCTTTAGGTATATTTTCTGATATAACACATGGCAAACCTGTCGACTCAGCTTCTATTAGTACTATTCCTAATCCCTCATACAAAGATGGAAATACAAATACATCCATCATTTGCATAAGATTATTAACATCACTTCTCGTTCCCAAAAATATAATATTTTCTTCTATATTCATATTTATTGCCTGCTGTTTAATACTATCTTGTAATTCTCCCTCTCCTACCAGTATTAATTTTACATTTTCAACTTGTTTTGTTAATTCTTTTAATAATTTCAATAAAAAGATATGATTTTTTTGTTTTACAAACCTTGCCACATTTCCTATTACTAAACTATCTTGTAAATTAAATTCTTTTCTATATTTATTTCTAATATCTAAACAATAATGATATTTTTCAGTATCAATTCCATTATTTATTATATCTATTTTATTTTTTTTACCAAAGCAAAAATCTCCTGCTTTAGTTGAACATGCAATATATTTTATACCTTTAACTTTTACAATTAATTTACTTATATTATGTATTAAACTTTTTATTTTAAACTTATCATTATCAATACCTGAATTATGTGCATGTAAAATAATATTACTCATACCAACATTTTTTGCCATTTTTGCATAAATTAGTCCTATTCCATTATATGTATTTATATGTATTATATCAGGTTTGATTTTTTCTATTTTTTGTTTAAATACTTTCATATTCTCTATTATTCTTTTCATCGGATTACTATATTTCTGTGAAAGTGTTTCTATTATATTACAATTTGCTAATTTTAATCTCTTATCATAAACTTCTGTTTCTTTTTGAGAAACCAAAATTATTGGTATAAATTTTTCTCTATTTATTTTTTCTACAATATTAGTAATTAAAGACTCTATTCCACCTGCACACCATCTTTCTGTGTATATTAATACTTTTTTCACTTTTTACCTCTCATTCATTTTAATAGTTTTTCAAATAATTTAATATGTTCTTTTGCTACTTTTTTTATATTAAAATTCCTAATTGCATATTCATAATTTTTTTCAACCATTTCTTTGGCGGTTTCTGGTTTTATAATATATTCTTCAATTTTATTTGCAAATTCTTGTATATCTTCTGGTGTTACTAAAAATCCATTTACTCCGTTCTTTATAATATTTGCAATTCCTCCTATATTACTTGCTACTATAGGCTTTCTAGCTGCCATATAATCTATTATTGCCAGCCCAAATCCTTCCCATTTTGATGGGAGAACTGCAATGTCTAAAGCAGAAATATATTCTTCATAATTTTGAATCCAACCTGTAATAATTAATCTGTCAGATAATTGATTTTCCTTTGCATAGTCTATCACAACTTGTTCTAAATTTCCAGTACCTATATACATAAATTTCAAATTATTATATTTTTCATTCAATATTTTCATAGTTTTTATAAAAGTTAGTGGGTCTTTTTGCTCATCTAGTCTTGCAGCAACACCTATTACAATATCTTTATCTTTTATTCTATATTGATTCCTTATTTTATCTCTAGCTATTTTTAATTTTTTACTGTTAAATTTTGCGAAATCTATTCCATTATTTATTATGCACATTTTTTCTTTAGGTGCTATCATATTTTCTATCGCAGATTCATATTCACTTTGAGATATATTTATAATCATATTTGTATTTTTTGCCAATATTTTTTCTAATATTTTAAATATCCTTTTCTTTTTATTACTTATCTGGGCATTAAAATACCAACCATGTGCATTATATACTTTTTTACATTTTTTATTGAATAATAAAGCAATTCTTCCAACTGCTCCTGCAAAACTACTATGCATATATACTATATCTGGTTTTTCATCTTTTATTATTTTTTTCAATTTAAAAATTGATTTTAAATTTCCTACTGAAAAAATACTTCTTTGCATGGGTAAAGAATATATCTTTTTAGATATATTCTTTAAATCATTTTTTATATTATTATTATAGTCTTCTGATAAAACTAATATATTCTCATAGTCATATTCTTGCATTTCTGATAGCAACATACTTATGTAATTTGCTACTCCTCCTGCTGATTGAGCTACATGTAATATTTTCTTTTTTTCTTGCATTATATTGCTCCTTCACGTTTTATTATTTTTCCTATTGTTTTTAAAATGATTATTATGTCTTGCAATATAGAATGTTTTTTATTATATATTATATCTAATTCCATTCTTTCATCAAAACTTACATCACTTCTTCCTGATACTTGCCATAATCCAGTAATTCCTGGCTTACATTGTACAATAGTATAATATACATTTCCCATATCTTCTACTTCCTTAGGCAAGTATGGTCTTGGACCAACCAGACTCATTTCGCCTTTTAATACATTTATAAATTGTGGAAATTCATCTAAACTAGTCTTTCTTAATATTTTTCCTATTTTTGTTACTCTAGGATCATTTTTAAGTTTTTTATTAATTTCATATTCCATTCTAGCAGTTTCATTTTCTTGTAAATATTTATCTAATATTTCATCAGCTCCTACTACCATTGTTCTAAATTTGTATAATTTAAATAATTTTCCACCTTTTCCAACTCTATTCTGTGTATATATTATTGGTCCTCTATCTTTATGTACTAATTTCATAATAATTATTAATATTGTAATAGGTATTAATAGTATTATTCCTATTATACTTCCTATTATATCTATTATTCTTATTACACCATTTTTCAGTATTTTAACAACTTTGTTTTCTTTATCTATTCTTGCTAAATCAGTAGTTGTTGCAATTTCTTGTACTCCTTCATTTTCTATAACATTTTCATATAAATATTCATCTCTATAAGCCAAATTTGTATTTATGGTATTCATATTTAAACCATTCCTTTCTTTAGGCTTAATTCGTTACAAAAATGTAACCACATCCACTTTTATAAATTTTCTACCCCTTTATTAATTTAATCTCAAAAATTAATAAAATTATATAAAGAAGATAACTTTGTTCTTATATAAATACACACACATTATTATATACTTTTTTATTACATTTTTCAAGCTTTTTTGACCTTTTTATTTCATTTTCTCCTGGAAATTTAAACTAATATAAAAGAGATTTATTTAATTGTATTTTATATATTACTATTCTAACACATAAGTAATGCCATACTATAAAATATAGTATAGCATTACTTGTTTACTAAAAATGCAAAGAAAAAATTAAAGTTTGTATAAATTAAGACTTTCCGATTTGTTATATATTAGGAAAGTCATACTTTCTTTTCCTAATATATAAAATTTTACTTGTAAAATAAACAATCAATATTCCACATAATACACCTATACTATCTATTATTACATCTGTCATCATAGGCGTTCTGCCTGGTATAAAATATTGATGTATTTCATCTCCTATAGCATATATGATTCCTATCATCCAACTTATTAATATTCTCTCTTTTAAATTTATATTAATCGTGTTTAATACAAGCATTAAAAATAGTCCTAACAATGTATAAATTGTAAAATGTGCTGTTTTCCTAACTAAAATCTTTACACTCATATATAGTTCATCATATTCTTGTTGTGATAAGTCATTATTTTTTGTAATAATATCTAATACTCTATAAATTATTTTATCACTTGTACTATCTGACTTTTCAGAGTTTTGGTTTGAAAACATAAAAATAATAGAACATATTGCTAGCAGGATTACTAGCAATATTGATCTTTTTATTATGTTATGGAAATGATTCTGAGATAGTACATTAACTTCCATAACTGTATTATCAAATTCGTTTCTTGTAGAGATTTTATCATTCCTATTTTCCTGCATCATCTATTAATGTCTACTCCTTTTTGTTTCTTCTAAAATTCTACATGCTTTTACATTATGTATAATTATTAATATAATTCCTATTACAATCATAATTATTCCTATCACTGTAAATCTATTAAGAATATCTTGAGCGATTGTTTGTATTAAATTAGATGTCGCTTGATTTATTGCCATTATATTATTTATGTCCATTTTTAACTCTGATATAATTTTTGGGGTTATACTAAATAATCCTGTCGCTAATAATCCTATTCCGATATATTGTAAGAATTTTAGCTGTTTGTGATTAATTACTATCAAAATTATAACTAATACTAAAGGAATTAAATATATTACTATTTGTGCTTTATTTATAATGTTATTTGCCTTATTTAATACTGTTCCTATTTCTTCTACCACTTTTTCAGAATATAAAACATTATTTTTATATACTTCTACAATAGCTTCCATATAGTTTGTTAATGCTTCTTCTTCTGATTGTGCTATTTCCTTATTTTCTTTTTCTAATTCAATTTCTATATTATTTAATAAATTTTCTTTTATACTTTCTGTATCTATATTTATTTTGCTTCCAGTATACAAACTTTCAATCATTGAATTTATATCTTGCTCTAACTTATCTTGACTATATATTTTTTCTAGTACTTCATCTGATAATCCAGATTGAACTGTGTAGTCTTTAAAACCATCTACTATATTTTGATTAATACGTTCATAATAATTTCCTGTTTTAAGGTTGGCTATTGTATACTCTTTTTTCAATATAGTGTTAGAAAATACATTTAATACAATTATCATAATTATAAATAATATAAGGAACATTGTAATAATATATGATACTATATTTTTTACCATTTGTCTCCTCCTAATTTAAAAATATTTGCTATCTACTAATTTAGAATATGTAATATATCTACTTGTTGTATGACCTATACTATTAAATGGATAACATGTATAAAGTACTAGCATTTCTTCTTCGTTTTGTATTTTTAAAGCTTCCATTTCTGTTTGAGGTACAATAGTAGTATCAAATACTTCATATGTAAATTCTCCATAATTAGTAGTTATTATAATCTTATTTCCTGGAGTTACTTTTGCAAGTTCTCTTAAATATTTTGTAGAATTATGTGCCATACATACTACTGTTCCACCTTCTCCTGGGAAATATCCTCCACTAAATTGTCCTACACCATTTCTAAGTATCGCCAAAGTATCACCATAATATAATGGTAAATCTGCATTTATAGCATCAATTTTTATAGTACCATATTTAGTTCCATATTCTGGATATGATTCTAATTTATTAGTTACACTATTTAATTTAACTTCTTCTAAAACTTTTTTACTAGTATCTATTGAAATTTTATTAACTAGTGAAATTGCCAAACTAATTTCAGAACCCCAAACTATATATATTGTAAAAAATATAATAGCTATACATATAAAAGCAACTATTATGTCTTTAATAGTTGCTTTTAATATATTTGTATTTTGATTACGCATTAACTTTAGCTTTCTTTGCTATTACTGCTATAGCAATGGCAATTATTGCTACAGCTGGTACAACTATATATGCATAATTTGTGCTACCTGTTTGAGCTAATGTTGTGCTTGATGCTAATGTTGTTGTTTCTATTAATTTTCCCTCTTTGTAAACAGAGATTTCCTTTGTAGAAGCATCATATTTCAATTCTAATCCCAAAATACTAGCTGCTTCGTTAGCAATAGCTATTACTCTTTGTTTATCTTCTTGACTTAATTTTGTAAGATCTGAGACACCTGCCTCATTCATAATAGCTACGACTTCATCAATTTTTGCAACAACTTGGTCAGCTTGTTCTTCAGTTACTTCGTATTCATTTAAATATCTTTCCACTTTTACTTTGTCAGAAGCAGAAATACTTACTTCCTCTCCTGCTATTGTAAATGTTTTTGACACATATGCTAATAATTCACTTTCTGTAGCTGCCATAGTTGTTGTTGCAATAGTTAGCATTAATACAACTAATAATGTTACTGTTAATAGTTTCTTCATACAACTATCTCCTTTCGTTTTATTAAATACAAAAATATTATAGCATTGCAAATAATAAAATGCAAGTACTTTTATAAAAAAAATTATGTTATTTTTTTCTTCTATCATTTTATATAAAATTTAATAAATTTTTAATGTCATAAAATTTTACATTTTGTTTGGCATGTTCATACCTAATAAATTTGCTCCTTTTTTCAAAACTATTCCAACCATATATGTTATAGCTAATCTTGCATTTCTTATTTGTGTATTATCATCTAATATTTTATATTCGTTATAAAATGAACTATATTGTTGTGCTAAATTCATCAAATATCTTGCAAGTATTGAAGGTTCGTTTTTATCTACCACACTGTTTAATATTTCGTTGAAATTATATAATATTTTTAATATTTCGCTTGCTTCATCTTTTATTATATTTATATCTATATTATTTATATCTGGAATATAATTTGCTTTTTCTAAAACACTATTAGTTCTTACATATATATATTGTAAATATGGACCTGTTTCTCCATTAAAGTTTAGCATTATATCCCAATTAAAAATCTCATCTTTTATTCTGCTATTATATAAATCATTATATATTACAGCTCCAATTCCAACTTTTTTTGCTACTTCCTCTTTTTCTTCTAAATTTGGATTTTTTTGTTCAATTATACTTTTAACTTTATTTATAGCTTCATTTAGCAAATCTTCTAATTTTATCATATTTCCTTGCCTTGTAGACATTTTACCTGTTTGCAATTGTACCATTCCAAATGGTACATGAATAAGACCTTTTGTATATTTCTCATCTAATCCAAGTAGTTTTGCAGTTTCAAATACTTGTTTAAAATGTAATATTTGCTCATATGAAACTACATATATATCTTTATCAAAATCATAAGTTCTAGCACGATATAGAATAGCTGCTAAATCCCTTGTTGCATATGTTGTAGAACCATTAGTTTTTTCTATTATACATGGAGCCATATTTTTTTCTTCTAAATCTATTATTTTTGCTCCTTCTGACTCCACTAATTTGCCTGTTTTTTCAAGTTTTTTTATTACTTCGTCCATTTTATCTGTATAAAAAGCCTCTCCGTCCCATGAATCAAATTCTATGCCTAACATATCATAAACCTTTTGGAATTCTTGTAAGCTTACTTTTCTAAATTTTTTCCATAATTCTACACAATATGGATCTTTATCTTCTAATTTTTTAAAATTGTTTCTACATTCATTTAAAACACTTTCATCTTCTTTACACAAATCATTAATTCTTATATATATTTTTGTTAATTCTTCTATTGGATTATTATCAATATCATATTCATTTCCCCATCTTTTATATCCTTCTATCAATTTTCCAAATTGAGTTCCATAATCTCCTACATGATTTACTCCTATTACATTGTAACCTAATGTTTTATATACTTTGTATAAACTTCCTCCTATAACAGTTGAACGTAAATGCCCTATATGAAAGGGTTTGGCAATATTGGGTGCTGAATAATCAATTACTACATTTTTTCCCTTTCCTATATCAGAGTTTCCATAATTTTCTTTTTCATGATATATTTTTTCTGTTACTTCTTTTGCTAAAATTGATTTATTAATATAAAAATTTAAATATCCATTTACAACATCAATTTTAATAATTTCTTTTCCTAACTCTATTTTTTCTTTTAACTCTTCAGCTATAATTTGAGGTGACTTTTTAAATACTTTTGCTAAACTAAAACATGGAAATGAATAATCTCCATTTTGTGTATCTTTTGGAACTTCTATTAAATTTATTATACTTTCAATTTCTACTTCTTCTATATTTTCTTTTATTTTTTCAGCTATTATTTGTTTGAAATGTATCAATACTATCTCCTTCCTTTCCTAATCTCCTAAACAAATCCCAATGTCTCTTGCTGTTTTAACTAAATCATGATCCATAGTTACTTTTCTTATATTGCTTTCTTTTGTATTTCCTGATACTGCACCAATTTTTTTATTTTCACCTACTACATCTTCTAATGGTACACTATCTAATCTTCCATTCTTTATAACTGTTAAAACATTAAATTTTCCTTCTAATGCAAGTTCCATGGCTTTTGCACCATATTTTGTTGAAAGCACTCTGTCAAAAGCTGTTGGAGTACCACCCCTTTGCATATATCCTAATACAGTACATCTAGCTTCTAATCCTGTTAATTCTTCTAATTGCTTAGCAACTCTTTGTCCTGCTCCTCCTAATTTTGTATTATCTACTCCTTCTCCATTATTTCTCACACTCTCAACAGAAATTTCTCCACCTTTAGGCATTGCTCCTTCTGCAACAACTACTATACTAAATTCTTTACCTTTTGCACGTCTTCCATTTATCTTTCTAATTGCACAATTAATATCATATGGTATTTCTGGAATAAAAGCAATATCTGCTCCTCCTGCTATAGCTGATTCTAAAGCTATCCAACCTGCATATCTTCCCATCACTTCCAATACCATAATTCTATGATGTGTTTCACCAGTTGTATGTAATCTGTCCAAGGCATCTGCTGCAACAGAAACTGCTGTATTATATCCAAATGTTATTTCTGTACATGCTACGTCATTATCAATTGTTTTTGGTACACCAATTACATTAATACCTTTTAATGAAAAATCTCTTGCAGATTTTTGTGTACCATCTCCCCCTAATGTAAATACACAGTCAAATCCGTCATCTTTAATATTTTGTACACATACATCAGATAAATCTTTGTACTCAATACTGCCATCATCATTAATCACTTTATAATTAAACACATTTGCATTTGTAGATGATCCTATAATTGAACCTCCTTTAGGAAGAATTCCTGATCCAGTTTGACTATTATATGTACTTAATTTTACATATTCATTTTTTAATAATCCTCTATATCCATCTATAAAACCATAACATTCTACTCCATTATTCTCTGCTGTTTTTAATATTGCTCTTATTACTGCATTAAAACCAGAAACATCTCCACCATTAGCTAAAATTGCAACTTTTTTTATCATAATCAAATCATTCCTTTCTTTTGAATTCTATTATATTATATCAATTTTTTATAAAAATACAAGTAAAAAACCAAATTTTATATGTTTATACAGCCAGCTTTTGATACACACCTTTAAGGTAAGTATGACCTTTCTAAAAAAATACAATAAAGTTTACTTAAGTAAACTTTATTGTATTTTTTTAGAAACTTACTGTTGATGAGTAATCTCCATATATTCTTTTTCCATTTACATTTTTAAATGCTCTTACTTTTGCTCTGCAACCATTTTCTGGAAAACCTGTCATATATTTGCTTGTACCTGTAACTTCATAAATACAATCACCTATTCCTGGCATTGTTACAACCAATTCATATCCACTTGCCCCTTCTACTCTATTCCAACTAAATGTCGCTTGATCTTTGTAATCACTTATTCTAAAATTCTCTACTTTCCCTATTGTATTATTTCCTTTAAATGTTATAGTCTTAGAAAACTCTCCATAAATTTTACTTCCACCAACATATTTATATGCTCTTACTTTTGCTGTATATTCTTCTAATGTAAAACCTCTCATATATAAGCTTGTTCCAATTACATTATATGTAGAATCACCAACGCCTGGTATTGTTATCATTAATTCATATCCATCTGCATTATTTACTCTATTCCAGTTAAATGTTGCACTATCTCCATCAATATCAACATCAAATCCATTTGCTTTTCCTAGTTCTTCTTCTATTGTAAAATCTCTTTCTTTTGAGTAATCACCATAAACTTTTTTACCATCTACATATTTATATGCTCTTACTTTTGCTGTATATTCCCCATCTGAAAATCCATCCATATATAAGCTTGTTCCATTAACATTATATGTAACATCCCCTAAACCTAATTTATTTATTATTAAATCATATCCATCTATATTACTTACTCTATTCCAACTAAATGTTACACTGCTTCCATCTACTTCTATATCAAATCCACTTACTTTTTCTAATTCTTTCTCTATTTTAAAATTTTTCTTACTCGAATAACTTCCATACATTCTTTCTCCGTCTACATATTTATATGCTCTAACTCTTACACTATATGAATCATCTGATTCTTCAAAATTTTTTAATTTTATATTTGTTTTTGTTGTTTCATATGTTTCTGTACCATATCCTGGTATATTTATTTGAACTTCATATCCATATGCGCCATCTATTTTATCCCAAGAAAAAGTTCCTGTTGTTCCATCTATCTCTATATTTACTTCAGATACTCTATCAATTTTTTCATCAACTTCTTCTTTATACTCTATTTCTATACTATCTGAATATTCACCATATTTCTTTTCTCCATTTATATTTTTATATGCTCTTACTCTTGCCACATATGGTTTATTATGTTCTTCAAACCCCTTTAATGAAATATTAGTATTTATTGTTTCATATGTAGCTTTGCCATAATTAGGAATATCTACCTCTAATTCATAACCATCTGCTCCTGTTACTTTATTCCAATTAAAAGTTCCTCTTTCCCCATCCATTTTTACTCTTAATCCTGTTACTTTTTCTACATTGATGGTTTCTGTACTGTCATTATCTTCATTATCAATCTTATCATATTTAATTGTTATTACTTCTGAAAACTCACCATACTTTCTAAGTCCACTTTCTTCTACATATGCTCTTACTTTAAAATTATACGTTCTTCCTTCTTCAAACCCTATTATTCCAACTTTATTCAAATTTATAGCTCCCAAATTTGAATAATTTCCATTATCGATACTTGCATATATTTCATATCCTATTGCTCCACTTACACCATTCCACTCCAATTCACCATATATACCATTTACACTAATCTTAACATTTTCTACTTTTCCAATATTTGCATTTATTGAAAGTGAATCTCCAAATTTAAAATTTACTTCATTTGAAAAATCCGCATAATTCTTTTGTCCGTTATTTTCTTCATATGGTCTTACTTTAAGTTTATAATCTTCCCCATTATTAAAACCTACTACATAAACTCTATTAGTATTTGTAGAACCTATGTATTGATAATCTGAACTTCCTATTTTACCATATACTTCATAACCGTCTGCTCCTTGTACACTACTCCAACTTATTTCTACGTTTTCTTTTGTAACAACTGCCTTCAAATCTGTTATTCTTTCTACAGCATTTACTTGTGATATTGAAAAGAATGTAAATAACATTGTTAACATTATAATTATTACAATGCTTTTAGTTTTTTTCATATACACCACCATCCTCTCTTTTTTCTGGCAACATCATATCACTTTTTATGTCAATTGTCAATCTATTCCAATGTTAATCAACTCTAATGACAAGTTTGTCAAAAAATATTTTTATCCTTATATTATTAATGTTTAATATCTTTTTTGACTTATTCTTTATTTGATGTTATTATTATATTAATAAAATTATTGATTCTTCATATTTCAGAAAGGATTGATGTTATCATGGTAAAAAAAACTACTTTCTTTATTACTATAATTAGTTTATTAATTATATTTATTATAGCTTTAATAACAATAATTTTTCATTATGAAAATAAATTAAAAAAAGATGATATTAGTATACCCGTAGTTGTTGAAGATGAAAATATACCTAGTATATCTATAGATAAACCCTAAACAAAATTATTGCTAGGGTTTATTTTTTACTTATATGAATATTTTCAATTTCTGCTTTCATCTCCCTTGCTACAATATTTTGTATTTGAGCTATTTCATCTTTTTCTAACTCCTCATCTTGCACTATAATATTTACACTATCTCCATTCTTTAAAATTACCACATCAGAAAATCCCTTTGTTTTTATTAAATTTTCTGTTATCATAATTGCATTTTTTGTATCATTAATATTTTTTACTTCATTTTGCGCAATCTGTTTTTGATCTACAGATATTGACGAATTATCTAAAATCTTATTATAACTTTCTAGCATTTGTGAATACATTGTATCTCTTTCTAATTTAGTAGTAGTAAAATAATCATCTTTTTCTATATTTGTATTTGTTTCTATAATATTATTTTCTACTATAGTATTATTACTCAATACTTCATTCAATTCATTCTCAATATTTTCTTCTATTTGATTTGTTTCTTCTACATTTCCACTTACTAATTTTGCATCACCTATAGCTCCATATTTTTCTGTATCTGTTAATTGTGCATTTGTTTTTATCATATTTTGCGCATCACCTGTAGTATAATTTAAATATCCTGCTGCAATTAACATTAGCGCTATTACAAATACTATTATTTGACTCTTTTTTAAAAATTTCATTTTCAAAATAACCTCCCTCTTGCCATTGTGGCATAATTAATTATTTTTCATTTCGAACACTTGTATTTTGTGTGTTGCAAGACCAGTAACGGCTTCTACAGCTTGAACAATATTTGTTTTTACATCTATATTATTAGCTCCCTGTGCTGTTATTATTGCACCTTCTACTTTTGGTGTTATCACACTTTGAGTTATTGGTTCTTTTTCTCCACTACTCTCTTTATATATTATGCTTTTTTTACTATTTGTTTCAGTTGTTTTTCTCACCCCTCCTTCCGTATCTGTCTCTTCTATATTACTTTCAACTAAATCTTCATCATACATAGGAACTATAGTACTTGTTTGCGAATATGTTAGCAATACTTTTACATTACCCACTCCATTTATATTACTCAGTATATTTTCTAACTCTTCTTCCATATCATTTTTATTTTCGCTCTCCATCTTGACTTCTTCTTGTTTAGCTAATACCTTTTCACTATCTACTACATTTTGACTCTGTTTTTTTGTATCATTTCCCCATATATAATTTATTGCAATACAAGTAATAACTAAAATTATTAGGAAAACTACTAAATTTTCCAATTTTCTTTTGCTGTTTCCTCCTGTTTTATTAATAAGTTGTTGAAATTTTTCTTTAAGCATCATTTGTATCCTCCTCAATAATAATATTTTCTTTTTTTACTTCATATGTACTATTAATATAGTCTTTTAATTCTTCTATTTCTTTCTCTGTTATATTTTTAATTTCTTCTTCTTTTTCTTTTATAACTCTTATTTCTATTTTATCTACTTTTTTTATATTTTCATTTTCTTTTTCATTTTTGTTTATTCTTATAGTTATTTTTTTTATTTTATATTCTTCTTCCAATTCTATATCCATATTACTTATATTATATCCCTTATCATTCAATTTGCTTTTTATATCTTGCTTTAATCCTGTTTCATACATATTTTTAATCTGTTCTTCATTATTATTTTCTAAGTCTGTAGAAGTTTGAATTGATATTTCATTAGCATATTTTTCTAAATCTAGAATTTCATTAATATCAAATTTTGTAGAGTTAAATTTGTTTATTATAGGTACTATTATGGAAAATAATATATATATACCTATAACTACTTTTATATACTTTTTACTATTTCCATTAGGTAATATCATTTCTATTATAGTAACAATAATAACTGCCACTATAATTCCCTGAACCCAATCACTTATCCATTCCATATTTAACCTCTTAACTATCTATACATAAGACCAGTATTTGATATTTTCATCACTAAAGTTACTCCAATTATTAGTAATACTGATACACTACACAATATTGCCAATAGTATTTTAAATGTATCTCCCATTTGCTCTAACAATTTTACTATTTTTTCATCTGCTATTGGTTGACATATAGCACTACACAGATAATACATTCCCATTAATATTGCTAATTTTACAATTGGAGTTACACATATACATATAATTACTATTGTACCAACAGTCCCTATTGCATTTTTTAAAATTGAACTACATCCTATTACTGTATCTACTGCATCACCCAATATTTTGCCGACAACAGGTATAAAACTTGAAACTGCTGCTTTAGTTGTTTTGGCTGTAATTCCATCAACACTACTACTAAGACTACCTTCTAATGATAATACTCCTACAAAAAGGGTTAAAATTATTCCTAATATCCATATTATACTTGATTTAAAAAACTTTGATAATCTATCTAATTGTATTCTATCTGAGATTTTAGAAATTATCCCTAGTCCTGTAGATAATAGTAAAATTGGTATTATTACACCATTTATAAAATTTCCTATAAATGTAATTAAAAATAACAATATTGGTTCTACCATTCCAGCACTTACAAAACTTCCGTGAAGTTATCATTAATGTTATAAGGATTGGAACTAATGTATTCATAAATCCAACTAAATTATCTACTGAATTTTTTACCATTGTTATAATTTCTGAAAAGCTTACTAATACTAAACTAACAATCAATATATATTGTACATAATATGTAATTTGTGCTACACCTTTATTTTCTAGTCCTTCACTTATGTTTTTTAAAACACTATGTATAATAATAATTATTATTATACTTCCTAGCACTCTAGTACAATTAACAATTTCTCTCCCTAATAAAGTAAGTACTTTCTTAAATAAAGTGTCATTATTTATGTTTCCTTTTATTGCTGATTCTAATAATTCATTTATATCCATATCTTCAAATACTTCTTTTGTATAATAGTCAGCTTCTTTTATAAATTCTGAAATATTTACACTTTCTTTTTGTGATTCTAAAATTTCAGCTGTACTTTCGTCTTGTGCATATGTTATAGGAGAAAAACATAATATTATTGTAATAAAACATAATATATATTTTTTCATACCTAAATCTATTTCCTTCCGATAATCAACATAAAATCTTAAGGCATTATTTTTAAAATTGTTTCCAATAAACTAGCTATAATTGGAACAGACATAGAAACAATTATAACTTTTCCTCCCATATCCATTTTATTTGCAATTGCTGTTTCACCAGCATCTTTACATACACTTACTGCATATTCTGTTAGAAAAGCTATACCCGTTATTTTTATTAATAATCCTAAAAATTCATTATTCACAGATGTCTTATTTGATAAATTATTTAATAATTCTATTACAGGCTCGATTTTTTGAATAATTAAAATTAGTATCATAGCTCCTGCCAATAATGACACATATACAACAAATTCTGGTTTATATTGCTTTATTATCATTATTATTATTAATGCAATTAAACCTATACCTATAATTTTTATTATATCCACTATTAATCACATTCCTTTTATAATCACAATCCCAATTGGAAAATAAGAACAAATCTGCGCCAATTTTGCGAAATCAAAATTGTGTGCAATGGATTTAATATATCAAAAAAACTTACAACTTATATACATTTACTTTTTGACTTTTTAGCTGTTTTACATTCAATATATAAACAAATTTGAAATTTTGTATTAGTATTTACTTATTAAAGTCCAAACATTGTTCTTACAGTACTAAATAATGTACTTATCTCCTTTATAACAAGTGTTAATACTATAACTAAGCCTGCTAATGTAGTCATCATTGCTTGATCTTCCCTTCCTGCTCTTACCAAAACTTGATGTAGAACTGCTACTAAAATACCAATTGCAGCTATTTTAAATAATAAATTTATATCCATATTTCATCCATTCCTTTCTAATTTTATAACAAAAGAATAACCACAGCTAATCCAATAATTGTTCCTAATTTTCTATACATTTTTTCGTTATTGCTACATATGGTCTGTGCTTTCTCAATTTGAGTATTTAGAAAAGTCTCTGTTAGTCTTATTTCGCTTATTTGCCCTTCTACATCTGTTTTTCCCAACATTTTTGATAAATTTTTTAATATATCAATATCTTCTTGTTTAAAATTTGTGTTTGTTTCTTGTAGAGCTTTACTCCATGCCTGTCCAACTGTTTCTTTACATTTTATATATTCATTAGATTTTAAAAATATCTTTCCTACATTTGGTGAAATAGTATTACTTATTTCATAAAAAATATCAGCTATTGGCTTTCTTGTAAATTTTATTTTAGTTTCTAAAATATTTAATGCATTTTTCATTTCATTCAAATCACTAACTCTATCTACATATTTTTTTGATAATAAAAATCCAATAATGCTACAAATACCAAAAATTAAAAACAATATAATTACTTTAATAAAACCCATATTATACGCTTTCAAGGCAAACTTCTATATTTTTGCCTTGTCCTTTCTAATAAAAAAATTCTCCTTTATTTATATATATTCATCTATAATAATTTTAGAACTAAAATCTTTGATATATATTATTATTTAAAAAATATGCTTCTTTTATCTTTCCTTTATTTTTTCCACCTTGCAAGAATATTATTCTTTCAATTATTTTTTCATCTATTAACTCTTTTAAATTAGGATTCTTTTCAAGTTCTTGCATTGAATCTCCATGTGCAGTAAAAATACCTTTTACCCCTGAACATACAGCATAATGTATAGCGTTTGCATCCTCTTTAGTTCCTATTTCATCTGCCACAATCACATCTGGCGCCATTGTTCTTACAAGCATTCTCATTCCAATATCTTTACTTACATTTTCAAGCACATCTGTTCTAATTCCTATATCATGAGTAGGAATTCCATGATACATAGATGCTATTTCTCCTCTTTCATCTACTAACCCTACTGTAATTCCTTTAAAATTAATTTCATCTATGCCATCACTTATTTTCCTTATAAAATCTCTGATTATTGTTGTTTTTCCTCCTCCTGGTGGAGACATGATTATTGTATTATAAATTGAATTTTTCCCTATATCCAATGTATATTTTAATATTGTATTACTACATTCTCTTATTTCCTTACATATACGTATATTTAAACTAGATACATAATTTATATTTATAACTTTATTTTCTGTTTGTACAACACTACCAGTTATTCCAACTCTATGTCCTTGTGGTAATGTAATAAAACCATTACAAATTTGTTCTTGATATGCATATATTGAATTCTCACACATTTTATTTAATATATTTTCTATATCATTAATTGTCGGTTTATAATTTAATTTTATTTCCGTATTATTACATTTTATAATTACGTTTTTATTTGCTCTTATTCTTATTTCTACAACTTGTACTAAATCAATATTCTTCAATTCTTTTTGAAATTCAAAATCAAAATATTCTAACATTTTAATTAATATCTCCCTGTATAATATATATGCACAAACAAAAAAAAATATTACTAATTTAAATTAGTAATTATAATAATTAACTATATTTTATATCATGTAGAATTATGTCAATTATTTATAAAAAACATATTATATAATATAACACTTTGTTAAGTGTTGTAGGAGGTGTTTAAAATGTCTTGTAGAGAAGATGAATATGTTTATGACTGTAGTTCTAGAAGAAGTAGAAGATGTTGTGTTGATGTTATAATATTTATTTTAAGCATATTATTTGCTTT
The DNA here is from genome assembly GCA_944388605.1 of uncultured Clostridia bacterium. Taxonomy (GTDB): domain Bacteria; phylum Bacillota; class Clostridia; order TANB77; family CAG-508; genus CALXJJ01. The sequence goes on from CALXJJ010000004.1 coordinate 39,394, forward strand.
TACTTTAGGATTAATAATAGGAAGCATTCCTATCATAAATCTAATATTATTGTTAGCTCTTCCAGCATTAATCACTTTAGCTATAGTTTTTGGAGTTTTACTAATTATTAGAATAGTAGAAAGAAAATGTAACAGAAACAAATGTTGTTGCAATAGAGATTCAGAAGAAATATAAGCATTTGTTGTCACATAAAACTGTGATTTTTCTGTTTATATGTATTGAGTAAATTGGAAAGTCTTAAAATCTATGAAAATTGGCTCTTTGTTTTCAGGCTTTCCTATATACTCACTCTCTAATTGCTATAATACTATAAATATTTCCTATTTTATATAATCAACTGTTTGTTTTTTCATATTTGTTTTCAATTTTCCTTCTATTATTCCTACGTTATTTTCCCTTTTTCTTTCCTTTACACAAAAAAACTGTGCTATTCAAAATGATATGATACTTCTTAAGTAGACAGAGTAAATAAACAAAGTCGACTTAGGAGGTATCATATCAAATTCTCTTTTTTGAATTACACAGTTATATTTTAATATTTATACTTTATGATTAACGTTTACTTTCTTTATTAGTTCATAGTGTCACTTATTATTAAAGTTGCTCTCTTACTTTACCACTAATTATATTATTCTTCCCAATTATGGTAAATGTTCATTACATCATCTAGATCTTCTAAATTGTCTAATAATCTTTGCATTTTTTCTCCATCTTTTTCATCAAGTTTTATATATGTAGATGGAACCATTTGTACTTCTGCTTGTAAAAATTCTAATCCTTGTGCTTCTAATGCTTCTCTAACTTTTGCAAAATCTTCTGGTGATGTTGTTATTTCATAGCATTCATCAGTTGTTTCAAAATCTTCTGCTCCATTATCTAAAGCAAGCATCATCATATCATCTTCTGATAAATCTGTAGTAGTTCTATCTATTACAATTACACCTTTTTTAGAGAACATATATGATACACATCCTGATGTTCCCAAATTTCCACCTGCTCTATCAAATGCATGTCTTACGTCTGCTGCTGTTCTATTTTTATTATCTGTACTAGCTTCTACTATTACAGCAACACCATTTACACCGTAACCTTCATATGTAATTTCTTCGTAGTTTTCACTATTTCCCGCACCTGATGCCTTCTTTATCGCGTTATTTATTGTATCATTTGGCATGTTATTTGCCTTACATTTTGCTATTACATCCTTAAGTTTAGAATTACCTGCCGGGTCTGGTCCTCCTTGCTTCACTGCAATTAATAATTCTCTACCTAATTTTGTAAATATTTTTCCTCTTGCTGCATCCGCTTTTCCTTTTTTTGCTTGAATATTGTGCCATTTTGAATGTCCGAGACATACTCTTACCTCCTTTATTTTTCTTACAGTCTCCATTATTTGCTGTATTCTATTATAGTTTTTTATCGAACATTTATTTTAACGAAGTTATGCGGTTTTGCGGACTTTTTTAAAATCCATTGCTCCAAAAAACCACATATTTTACTCCAAAATTTGTTCTGCAATTTTTTAATATTTTAATTATTTGCTAATGTTCTTATATATATTACCATATATTTTTCTTTTTGTGTAGACTTTTTTAAATTTTTATGTTTTGCTTTAGATATATAGTTTATTAATATGTAATTTATTATATTTTTTAGTATGTCAATATATTATTTTTTGTCTAACTCAAGTTCATCTCTATTGCCTACTAAGTATGGATTTAATGTTCCTTTTTCGTATTTATCTACAAATTTTATTAATTTTTTCTTTTTAGCATTACATATCATTTTCATAAAATGATCAGCAAAAATAGATGCTTTACCACAATTACTTCGTGCTTCTCTTAAAATCTTAACATCTTCTTTAAAAGCCTCATAACCCTTACAATCTTTTACTAATCGTACTTGACTTGCTAATATTGGTGAAAATTCTTTATATCTCATTCCAAAAGTTCTAGGCATGTATCGTTTATCCATATTTTCCCTCCTCATAATATAAATATTTTCAATATCCGTTACTAATATATATCATATGATTTAATAACTTATTTTACTAAATACAATTTTTCTTTTTTTACTAACATTAATAAGATAGTCTGTTATTGATACTATTCCTATAGTCATTGCATTAATTACAACATATTTTCCATTAAATAATATTCCTCCAACAATTATAATTATAAATAGTATTACACTAACTATTAATATCTTCTTTTTCATATATATAACTCCTTAAATTTATTCTTTTTAATTAAATCTTTTTTTATGACTTTAATTTGTATAATTGATTTCCTGTTGTAAAGGTTTAACAATATTATTACTATAAAGTATATTTAATTCGTGTAATGGTCTAGTCATTGATACATACAATAGTTTCATATCAATATTTTTATTTGAACTATATTCATCTTCTGATGCGTTTGCAACAATTACTCCATCAAATTCTAAACCTTTTGATAAGTAACTAGTTATTGTACATATTCCACCACTGTATTGTGTATCTGAATTTGTTATATTATTAATGTAGATTTTATCCTTTTGAAGTTCTGTATTTATCCAATTGGCTTCTGTATCATTTTTACATATTATAGCTATTGTTTTATACTGCTTTCTTTCATACTCTTTCAAAATAGCTTTTATTGTATTTATTTGTTTTTCTTCATTGTTATAACTCATATAGTTAACATTATTTCCATGTCTTATTACTGGTTTTGCAACATCTAATTTTATATAATTAGTTATATTGTTAGCTGAATTCATTATTTCAGTAGTTGTTCTATAACTTTTCAAAAGGTATTTTATTTCACAATCATTATTAAAAGTGTTTTTAGCTACAACATTCCAATCTTTTATCCCTCTATATTGGTAAATAGATTGTGCTAAATCTCCAAATATGCTGAATGTTGCATTTTTTAATAAACACTTTAAGGCATAAAAACTAAAATCTCCAAAGTCTTGTGCTTCATCTATCGCAACTTGTCTATATTTATCGTATGGTTCTTCTCCTTGTATTTTGCATTTAAGATATATTAATGCACTTAAATCTTCAAACTCAACACGCTTTTCTTTTATGTTTGCTATGTTCTGTTGTATTTTTAATCTATTCTCATTATAAAAACAAGATTCTACATAATTTTCTATACTTGAAAGAAACTTTATATATATCTTTATTATATTTGGAATAAGACTATTGAAGTATTTATTTATAATGGTTTTACAACCATTATTTATCTCTTTTTCAATAAAATTTAATTTATCTAATTCAATTTCTTTTGAATTGAATTTTATGTTATTATGATATTGTGTCTTAATGTTATTCATTATAGTATCGTAATTATCTTCTACATATTTACACAACATTAACTTTGTTCTCTCTAATTTTCTTTTTATACTACTATAAATATTAGAAGTTTCAATAGAAAAATATATATTTTTAATAATATTATTTGATATTATTTCATATCCTTTTAGTTCTATACTTTTGTTAGAAATGATATTCTCTTCAAATCTTTTTATAAATTCATCTAATATCATTTTAAAGTCCATTGAAACTTTAAAATTCTCATATTGCAAAGTCTTTTCATTTTTTATAGCTTCTACTAACTTTTTTTCTTCATTAATTAATTTTAAATCTTCCTTTAAAGCTTCTATACAAAGTTCCTCATAGGTTAGTTGTTTAACATTTTCAACATCCAAATCTGGTAATACTGCTGAAATATAATTAACGAAAAACTTATTTGGACCTATAACTAAATATTGTTCTGGTTTCACTTGTTCACGATAATTATATACTAAATATGCTATTCTATGTAATGCAACTGTTGTTTTACCACTTCCTGCTACGCCCTGAATAATTATATTTTTGGATATTGGTTCCCTTATAATTGCATTTTGTTCTTGCTGAATTGTAGATACTATGTTTTTTAGTCTACTATCCGCATTTGCGTTTAAGTATGGTTTTAAGAGTTCGTCATTTGAAACAGTATCTACATCTTGTATTGACTTTAATTCTCTATGTTCTATATCATATTGCCTTTTTAATAGCAGTTCTCCTGTACATACACCTTCTGGTGCTATATAAGAAGTTCTACCAATATTACTATCATAATAAATTGATGCAATAGGAGCTCTCCAATCTATAGTTATATTGTTATTTTCTTCATCCATAACGCCTACTTTACCAATATATAATTTTTCTGCACTTGTTTCGCCATCTCTTGCAAAATCAATCCTAGCAAAATATGGTTTATCTATACTTTTTTCCATTAGTCTTAATTTATTAGAATACATTTCGATTGAATTGTTTAACATTAATGGATTATTTGCATATATCTTTGGTATGGCTTCAAGTCGTAAATTATAATATTCCATAACATTTTGATATTCTTCTATAACATTATGTAGTTTTTCTTTTTCTTTTTTTAATTCCAAACTATCCACATTTACTCTCCAATTTTACAATGTTATATAAAATTATATCATTAAACACCTTACAATTCAACTGTTTTTCAATAATAATGTTGATTAGTTGGCTTACTTATGATACAATATTATTGTAGTTTAAAATAAAAGTTACACTTATTTTAGGAGGTTTCTTATGGAATTATTAAAAAAATATATTGGGCAAAAGGTACATGTAACTGTAGATAGAAAACTAGGTTCTAAACACCCTAATTGGGGATTTATTTATCCTACAAATTACGGTTATATCCCTAATACTATTAGTGGAGATGGTGAAGAATTAGATGCTTATATTTTGGGAGTATTCGATCCATTGGATTTTTTCGATGGAATTTGTATAGCTATTCTTCATCGTTTAGATGAAAATGACGACAAATTAATTGTAGTTCCAGAAGGTAAGAACTATACTAATGAGCAAATAAATTGTCTAACAGAATTCCAAGAAAGATTTTTTAATCATTCAATTATAAGATAACTTTTATGTTAAAAGTTTCTCACTTAATTATACTAAATTAAGTGAGTATTTATTTGGCATAATGTCAATTTAGGTTGACGAAAGTGCATAAAAGTAGTATAATTAAACTATATTGTTTATAAGGAGAAATATGAAATGAAAAAATTAGATGTAGTAACAGGGAAAACCAATCAAATTCTTGTAATATCTGGTGCCAGTGGTTCTGGAAAAACAACAACTTGTGCATTACTTCAATTCTTATATCCAAAGAATTATGCTCATATTCCTTTTGATAGAAGTAGAGCTTCCAGACCTGGAGAATTTGGCTCACGCCATGTAGATTTAGAAACAATGTTTCAAAAATATAATGATGGTGAATATTTTAACATAGCACCTGTAACTCACAATGGATACGCAGCAATACGTACTGCTGATATTAATAAAGCTTTTTCTGATGGTAAGGTAGCTGTTATAGAATTTCCACTAGAACAAATAGCCATACTTGAAAAGAACTTTCCACAAGCAAATGTAACTGTTGTAGAACTTGTTGCACCTTCTGAAAAAGAACGTTTAAGACGATTAAAGAAAGATCACAAATATACAGACCAACGAATTGAAGGTGATGCCTATGGTTCTGGTAGGATTGAAAGATATAAAGATGATAATTTATTAACTTTAGATGACCATAATCTTGTACTTATAACAGAAAGAGATAAACTCGGTGATACTGTTTTTTCAATACATAGATATATGCAAATACAAAAATTAACATTGGAACAACTTACAAGTTTTGAAAAAAAAGAAGGTGTAAAAGGAGTTCAAAGTTTTTTAAAATCACTCCGAGTACCAAAAAATAATTTTTCAAAAGCTGAAAATTATGAATTTTTAGAACATAAGTTGCCTCAAACTGATGACTTTGAAAGATAATATATTATACAAAACAGCAGAATCAAAAATTGATATTTTATATTCTGCTGTTTTTAATTTACTCTATAAATCCTTTAAAAAATCACTATCTTTCATTATGTAATCAACTATTTCATCTGGTGTTTTATTAGTTGTATTAATAATTTTAGTATTTGGAAATCTTTTCAATACAATATTTTTATAATGTTTTTCTACTCTCTCAAACTTATTAGTGTCTAGCAATAATTTATCAGAACCTGTAATTTCCTTTCCTAATGCTTCACGCTCTTTAAATCTTTTTATTCTTTCTTCTATTGAAACTGTAATATAAAAAGAATCCATATCTGGATACATGCCAAGTAGATTTTCTAAAATAGATATTTCTTCCAAGTCCTCTATATTATTTTGTTCAATTTTTGTTGCAATATATTTTATTATCCATAAAGAATCTTGTAAAATTGGGCTATCTTCTCTATAATCTGCAATGTCTTTTTTTACAGTATTTTGAAGGAGTGGTTTCCATTCTTCTGGTGGTAACCAAGTATCTCTCTTTCGTACTTTTTCAATTGTATCTATTGGGGTTAAAAATTTTTTTTGTACCTTAAAAGTATTGGGCTTTGCTATATCAATTTTCTTAATAATTGTTGTTTTACCTGAAAAGTCCATACCAGTAAATAACTTTATTTTAGACATTTTATCACCTTTTAATTTTTATAATTTATATATTTATATTTTTATCAAATTTAAAATTTTCTCAGTTCCATCATTGATAGAGCTCTCTGATGAAGTATCAATAATAATTGAATTATTGCATTCGTTAGCTTTTCTTTTTAATTCGTCATATACTAACTTTAAAAATTTAGGATGCTCTCTGTAAAAATCATGTACTGGTGAATTTTTACTTTTCTCCATCCTATCTATAATAGTTTCGTATGGAGGAATACAAAATACATTTGATGATGGCTCTAATAGAATATTATTTTCTACCAAAGTTTCTGAAATACGATATACATTATAATCTTTATTAAAATACTCTCCATATGCGTTTATATATGTAGTAATTGCATCATAGTATCTATCCTGTAAAACAATTGTATTCGTATTTTCTAGACATGGTCTAATAACATTCTTTGTATTTATTATTAGGTCTGTAAAAAAATATAGTGTAGTAATTGTCATATCTTTTTTGCCCAATAGTTTTTTAAATTCTCTACCTATATCGGTATATGTCATAGCGCCATGATTATAAATAGGTTGATAGCCCATCTCTTTAATCTTTTCGCTTAAATTATTGCATAAAGTAGTCTTTCCACTACAACAAATTCCTTCAAAAACAATAAAATTATTATTCATTGTAGCCCTCCTATTTTTTATTAATTAATGTATATCCACGAAAATACTTACTATCTTTTGTTAATTCAACAGGTAGACTACTATTTAAGATAATCTTATTAGCGGTTAGCAAATGTTCATCATAATTATAATCCCCAGTTGTAGTATTGGGTTTTATCCAATCTTCAATTTCTAGCATGTCTTCATATACTGAATCTGTCTCCTCTTTTTCATAATATTTAACTTTATCATATGTAACATATAAACGGTCAGAATTTTTTTCTATTATTCCAACATATCTCATCATTTTTGCGTATAATACTGGTCTTAGTCCATTTCTAACATCCAAATCCAATTCTTTAATAAATTCATTAACATCTTTATATTGCCCTCTTAGTTTTGTACCAAGTTCTAGTTTTGAAACATATGGTTTGTTGTCTTCACACATATTTTTTTTATACAAGAACCCATTAAATTGCTCTGTAATATGTTTGCTACCTCTCATTACATCTCCTCTTTTTAGAACTGTTAGATTATTGTCGTCATAGTATGTTTCGTGCTTTTCATTAGTTCTTGTTTCAACTAATTTATATCCTTTGTCATAAAAAACTTTTAGAACTTCTTCCAAAGATAAAATGCCTTTTATTAAGTATTTAAGTTCTCTTTCATAATTTTCAAATTCCATACTTTACACCATCCTTATTTAATACTTATAAATGTTCCCGTTTCTCTCGGAATATTAATAGCACCATTTTTTATTCTTATATTTTCAAAATATTGATACAAACTAGCCAGATTTTCTTCTGAAAATCCAGAAATAGAGGTAGTTGATTTTAGCCATTCCATCAAATCATCCGTTTTTGTAATTGCTAATACATTTTCGTAATCAAACCTTTCTACAGAAGAAAAATATTTTTTTAATATTTCGCTTCCATTTTGAAGATTAAAAGGTAATTGCTCTGTAAAAGCTGTCGAATCTGGGTTAAACTGTTTTATTGCTTCATGTAAAAATGGTCTCATACCACCATTTCCATCTGTAGCTGAATAAAAATGTCCGCCTTTTTTTAAAACTCGTTTTACTTCTGATAATGCTTTATCTAAATCTGGCACATGAAAAAGCATATGATTCGCGATGACCATATCAAAAGAGTTGTCTTCAAACGGTATTGATTGAATATCAATTTTTTCAAATGAAACATTATCATATTGCGAATATTTTTCTTTTACTAAATCTAGCATTCCATCTAAAAAATCTGACAAAATAAGTTTGCACCCTTTTGGAAGCTTGTCTATTCTATTGTTCCAATGGCTTCCATTTCCACACCCTAGTTCTAAAATATGAAAATTTTCCTCAAATTCATACTTATCAAATAACCAATCTGCAAAGCTATACTTATTTGTCGTATATTTCTTATAAAAATTAATTCTCATTGATAAGTTTTTGTCATTAGAAAATTGCTTTTCAACATTCTGTGTTTTATTCATAATAGACATAAAAATCACCTCTATTTAAAATTTTATTTATCTTATAAATGGATTTTCTTTTCCATCATAATTTAATCCGTATTTATTACATAAGTTTTTTCCTTTATAATTCATTTCATCATAAAATCTAGCGTGTTTGCAAATTTGTGTAGTAATTAATTGATTTAAGTTTTCTTCTGAAATTCCATGTTCTATTTCTTCCAATACTATTTGCATAAAATCTAAATCTAATAGCTTTAATTGAAAGTATAAATCATAAAACTCTTTTTCTCCTGTTGAATCTATGGCTTTAGGTGAAGAAATAGGATCTATTATCATATCATACAATTTCATGTGAGACTTGTGCCACCTTTTAAGTGCATTATAAGCTAATTTAACTTTTGGGTCTACTATATCATATTTATTATTATCATAAACATCATTTTTTATGATTTTATCTTCTTTTTTCAATTTTTCGGTATATAGTGTTCCATCTGCTGCAAACATCTCTGAAAAAATGCCTTTGGTTATTATCCAATCATATTCTCTTAAAAATTCATAATTTTCTTTTAGTTCTTCAAATGTTGTATTATCATCAAATAGAATAAAACCTGCTTGGACATAAATACCATGTTTTTTTAATATATCTAATGCTCTTTTGTTATCTTCTAAACTGGCACTCTTATTCATCCTCTTTAATGCAGTATCCGAACCATTTTCTATTCCACATGCAAATGAGTGAAAACCTGCTTCTTTTAAATATTCCATTTTTTTATCTTCTACTTGATCCGCCTTCAAAGAGCCTCTTAATGATACGTTTATTCCTCTCGCTTTTATCTTATCTCTGAACTCTTTTGCCCATCTTTCATCTCTTTCTTTTTCTAAAAAACTATCATCAATAACTTTTATGTATTTTACCCCCATATTTTGTAACTGCTCTAGTTCATCAATTATATTGTCTACACTTCTTCCTCTCCATTTATTTCCTATCGATAATTTATTAAAAGCATTTACAGAACAAAATAAGCAGTTTCCCATACAGCCCCTAGCTGTTAATATATTTACTGTTGACTTCCTCTCTAATGCCATATTCATTGTATCTCTAGAAGGAAATGGTATATCATCTAAATCTTTTATAAGTTCTCTTTTTTGAGTTTTAATTATTTTCCCTCCATCTTCATACACAATTCCTTTAATTTCATTAAGTTCTTTATCACTATTTCCAGTAAAATAATCGCAAACTTCAACAATAGTCTGCTCACCTTCACCAATCATAGCAATATCAAAGATGCCATCTTTCACAAATCTTTGTGGGTTAAACGATGGTCCAAATCCTCCACACATTAGTTTTATATTTGGATTTATACTCCTTATTTTTTTTGCTAGTTCAATAGATTTATCATTATTTGACATATAGCATGATATTCCAACAATTGAAACGTCTTTTTTATTTATTATTTGCTTTAATACTTCATTATCTTCTAAGTTTCCCAGCCATCCATCTATTATTTCTACATTATATCCATTTTTTCTTAATACAGCTGTCAAATATGCTAATCCAAGATTTTCTTCGGATGTTCTATGTGTATCTGGTGATAATGTTGTAAGTATTATTTTGCTTTCATTTTTTTTATTATTTTTATCTTCCATTTATACTTCTTCCTTACTTTTTTGGTTTTCCAATCCAAGTACATAGATAGTTTTCATGTACTAATTGTTTATTTCCCTTTTTATAATTAATATTACTTTCTATCTCAACATCTTTAAAGCAAAAAGGATCTCTAGCATATAAATCTTTTTCTCCAGTAGCACATTTTTTGTATGTATACGCCATTGCGAAGCACCCACCTCTACATATATCTGCTTTTTCGCAGTCCTTGCATCCTTCTATGTTTTTATAATTTTCTTTTCTTATTTTAAAAGCCTTGAACTGTTCCGAATTAATTATGTCAAAAATATCATCTGTTAACAAATCTCCTACTCGATAGTCGTGCATATATACACAAGGTGAAACTGGTATTTTTCCATCTGGTGTTATTGAATTAATTCTCATGGAATATGTTCCACAAGCACAACCTTTAACCTTATAATTGTCTGTTATTCCTGATAATGTAGGTTCACTCAATTCTACTGTATCACATTTTTCAAATAAATATTTATAATTTTCTAATACTTGTTCTTTGCTTGGTACAAGTTCAAAATGCTCTTTTTGGATTGGTTTTATCAAATTAAATCTAATGTTTGAATCATATTTTTTAGCAAGTTCTAACAAAGCATCTATTCTGTCTTTTGTAAAATCCCAATTCATTGCACACATTATAATTCCTGACTCTATATTATTTTCTTTACAAATTTCTAGAGCTTGAATAGCATATTTATATACATCTCCACCCCTATTTTCATTATGTTCTTGTTCAAAAGGAGAATCTAAACTAATGTCTACGTCATTTAATAAATTTAAACACTCTGGATACATTTTCTTTAATGCTATAAGACTAATTCCTGATGTAGTTATTCCAACTTTTATTTTCTTTTTATTTAGCTCTTTTAGTATATATGGCAACATACTTTTGCTGACATCTAATCCGTTAGTAAATATTGGTTCATTTCCACCAAGATTAACTGTTTCTACATTTAATTTTTGAATTTGCTCAATTACTTTATCAACTATTTCTTTAGTTAAATTTTTGCCTTTGTTTCTTACAGCAAAAGAATAACAATGCTTACATTTACAAGGACAATCATTGCCCAAAGTCCAACCTATATTTTTTATCATATATTCCTCCATATCTTATAACAGATTATAGTATTTATGTGATTATTTAATTGCTATATGCTAAATCTTATAATTTTCTTTAACTATATTAAAATTTTATTTGTTCCAAATTTATTAATTGATTATTTCTAAAAATCATTTTTAGTAAACAAGGAGATGTTATATCTAAAACTGTATTGTTGTATACTAATTTAACATCTTTATTTACTTCGCACCAATTTAGTAAGAAAAATTTTATTGAACCGCCGATGACTTACAACGGCAATTTTTTTACCTTCATATTCGTTTAATATTCTATCAACGAATTCTGTCATTCGCTTTTTGGTTTCTTCAGCACTTTCTCCATCAGAAGTTTTAAAATTTCTATCTAATAGTTGCTCTTGAGATGGATCTCTTGTTTTTTTGTCTTTCATAAATTCTCCAAGTTCTTTTAAGTTTCCTAATTTTCTCTCGCTCAAATTACTGTCTAAATTAATTGGCAAATTATTAGAATCAGCAATGTATTTTGCTGTGGCTTTTGCTCTAGTATAACTACTTGACCATATAACGTCAATATTTGACAGTTCATTATTTTCACTTAATCTTTTAGATTGTTCTTCTCCTTGTACTGATAGAATCTCTTTTTCGTTAATCATTTGGGAATCTTCTTTCGTATTTCTAATTCCATTTTCGTCAATTGTTTCAGCATGTCTTATTAAATAAATTATCGTATCTTTCATTATATATCTCCTTATCTTATTTTTACTATTCAATTATATCAATAATATCGATTATTTTCAATGATTTGAACTAATAAATTTAATAATGAAATATATGGTTAACTTCTTGCAATTATTCATTTTACCAAATTTGTTATTAATTTCCATATTTTATGGTGTATTTTTACACCATAAAATATACTTTTTAATAACTTTTCATTTTTATATTAGCAATTAACTTGTTTCAATTTTACTTATTTTTTGTTTTAATATGAGAAGTTAAACCTCTATTTTTATTAGTATACATTTTATTAAAACTCGTCAATCTCTTTATATTAAAGCATTTTGGCATTTTTTATATTTATATAATAAAAAAAATAATGTAGCATTCAGTACCCCTCTATGTCAACTATTTTGCCTCATATTTGTACAAATAATGTTTGTTTTCTATATTTTCAACTCAATTTTTTAACTATTTTAGATTAAATATTTAATATATTAATAATTTTTTTATAAAATCTTTTTATTTAAAGCAAACAAAAATTTTATTAAATTTATATTTTTTTCTTCTATAATTTATACAACTTCTAGTTGTATATTAAAAAGTCAAAATTCCACTATTCTCAATAAAAAATACAGTTTTTAATTTATAAATATTGGGTTTTTTTACAAAAAAAATATAGCCAATAGGAGAGTATTTTTACTCCAAAATTGACTATGTTTTTATCTGTTTTTTACACTTTTTTCTCATTTTTATGGATTTTTATGGATTTCATTGCTCCAAAATTGCTCCAAAACCACTTTTGTAAATTACCCCTCCGTTGCAGCTCTAAGGTTAGGGAATTTTATGTTGTGCCATTTTGAATGTCCGAGACATACTCTTACCTCCTTTATTTTTTTCCTTTATTGCATAGGAAATTTCGTTAGAAATTTCTGGAGCAACAAGGTTAAGTTTCCTTAGACCGTGCGTATTTGCGAAGCAAAACGCACATTTGGCGAAGCCACTTTTCTTATTTTCAGGGGTTTCAGCCTTTTAATGCCTGATTTTACCCATTTTTTAGCTTACCTAAACTTTATTGATTTTTAGGGATTTTCGAGGTTCGTAATTAGAAATGATTGCTCCAAAATTACTCCAAAAAATCTTATGTAAAGTTATTAATGTACTTAAATTGAACTTTTGTTTTCTTATTATTTTTTATCTTAAACAAAAATACTAAATTATTTTATCACATTATTTTTTATTTGTGTAGTATTTTTACAAATATTTTTTGTATTTTACTCATGTGAGTAGTAGCGCATTTTCTTAAGTAAATACATATTTTTTAAACTATTTTTATAAACTTATCCTGAATTCTATGATTGATTCTTCATTTTTTCCTATTTGCTCTACTATAATAGTATCAACTATTGTTTCAAACTCCTCATCAATTTCTATTTTCTCATTAGGATTATTTGTACTTCCAATAGTTATATGAGGCTCGTAATTATACTTTTCTATATCAACATCTTTTAATATATTTTTATAAATTCTATGGTTGATTTTATTTATTACTTTCTTTCCTTCTTGTATATTCAAAAATATGTAATATGTATTAATTCTATTATCTTTTCTTAAAGTTACTCCTTTACATTTTATTTTAAAAGGACTAATATCCTTAATAATATTTAATAATTGTTGTTTTAATTCTTCATTAGAAATATCGCTTTTAAATGGAAATGCTAAAGTTATATGAGGCTCTATTATATTAAATAACTCATCATATTTTTCTCTTATCTTTTGAATTTTATTAATATTTTTAAATTTGGGAATAATTAATATATCCCTTTTTCCTTCATTTTTATAATTCATAAAATAACTCCTACATTAATTATCATTTAATAGTTTTATATTTTCTATACTTACAGGTGTATAATGGACTACATCACAAGAAACACATACATGATTTTTCTTATCAAATTTTCTATCTAGTGGTTTATCATGTATATGCCCAAAAATGTTAATTTGGTTTTCTTCAACTCTTTCTGTTGGTGTATGTGTTAATAATAAATTATCTAAAATAATTTTCTTCTTATAGACCTCTAAAAATCCTATTTCTTTCCATGTATTTATACCAATTTTAAAATCATGATTTCCTCTAAGTAATATTTTTGTTCCATTTAAGCTTCCTACTAATCTCTTTACTTCTTCAAACTTTCCAAATCCAACATCTCCTAAATGATATACTGTATCCGTTTCTTTAACAATAGAATTCCATCTTTTTATTATATATTCATTCATTTCATCAGTATTTTTAAATGGTCTATGACAGTATTTAATTATATTTGCATGATTAAAATGTGTATCTGCTATAAAATATATCATATGTTCTCCTTTTCTGCTTAAACAGTTAAAATTTCTATGTCTAAACTTGAAATAAATTCTTTTATTTCTTTTATGATTTCTTCAAACTTAATATCATTTGCATATTTATTCTTTTTAGCATACCCATTCCATAAACTTACAATTCTATCATATGAAGATATACTATCTAAAATCTGTTCATAATCTTTTAAATAGTCAAGCGATTCTCTTTTATCAAATGTATTTTTTATTGATAGTTTTAAATTCTTAATATCAATATTATCCTTAAATTCGTTTAAAAACATATGTACATCGTAGTAATCTTTCATTCTGCTATTGTATTGTCCTCTTCTTAAAATAGTTTCAATTTTTTCTGATATTATTGTTTCAGCATTATATGTATAAATTAATATCTTTTTATCTTCAAATAATGATGGATAACTATACTCTAACTCTTTTGGTACAACTTTATCTCCTGTAGAAATATCAATATCTAAATTAATTTTAAGATTTTCTAATTTTCCAATTAAGTGATATTTATTCCCACCATATTCATCTTCTTCTCTTATATCAGTTATATCAACCAACTCAAATTTTACTCCGTCTTTTAAATCAATATTTAATATTTCGTTTAAAACTTTTACCATCTGCTCTTTGGAAATATCTAGTCCTTTAATTGTTGTATCCATATCTCTTGTAGTTCTATTATTGATTCCAAATAGTGCTGATAACAATAGACCACCTTTTAATATAAAATTTTCTTGATATTTTGAAACTGAAATTCTTTCTAAGATTCTCTCAAACATAAATCTTTGTAACAGTTCATAATGATTTAGATGATATTTTCTCTCTAGTTCTTTTGATTTTTGTTTAAGTTCTTTATATTTTATCACTTCATTAAGACCTCCATTATAGTAGTTAATTTTTCATATACATTAAATATTCTAGCATATTCATCTAATAGTTTTAAATTTTTATTTTTTAAATTAAAATAACTTTTCAAAATTTTGTTATATAACTCTATATCATACTCATCTTGTTTTTTTAGCATATCACATATACATCTTTCTAAATTATATACAATTATAGGATTACCATATGGACTTGTTATAGTAATTTTACCTATATTTAACTTTTCTTTAGATACATAGTGGATTTTTACATTTTCTCTAATTTTTTTATGAGAATATGTAGTAACATCAAGTTCATATGGTGCTCTTTCACTAATTCCCAGCAAGTGAAACGCAGTATTGTATGAATAAATAATATTGTTATAACGTTTTTGCAAAATATAGTATTCATCTTCAATTAATTTATTATCAATATATAAACCTCTTGATACTCTTCTAATTATTCCATTTTTTATTAATTCTGGAATATATATTCTTTGAATTCCGTTTTGTTCTATTTCATTAGATGTTATATAACCATTGTTTCTTTTTAAAAATTTTTCTATTTTTTTTATATTCATATTAACCTCCATTACAAACGTACTACTATTTTATCATATTGTTGTACGTTTGTAAATATTAGACTTAAAATTTATTAAATTTGTTATTAATCAATATAATTTATGGTGTATTTTTACACCATATCATATAGTTTTGAATAACCTTTTTATATTAACAATTTACTTATTTGATTTCACTCATTTTTTTTAATATGAGAAGTTAAACCTCAATTTTTATTAGTGTACATTTTATTAAAGCTCGTCACTCTCTTTATATTAAAGCATTTTGGCATTTTTTATAATAAAAAAAATAATGTAGCATTCAGTACCCCTCTATGTCAACTATATTGTTGAAAATGGATTTAATCTTGAAACATACTTATCATCTAATTCTTTACACTTAAATACTGGAATTATTACATAAGGTGCATTTTTTAGCATTGTATATTGTCTTGGCATTGCATAAGCATACATCTTCTGACCTAGAGTAATTGGATATGGTCTTGGAATGTTTAAATATTTTTCACTATCAAATTTATCTGCTATCTTTTTTGCATATTCAAAAGCATATTCTTTTTCTTCATCTGTTTTTAATATAATATAACTCCAGTTGCGATTATGATTCCATGTTGGTGCTTTGTTTCCTGCATCTAATATTTTTTTAATAGTTTCAAAGTCAACCTCCTTATCTAAAAATTCTCTTGTAGTTCTTCTCTTATTTATTACTTCATAAAATTCCATTTTTAACTCCTCCTACATTTTTTCCTTGTAATTTTTAGGATTTTTTATCTTATCCCAATATTTAATATCTACAAAAGTTCCCCATTCTTCGAAATGTCCTGTAAATCTTTTCATAAATGAAGCATAGCAATATTTACAAGCATGAGAACAACCAATGTATGGGTTTACAGAATAATCTGATACAGGCAAGTTTGATTTAGTTAAAATATTTTTGACTTTTATTTCTTTTATAATCATTTTATTTATTCTCCATTCGTCTTTTCTCATATTCACAAATATTGTGATAAACAATATTTAAACTGTGTATAAGTGCTTTTTTATCTTCTTTTTCTAATCCTTTTGCAATAATATCTTCAACATCATCTCTAAAATTTCCTAATTCTTCTGCAAGCGATTGTCCTTTTTTACTTAAAGTTATTGCATTAAATTTTGAATTTTTTTTATCTTGCTTTTTATTTATAAGTTTCTTTTCTTGCAATTTCCCCACTAGGTCTATTACTGTGGTATGTCTTATTCCCAAAAATTCTGCTAATTCTTTCTGCGAACAGCTTTTATTTTCTTTAATATAATCTAATACTTCTAACTGTCTTGCTGTAATATCATATTTTCTTAAATTATAATCTAACTCTGATAAAAGTCTATCAGAGATTTTTTTTATTAAAAGTCCTGTATTTTCTTGCATATTTCACCTCGTAATGTAGTTTCCTACATATTGTATCATTTATTTTTTTATTTATCAATAGTTTGATTGAACAAATCGGAAAGCCTTATAATTTGTACTAATTTTAAACTTTCTCTTTGGCTTTTTAGTAAATTTGTTCCTAAGCCAATTTTACGCAAGTAAAATTGTGTGCATTCGTTGGAGCGTAGCGACTTTTATACAATAGGAAAGGATGACTTTCCTATTGTATAAAAAAGAACAAATCTATTATTTTAGACTTGTTCTAAAACATGTAATTTGTCTTTATAATATCAATATTTTATTCACAATATCTTTTATATCATCTTCTACTTTTAAAGTCCTATTTTCTATATCTAAAAAGTTCATACAATTATCTTTATTAAACCTTATTAAAGTACAATTTTCATTTTGATAAGTTATTCTTTCAAAAGGAAATCTTATAATTCCAGGAGTATCAAACCCAACCCCAAATTCAAGCAAAAGTAATCTATTATTCTTTGCTTTATCTAAAAACTCTCCATATTTTTTATAATGTAATCCTTATAATCTTTTTGTACTGTGTTTATTTTTGTAACATTTTCAAGCATTGATTTATTTGCTCTTTTTAGTATTTTGTAATATGCTAAATTTTCCTCTCTTTTGGGCTTTTCTATTACTTCTGATATTAAATATTTTTCTTCTAAATTATCTATAATGTTATTTATCTCATTTATATATTTATTTTTTCTTAAATAGTTTATTACAACATTATCAGTTATATATTGAACTCTATTACCTTTTCTCTATTTCTTTCTTTATTTCGTTATTGTTTTGCATTAGCCAATATCCTGTAATTAGCAAAACTGCTATTGGAAAAATAGCTAATATTGGCATAACAAAAACTGCAAAAATTGTAACTAAAATTAGAAAAATCGTTCTTATAAGCAACCTCCTCTCGTTTGTTTTTAATAGTGATTGTAATTCTTCTTTTGATAGTTTGCTTATATATTCTTTATAAGATAACCTACTGTTCATCTTAGTTCCTCCTTAAAATTATTTAATTAAACTTTGTTGCTACATCCATATATAACCTGCCTTTGGCAGGTTATAGGCTATTCTTCTTTGTTTTTATATATTTTATATGCAATTTTATAAGATATATAATACATAATTACTGTACTTATAATTAGTATCCACACTCCGAATTTATTTATAAAATTCTTTATCATTTCCATATCAATATTGATATTAGTTTTGTTAATTAAAAAGTATATTCCACCAAGTATAGCAACTATAATAAGTACTAGAATAAACATTTGTATTCTTCCTTTTTCAGCTCCCCATTTATAAATGCTTGGAATCTGAACTGATTGTAAAAAAGATATTGCAAAAATTCCTCCCATTGTTGATATAACTACACTCTTATAATCAAGACTTATTATGTTTTCAGGTCTTAAATAATTCATAATATTTACAACTATTATAGTTAGTACCATTCCTAATATTCCACCTAATACAGTTGCTACTATTGCTAATATATATTTTTCTTTTACTAATTCTTTTCTGTCAGTCGGTAGTGTTAAAATATATTTATTTGATTTTGATATTTCATCATAACTAAATGTTGATAGTGAAATCATTCCTACTATTCCACAAATTATAGCTGGTGCAATAGTAATAGACTCTGTTCCTATTATTGCAATACTGCAAAATAAAATTATTATAATTAACGATGTCTTATATGTAGCTAAATTATATAAATCTTTTTTCAATAATCCTTTTATCATAACTATTTTTCCCCCTTAATATAAAATAACATTATATCTTCAATAGATGGCTTATCAATAGTTGTAATATTATATTTATTCCTAATAGTATTCCTATTACTTGTTAATACTTCATACTGATATTGTCCTTTTTGATAAGAAATATAATCATTTTCATCTAATTTTAGAAAGTCATTTTTACTACATTTAATTATTCCATAATTTTCTAATAGTTCATTTGTTGGTAAATTAAATATTATTTTTCCTTTTTCAATAAATACAATATAATCTGATATATGTTCTAAATCTGTTGTAATGTGTGTTGATAATAATATTGACCTTGTTTCATCTTCTTCTATATATTTTCTAAATATATCTAATATTTCATTCCTTACAACTGGATCAAGACCACTTGTTGGTTCATCTAATATTAACAGTTTTGGATTATGAGATATTGCTGTTGCAATTTTTAATTTCATTTTCATTCCACTTGAAAAATCCTTTATCAATTTATCTGTTGGTATATTAAATTGTTTTAATAAATTTATATATTTATTCTCGTTCCAAGTTTTATAGAATTCTCTCATAATTAGATTAACTTGTTTTGCTGTTAGATAATCTGATAAAAAACTATCATCTAACACAACACCTGTTTCTTCTTTAATCTCTTTTTCATATTTTATATTATCTTTTCCAAATATCTTTACAATTCCCTCACATTTGCTTATATTTAAGATAGACTTAATTGTAGTTGTTTTCCCTGCTCCATTTTCTCCTATTAGTCCTACTATACAACCTTGTGGAACATTAAAACTAATATTTTTAAGTTCAAAACCTTTATATTTTTTTGAAACATTTTGCAATTCAATGTTATTATCCATTTTAAATTTCCTCCTCAAATATCATTCTAAATATTTCCTTTACTTCATCTTCTGATATATTTGCTATTTTTGAAATGTTATAAACTTTCTCTATATAATCCTGAATCTCTTTTAGTTTTTCCTCTTTGATTAGGTCTAAATTTTTAGGAGCAATAAAACTTCCTTTTCCTTGTACTGTTTTTATAAAACCTGCTTGTTCTAATTCATCATAAGCTCTTTTTACTGTCAAAAAACTAATTTTTAATTCATTTGCCAGATTTCTTACAGACGGTAACATATCTTCTTCTTTTAATTCATCGGAAAATATAGCTTCTTTTATAGCATTTTCAATTTGTTCAAAAATTGGTATTCCACTACTATTACTTAATATTATATTCATATTTTTCCTCCTTACTGTTTCATTTGTTATACCTGTTATATTTATGTTATAACACTCTTAAGAATATGTCAAGAGTTTTAGAATATTTTTTAAGAACAAATCGGAAAGCCTTAAAATTTATATAAATTTTAAGGCTTTCCGATTTGTTCCTTTAATTTCCGTATTTTCATTTAATAAATAATTAATTAAAAAATCTAATTTTTCCATAACTTATAACTCCTTTAATTTGTTTTAAGGTTGCTATAATAAGCAACCTTTGAAACTAATTTTGAGGGAAGAAATAACCTGCTGTCATATCTAAATAATTTAGACCACTATAATTTGGATATTCTTTTTTTACTTCTTCTTTAAATTCATTTATATTTTTACTTTTCCTTGCTATTTTTTTGATATTTTCAAGATATGCTATTTTTGTATCAACATCTGCAAGTGTTTCTGGTGTATAGTGGCTAGAAAGTATTAAATTATAGCCTTTTTCTTTATAACCTTTTAATTGTTCTATAATTGCGTTTGCATGATTTTCTCCTGCTACTATTGAATGACAATCGTGTCCTAACATATGTGTATATACACAGTTTATTTGTGGGAATTCTATTTCTATATTTTCGTCATGATATGTTATATTTAATTCAAATCCACCAATATTTACTTTGTTATCTTTTAAAATATCTGTTATATTATGATATTCTTTTGCAAAAGCTCCTCCAAAAGATGTTTCAAAACCTGTTACTAAATTATTTATTGTTCCTTCTTTAATTGATTTAATTGTACCCTCTGAAGCATAACCTCTTACATCTTTAAATATTGTTCCTCCGTTTGGGTGATCCGAAAATACTTTTCCTACAATGTTTTTGTTTAAACCTTTTACATATCCCTCAAATTCTTCTAAATTATCATAAAATGCTGGAAACTCAACTAATAATAAATTATCTTTATTTTCTAAAATATAACTTTCATCATACATTAAATCATTTGTTTGATATGCGTGTAATTTTATATCTCCAAAATCATATATATCTACAAATCCTTTTTTTAAATTAATTTCTTTACTTTCCATTTTAATTACTCCCTTCTAAAAAACAAGGTTAATTTACTTTAGTTCGTGCATATTTGCGAAGCAAAACGCACAATTTTCTTATTGTATAAGAAAAATTGACTTTCTCTTTGAAATTTCAATATTTTTAACGATTTTTCCTATTCAACAAAATAACAACATTGCACAGAAAAATTGCATAGCAATTTTTCGTGTCGACAAATCTTTACGCTTCTTCGAGAACTTAAATATATATAATTAAGTTAGAAAAGTTCTCGTGAAGCGAGATTTGTCCTTTTGAAAATTTGTAGCTACTTGTTTTTCAATTTCTGTAATTATTTTAATACCTGTTCTTATATTTGTAAAGTAGGCACTTTAAAGTGGTATAGTTTCTCCAAGGTAACTTTTATTCATTTTACTGTAATAGGAGCTATAAAATTTTTTTGGGAATTTATATTCTTTTAAGAAATAAATATCTAAAATGATACTATTGTTTATTTTACTTAACTTTCTTTTATTTACTTTTAGAATTTATTTTGATATAATTGTATTAAATTTAGGAGATGATGTATTTGAAACCTATTTTAGATTCTATGGTGCAATGGGGAAATGAATATAAGAACCTAACCCACTAACAAAATCAAAGATTTTCAATAGATACCCCAGAACCTTGTTACTACGTAATAGAGAAGAACAAATCGGAAAGTCTTAAAATTTATATTAATTTTATCTTTCCTCATTAGCTTTTTAGTAAATTTGTTCCTAAGCCAATTTTACGAAGTCAAAATTGTGTCCAACCGTTAGAGTGTAGCGACTTTTATACAGTTCTGAAAATATTTTAACCTACAACATGCAAGACAACTTACTATTTAGCAATTACTGAATTTATATATTAGCTATAATTTCTTTTTGTTCTATTTCCAATATTAATTCTTCAGAAATATCTTCAACTGAATCAACTACAATTCCCATACTAGAATTAGTTTCTACACTTTTAGTATTTACAAAAATGGTAGATAAACGTTCTTCTCCTGCTCTTTTAATGTCTAAATACAAATCATCACCTATCATTATACACTCTTCTACTTTATTACCTCCACAAGCATCTAAATATACTTTTTTGTTTGGCTTTATACAATGCTCACCATAACATTCTTTAAAAAATTTACCAATTCCCATATTATTTAATCTATTTAATTGAGATATTGCAAAATAATTTGTTAATAAAACTAATTCATATTTTTGTGATAATTCTGATATTGTACTTATTAATTTATCATTTCTGGGAGGAATAGCATTTTTTAATTCTTCCCAAAAGATAAAAACAAAATTCTCTGGTAATTTATTACTTAGTACCTGCTCAAAATGTTTAGTATAACTTTTAATATTATAGTTGTTATATAATTGTTCATATGTTTTAATTCCTTTTATAAATAATTTAACATTATCTTCTGAATATATTCTTAGTTTATCTAAAGTTTTCTTAACGCTATCAATAAAATTTACTCCTGTTATAAGAGTTCCATCTACATCAAAAATTAATCGCTTTATCATTAATACTTATCTCCTCCACAACTTACTATTTTCTATACCTTCTTTAATCTTAAAGTATTTAATATAACAGTTACACTACTAAATACCATAGCTAAACTTGCAACCATAGGACTTATAGATATTCCTATAGGTTTTAGTATTCCGATTGCAATTGGAATCATTAAAGCATTATAGAAAAATGCCCAAAACAGATTTTGTTTTATAATTCTTATTGTTTTTTTACTTATATCTATTAAATTCAAAATACTGTTTAAATCATTTTTAGTTAAAATAACATCTGAGGAATCCATTGCTATATCTGTTCCACTTTTTACACTAACACCAATATCAGCTGTGGCAAGTGCTGGACTATCATTTATTCCATCTCCACACATCATAACATATTTATTCTCTTGTTTTAGTTTTTTAATTATATTTGTTTTTTCATTTGGTAATACATTTGCAATTACTTCAGTTATTCCTATATCTTTTGCAATTTTTTCTGCTGTTTCTTTGTTATCTCCTGTTAGCATAACTGTATCAATATTTTTGCTGTTTAACTCATTTATTACTTGCTTGCTGTTTTCTCTTACAATATCATTTACCCCTATTAAAGCTATTATTTGCTCATTTCGAACAACATAAACGATACTATTTCCTTGTTTTGCAAGCTCTTTCTCATCTTTTTCATATATATTTTTTATATTATAGCTTTCTAGTATTTTAGAATTTCCTATAATAAATTTTTGTTCATATATTCTACCTATAATTCCAAATCCACTTACATTTCCAAATTCTTTTACTTGTAATGTTTCTAATTTATTATATTTTAAGTAATCTGTAAATGCTTTTCCTATTGGATGTGTAGATTTCCTTTCTATTGAGCCCACTAATTGCAATAATTTTTCATCACTCATATTGCTATAATTTTTTATTTCTGCAATTTTTAATGTTCCATAAGTTAATGTGCCTGTTTTGTCAAAAACTATTGTATTTACTTTTTGCGCATTCTCTAGTATTTCACTTTTTTTAATTAAAATTCCACTGCTTGCACATTTTCCTTCTGATACTACTATTGCAAGTGGTGTTGCTAATCCTAGACTACAAGGACAAGCTACTACCAATATTGTTACAAATGTTATTAAGGCACTTTCAAATCCATAACCTAAAATTAGATAAATAATAAATGTTAATATACTAATTACAATAACAATTGGTACAAAATATCCGGAAACTGTGTCTGCAATTTTTGCAATTGGTGCTTTTGTGTTACTTGCTTCTAGAACTAATTTTACTATTTCTGATATAGCTGATTCTTTGCCTATCTTTTCTGCCCTATATTCTATATATCCATCATAATTTATACTTCCGGCAATTACCTTATTTCCAATATTTTTACTTACAGGCTTACTGTCTCCGGTTATAAACGTTTCATCTAAATGTGCTTCTCCTTCTACTATTTCACCATCTACTGAAATTCTTTCTCCAGGCTTGCTAATTACTATATCTCCCTTATGTACCTCATCTATTGTGACTGTCTTTTCCTTACCATTTATTTTTATGGTCGCACTTTCTGGGGTTATTTTCACCAATTTCTGAATAGCTTCTTTTGTTTTATCTTTACTAATTCCATCTATATATCTTCCAAGTTTTATAAAATAAATTACCATTACAACTGATTCAAAATATAGATGATGAATAGCTTCATTATTTCCATTAAATAGTAAAACCATATTATATACACTATAAAGGAAACTACTAATTACCCCTATTCCTACTAAAGTATCCATATTTGCAGTTCTATGTATTAAATTTTTATAGCCATTTTTTAATATATCAAATCCATATATCATAAAAATTATTGAAAAAATAAGTAAGCAAATTGTATATCCAATAGGATTCTGGTTTACATCAATTATGCTTAAACTTGGCAAATTAATCATATGTCCCATTGCAATATACATTAAAATTATTGCAAGTATTGTAAAAATAGTAAATTTAATCTTTTCTTTCTTATTTTTTCCTTCAACTTTTATTTCTTTGAATTCACCTAAACTCTTAAAACCTGCTTTTCTCACGAAGTCATTAAGATTATCAATACTTAAAATTTTTTCATCATATTCAATACTTGCATTAGCCATTACTAAATTTACAGAGACTTGTTTTATTCCATTTTGCTTATTTAAGTATTTTTCTAATCCATTAGAACAAGCACTACAAGTCATCCCCTCTATTGATAATACTATTTTTTTCATTATTGATTTGTTTTCCTCCTTCTATACTATCAGTAGATTGAAAAAAATTAAATTTTAAACAAAGTTTGACACAGCTAAAATCGTAATTCTTTTTCAACTGTTAATTTCAAATCCTAAATCTTCAATTACATTTTCCACAGTCTTTTTATCTACATTATTATTAGATAAAACTTTTACTATCCCTGTTTTATAATCAGCTTCTACTTTTTCTACACCTTCAATTTCCCCTAAAGCATTTTTTACTCTATTTTCACATCCTCCACATACCATACCTTTTACATTTATAATTGTTTCTTTCATAATTAATCACATTCCTTTCCTAAGGCACAAATCGGTTGGAAAAGAATTAAATTTTAAACGATGTTTGCGAGCGTCAAAATTGTAATTATTTTTCAACCTTAATACCTCCTCGTATTTATCTTTTCTATTATATTATATATCTTATTATTCTAATTAGCAATCCATTAAAAAACAAAATCCAACTAAGATGTTACAAGATAATAATTATATATTTTTTATAGTCGAAAATCTTACACATTTAGTTGGATTTGAACTAAATGTTTTTAACCCTTAATACTCTTAAAGCATTTATTATTGCAATAATAGAAACACCCACATCTGCAAATACTGCTTGCCACATTGTGGATAAACCAAATGCTGTTAAAATTAAAACTAAAATTTTTATACCAATAGCAAATACAATATTTTCTTTTACTATTCTCATTGTTCTTTTAGATAATTTTATTGCTTTTACAATTTTAGATGGTTCATCTGTCATAATAACTATATCTGCTACTTCTATTGCGCTATCTGCTCCTAGTCCACCCATTGCAATTCCTATATCGGAAATCGCTAAAACTGGGCTATCATTTATCCCATCTCCTACAAATGCTAATTTCCCTTTTTCTGATTTTTCTTTTAATAGTTCTTCTACTTTTTCTACTTTTCCATCTGGCAAAAGTTCTGTATATACTTTATCTATTCTAAGCTCTTTACTTACACTTTCTCCTACTTCTTTTTTATCACCTGTTAGCATAACTATTTGTTTAACATCATTTTTCTTTAATTCATTTATTGCAGTTTTAGAATCTTTTTTTATTGTATCAGCTATTAATATATATCCTACATATTTTTTTTCTATTGCAACATATAAAATAGTACCTATATCATTACATTTTGTAAAAGTAATTTGATGTTCATTCATTAGTTTTTCATTTCCAATTAAAACATCTTGCTCATCTATTTTTGCTGAAATTCCAAGTCCAGATAATTCTTGAGTTTTAATTATTTGTTTTTGATCTATTTCTTTTCCATATGCTTTTTTTATAGATTTTGAAATAGGATGGTTTGAATAATATTCACTATATGCTACTATTTTTAGTAATTCTTCTTCAGATATTCCAACTGGTTTTACTTTTTGTACTTCAAATACTCCTTTTGTTAAAGTTCCTGTTTTATCAAACACAACTGTTTCTACATTTGACAATGCTTCTAAATAATTACTTCCTTTTATTAAAATTCCCATTTTAGAAGCTCCACCAATTCCTGCAAAGAAGCCTAGTGGTATAGATATTACCAATGCACATGGGCAAGATACTACTAAGAACGACAAAGCTCTATATATCCAATCAGTAAAACTTTGACCAGAAATAAGGAGTGGTGGTAAGACTGCTAAAAATAGGGCAATAATTACAACTATTGGTGTATAATATCTTGCAAATTTTGTTATAAAATTTTCTGATTTAGATTTTTTACTACTTGCATTTTCCACTAAATCTAGTATCTTACTTACAGTCGATTCTCCAAATCCTTTTGTAACTTCTACTTTTATAACACCACTTAAATTAATACATCCACTTAAAATTTCGTCACCTTCAACTGCTTCTCTTGGCATACTCTCTCCTGTTAGAGCTTTAGTATCTAATGTAGTTTTTCCTTCAAAAATTATGCCATCTAAAGGTATTTTTTCTCCTGGTTTTACAATTATAGTTTCCCCTATTTTTACTTCATATGGACTTACTTTTTCTTCTTTTTCATTTCTATATAAATTTGCATAGTCTGGTCTTATATCCATTAGACTTGCTATTGATTTTCTTGATTTGTCTACTGCATAATTTTGGAATAATTCTCCTATTTGATAAAATAACATTACTGCTACTGCTTCTGGAAATTCACCTATTCCAAATGCTCCTATTGTTGCTACTGCCATTAAAAAGTTTTCATCAAATACTTTACCCCTAAAAATATTTCTTAATGCTTTTCTTATTATTTCAAATCCTACTATAATATAACTTATAATAAATAATATGTTATTTATCCAAACATCTTCAAATTTTACAAATATAGAAAAAACAAAGAGTATTAATGCTATAATTATCTTGATTAATTTTCTTTTCATAAAAAATTCATTCCCTTCTTTTTTGCTTTGATTTAAAGCTCACATAATATTTTTAAACTTATTACTTTCTGTGTTCTATATGTTCTTTTGCTATTTCAAAAACTTTTTGAATATGATCATCATCTAACATATAATAAACTTCCTTACCTTGCTTTCTACATTTTACAATTCCACTTCTTCTTAAAGTCCCTAATTGATGCGATATTGATGATTTACTCATATTTAGCACATTTGCAATATCACACACACACATTTCGTTTGTATCTAATGCAAATAATATTTTTGTTCTTGTCGTATCTCCTAATATTTTAAAAAATT
Organism: uncultured Clostridia bacterium; assembly: GCA_944388605.1. Lineage (GTDB taxonomy): Bacteria > Bacillota > Clostridia > TANB77 > CAG-508 > CALXJJ01. The sequence continues at coordinate 67,239 of CALXJJ010000004.1, forward strand.
CTGCTATTTTATTAAATAAGTCTTGTTCTGGCATTTTTTTTAATGTATTGTCCACAACTTCTTGATGTATTATGTTACAATCACACACAAATTCATTCTTTGACATTGTTTTCCTCCTTTACTATTACAAAATAATTGAGTAATCATTCAACTTTAATATATTATAGTTGAATAATTACTCATCTGTCAATATCTTTTTAGAAATTTTTTTAAAAAATAACAAATCAGAAAGCCTTAATTTAATAAGTTTATCCTAAAGCTACATCTAAAATCATCATTATTATAAAACCTATTGCAAAACCCACAGTTCCTATATTTGAATGTTCACCTGCTTGCGATTCTGGTATTAATTCTTCTACAACTACATACATCATTGCTCCTGCTGCAAAAGATAATAAATATGGAAGTACTGGAACTAATCTATTCGTAAGTAATATTGTAATAATTGCTGCTATTGGTTCAACTATACCAGATAAAGTACCATACAAAAATGATTTTGTCTTAGATATTCCCTCTGTTTTTAATGGCATTGATATAATTGCTCCTTCTGGAAAATTTTGTATAGCTATTCCTATAGAAAGTGCAATTGCTCCAGCAAGAGTTATACCTGCATTTTGAGTCAATATTCCTGCAAATACCACTCCTACAGTCATTCCTTCTGGTATATTATGAAGTGTCACTGCTAAAACCATCATTGTAGAATTTTTTAATTTTGCTTTTATTCCTTCTGGTTTATCTGTCTTCAAATGTAAATGAGGAATTAAACTGTCTAATACTAACAAAAAAATAATTCCTAATATAAATCCTATTACTGCTGGAATCCACGATATTTTTCCCTGTTTTTCTGCCATATCAATTGATGGAATCATTAATGACCATATTGATGCAGAAATCATAACTCCTGAAGCAAAACCTAAAAGTAATTTTTCTATATTTTTATTCATTTCATTTTTCATTAAAAATACCATTGCTGAACCAAGCATTGTACCTAAAAATGGTATTAAAAGTCCTACAAATATATTCATATATAATAAATTCTCCTTTCATATTTAATTTGTTATTTAATATTTTTCAGGTTTCCTTATATTTTTATTATTTTTTCCCATGGTAAATTATTTCTTCCAAAATGCCCATAATTCGTTGTCATGGCATAAATAGGATTTTTTAGTCCTAAATATTTTATAATTCCACTTGGTGTCAAATCAAATTTTTGTTTTATTATTTCTATGATCTCTTTTTCTGACTTAACTCCTGTTCCAAAAGTATTTATATATATTGAAAGTGGCTCTTTTATTCCTATTGCATATGCTACTTGTATTTCACATTTTTTTGCATATCCATTTGCTACTATGTTTTTTGCTATATACCTTAACATATATGTTGCACTTCTATCTACTTTAGTTGCATCTTTGCCTGAAAAAGCACCACCACCGTGTCTTGCATATCCTCCATATGTGTCCACAATAATTTTTCTGCCTGTTAATCCTGTATCCCCTAAAGGTCCTCCTATCACAAATCTACCAGTTGGATTTATATAAAATTTCGTATTTTTATCAATCATATTATGTGGCACAACTACATCTATTACATTTTTCATTATATCTTTTTTTAGTTTTTCTTGATCTATACTATTTTCGTGTTGTGCAGATATTAATATATTTTCTATTCTTTTTGGTACATCATTTTCATATTCAACTGTTACTTGAGTTTTACCATCTGGTCTTAAATATGGTATAATCTTTTCTTTTCTTACATCTGTTAATTTTTTGGATAAAATATGTGCCATATTTATTGCATATGGCATATATTTTTCTGTTTCGTTTGTTGCATATCCAAACATTATTCCCTGATCTCCTGCTCCTCCAATATCTACTCCTAAAGATATGTCTGGACTTTGTTTTATTATATTTGCCTGAATTTTACAAGTTCTATAATCCATATCTATATTTTCATTATCATAGCCTATTTCTTGAATTCTTTTCCTCACAATCTCACTTATTTTTAGTCTTGCAGTTGATGTTATTTGACCAGCAATATTTACTTTATTTCCATATACAAATGTTTCTATTGCTACTCTTGATTCTTTATCTTGTCTTAAACATTCATCTAATATAATATCTGAAATTGAATCTGCTACTTTATCTGGATGACCTTCTGTTACACTTTCTGATGTGAAATAATATTTTTTATTCAATTTTAATCAAATCCTTTCGTATTGTTTTTATTACTATAACACAATTTTATATTTTTTAAAAGTTGAAATTTACATAAATGTGTGATAAAATTTAATTATTACTTTTTTAAGTATAGTGTCAGTTTAAATATAAAGATTTTAAGGAGGAAACATTATGCAAAAAGCTATAATCACTTATTTATTTAGTATGATCAATCGTACTAGTAAAATTGATTGGTTAAATTTGTTAAGTAAGAAAAATAATGCTAACCGATTTTTACATTTCATTTACTCAAACAATATGCAGTTTTCTCCAAAACAAATGGAGCAACTTAAGTTTGCATTAGAAACTGGCTTAACAATGTCACAAATGCTTATATTAGCAAAACCGCATTTTGATCCATATCAAATGGAACAAATCCGGTGGGGATTTGAGGAAAATCTAAAAATCGAGCAGATAAATCTATTTGCTAATCCTAATTTCACTACATATCAAATGCAAACTATTCGTTTTAGTTTTACTCAAGGACTAAATTTAGAAGAAGTTAAACTCTTAGCCAAAAAAGAATTCTCACCATCTCAGATGTTGGCAATCCTTTGGTGCTTTACTATTGGTTTAACTATGAAACAAATAAAGCTTATTGCTAACCCAAAATTTAGTGTTCCTCAAATGGAAGAAATTCGTTTAGGATTTCATGATGGACTATCTTTTCAAAAAGTAGAATCATATGCCAATCCAAAATTTTCACTTTCTGAAATGAGAGAAAAACGTTTATCTTTTAAATTTTAAACTGACAAGATAAATCTATTTTTTTTAATATTTTTGTTTTTCAAAAAAACTATAAAGATTTATCTTAATGAAAAATTATTTTAATTTTTCAAATAAATACACAGACATTAAAATGTTTATAACATTTTAATGTCTGTGTATTTATTTTTTTGTTGAATAGGAAAAATTGAGTTTTCCTATTCAACAAAAAATTACTTTACTATTCTTTTCTGCAATTTTATTTATTCTTGTTTAATAATTCTCTGCTTTTATTTCAAAAAATGCTTTTGGGTGATTACATACTGGACATACTTCTGGAGCCACTTTTCCTATTACAATATGTCCACAATTTCTACATTTCCAAATTCTATCACCATCTCTGCTAAATACAATTCCTTCTTTTATATTTCCTAATAGTTTCTTATATCTTTCTTCATGTTCTTTTTCTATTTTAGCTACTTCTGAAAAAAGATATGCTATTTTATCAAACCCTTCTTCTTTTGCTTCTCTTGCCATTCTATCATACATATCTGTCCATTCATAATTTTCTCCTTCTGCTGCTACTACTAAATTTTCCATTGTTGTTCCTATATCACCATTTTCTTGTAGTAATTTAAACCATATTTTTGCATGTTCTTTTTCATTATCTGCTGTTTCTTGAAATATTGCTGCTATTTGTTCATATCCTTCTTTTTTTGCTTTACTTGCAAAATATGTATATTTATTTCTTGCTTGTGACTCTCCTGCAAAAGCCTCCATTAAATTTTTTTCTGTTTTTGTTCCTTTTAATTCTTTCATAAATATTCCTCCATTTCTATATTTATAATTATTAATTATAACTTTTTTTGTCGCTTATAATTATATCATATTTTTTCACCATTTTGCAATCTATTTTTTACCAAATTTGAAGAATCATAGCCTTTTATATCTTCCTTCTTTTAACCATATAACCTTTTATATAATTTATAATCCCTTAGTATTTTTCTTACATATGCATTTGTATCTTTGTATGGAATATTTTCTATATCACTTCCGTCTTCTTTTATTATACCTTCCTCTATCCAATTATCTACATTTCCCATTCCTGCATTATAAGCACACATTGCTAATTTTTCATTTCCATTATATTTTTCTAAAAGTTGAGAAAAATACTTTGTACCTATTCTTATATTTATCTCTGGATTAAATATATCTTCTGAGCTTTGTAATGTATAACCGTTTTTTTCAGCTATTTCTCTTGCTGTTTCATCCATAAGTTGCATAAGCCCTTTAGCTTTAGTTGAAGAAATTGCTTTTTCGTTAAAATTACTCTCTGCCTTTATTATTGCATATACTAACAATGGATCTAAATTATTTTCTTTTGAATACTTTTCTACATATTCTTCATATTTTTTAGGATATATTCTTTCCATTATTATATCTTGAATTCTTACTACATAAAATAATATAAATATTATTGCAATTATAATAATAAGCCATTTTATTGCTTTCAAAATATAATTTCCTCCTCCCCATATCCACATTTTCAATTACTTAACATCATACCAATTTTTTGCGTCTTTTATTTCTACTTTTAAAGGTACTTTTAATATACTAGCATTTTCCATGCAATCTTTTAGAATTTTTTTTACTTTTTCTACAATTTCATCTTTACATTCTATTAAAAGTTCATCATGTATTTGTAATATTATTTTTGCATCTAATTTTTCATCTTCTAATATTTTATTTACATTTATCATTGCAATTTTCATAATATCTGCTGCAGTGCCTTGAATTGGTGAATTCATAGCTACTCTTGCACCAAATTGCCTAACCATATAACTATTAGATGTAAGTTCTGGTATATATCTTCTTCTATTATACTTAGTGGAAACATATCCTTTTTCTTTTGCTTCTTCTACTATATTCTCCATATAATCTCGAACTCCAACATATTTTTCTTTATATTGTTTTATATATTTTCTTGCTTTTTTTCTTTCTATTCCTAATTGTTCTGAAAGTCCATAATCGCTAATTCCATACACAATTCCAAAATTTACTGCTTTTGCTTGTGTTCTTTGTTTCTCAGTAACTTTTTCAATATCAACATTAAAAACTTTTGATGCTACTTGTTTATGTATATCTTCATCATTTTTAAATGCTTGTATCATATTTTCATCTTGTGCAATATCTGCTAATACTCTTAATTCTATTTGTGAATAATCTGCATCCACAAATGAATATCCTTGTTTTGATATAAAAGCTTTTCTTAAATTTTTTCCTATTTTTGTTCTTGTTGGTATATTCTGCAAATTTGGTTCAGTACTACTAATTCTTCCTGTAGCAGTGATCGTTTGATGGAAAAAAGAATGAATTCTATTAGTTGTAGAATTTATATATTCTGCCATACCATCTACATATGTAGAATTTAATTTCATTAAACTTCTATATTCTAGTATTTTACTTATTACAGGATGTTCTGATTTTAATTTTTCTAATATATCAACATCTGTAGAATATCCGTTTTTTATTTTTTTTATACACTGTTAATTTTAATTTTTCAAATAATATATTTCCTAATTGCTGAGTTGAATTTATATTAAATTCTTCTCCACATAATTCGTATATTTGTTTTGCTAATTTATCTATCTTCTTTTTTACGTCTTTTCCAAAATCATTTAACTCTTCTTTATCTATTTTAATCCCATTATATTGCATTTTACCTAATATTTCTATCATAGGAATCTCTATATTATTAAAGAGTTCCATTTCTTCTATTTTACATAACTCTTGTTTCATTTTATCAATTAACTCATTTATTACATAAACTTGCAATGCACAAGTTTTTATTTCTACATTATCATCTGCTTTTTCTTCAAATAAGTTTATTTGTCTTTCTTTTACTTCTTCTTTTATATAATCTGAATAATATAATCCTAGATACTGATTTGCTAATTGTTCTATTTCATGTTTTACATTTGTAGGACTTATGTCATATGATGCAACTTCTGTATCATATGCATAACCCTTTGTATCTATACCTATTTGCCTTAACAAAACATAATCTTGACATAATTTATGTCCATATTTTTTTATGTTTTCATCTTCAAAAATTTTTTTAAAATATTTAATGAAATTATCTTCTTTTATTTTTATATATTTTACCTTTTTATCATTATATATACTAATTGATATTATTTTTTTCTTTATGATTTTATTAGAATTATTATCTTCTTCTGTTTCTATATAATATATAAGTATTTTATCATTTTCTATCTGCTTAATAATATCATTTATTTCATTCTCATTTATTATTTCTAATTCAAATAAATCCTCTATTTTTTTTTCTTCTTTCGATTCTTTTAGATTAAACCTATCAATATATCTAGAAAAATTTAGTTCCTTAAACTTTTCTAAAACTTTATCTTCGTTCCATGGTTTTATTTTAAAATCTTCTATTTTTTCTTGTATTGGAACTTTTGTATTTATAGTTCCCAACTTTCTTGAAAGATATGCTAAATCTTTATTTTCTACTATTTTATCTCTTAGCTTTCCTTTTAAATTATCATTATTTTGTTCTACACTTTCATATAACTTATCTATAGTTTTATATTCTCTTATGAGAGTAAGAGCTGTTTTTTCTCCAACCCCTGGAACACCTGGAATATTATCTGCAGTATCTCCCTGAAGTCCTTTTACTTCAATTAATAATTCTGGTTCTATTCCATATTCTTCAATTATTCTTTTTCGATCATAATTATCTACTTCTGTTTTACCAGCTTTTGTATGTGGTATGTGAATAGTTGTTTTATCTGTAGCTAATTGAAATGTATCTCTATCTCCTGATAATATTATTACATCACATCCATCCTTTTCAGCCATTCTTGCTACTGTCCCTAAAACATCATCAGCTTCAAATCCTTCTTTTTCTATAATAGTTATATTCATATCTCTAAGTATTTCTTTTAATATTGGCATTTGAGATGCTAATTCATTTGGCATTCCTTTTCTTGTAGCTTTATACTGCTTGTATAATTTATGTCTTTCTGTTTCTGTTTTCAAATCAAAAGTAACCATTAAATAATCTGGTGATATTTCATCCATAACTTTAAACATAATTGCTAAAAAACCATATATGGCATTAGTATATGTTCCGTCTTTTGTCATTAACATTTTTGTACTCATAATTCCATAAAAAGCTCTATTTAATATACTATTTCCATCTATTAATAATATCTTTGACATTTTCATCATATTCCTTTCTTATCTTTATTTTCATAAAATTCTAAAAATGTGCTATATAATTGCTGAAGATATATGATAAACTGTACATTTATCTTTTAATAGTTTTTTTGTATTTTTTAATATCTTGTGATCATCATCAAGTAAAATAACTTGATTGTATTTATTAATATTTTCCTTTATTTTTTCGGCTTTAATTATATCTCTATTTTCTGAATTATATTCTCCTTGTTCTTTATTGATAATAATCCAATTTTTGTCATTTATAAAATTAACATATTTTTTAAGCCATTCTTTTTTTTCATTTACTATTGTTGTACTTTTTGACAAAGTCAAAATATATAAATCAATATTATTTATATTATTTATTTGCTTAAGTTCATTTATTATATACATAATTGGTTCAGCATATAAAAATTTATTCTTCGTATTTGTTGTAATTTCCCCTTCTGAATAAACTTTATATTCTACTATAGTTCCATCCATATCTATAAACATAGCTACTTTTTTATTGTTTAGACATATTTCTTTTATATTATCATAAAATTTACTCATAAATCCTCCATTTATTATTAATTATGCAGGAGTATCTTACTCCTGCACTTTTCATGGTAAGGTTTTGTATATTTCGTCAAAAATCTTACTATTCATTTGATATACATCAAAGTTAGAAGTATCAATTAGAACTCTATTACATTCTAGTTCTTTATAATATCTTTCAAACATTTGATTATAACCTTATATATAAGATTCATTTACTAATCGACCTTCTCCACCTCTCCGCTGAACTGCTATCTTTGGTGATACTTTCATGGCAACTAAGAAATCTGGAAATAGTTCTTCCATAAATTGAGAATTGAATTTGTCATATTGTTCCTTTGAACACATATTTGTCCAAAAAAACTTATTTCCATAAAATTTACTATCCAATAGCCCCCTATCTATTAACACGATATCAGCTTTAGAATACATTGCTTTTAAAACTCCTGATTGTGTCTGGTAATGCATCCATAAATTAGCATCCCATGTTCCCTTTGGAATTTCATCTGGTAACTTTTCTGCTGATTCTTTTAACACTAGTACAGAATATCCTAAATTTAAAAGTTTATTAGAAATGTTACCAATAACTGTGGTTTTTCCGGCTTCGGGTGTACCTGTAAACTCTACCATAAACGGTCTAGGCATAATTATACCTCCCACAATTTAAAATTTTCTTTATTATACATTATAAAAATATTTTTTTCAATACTATTTTTTTATAACTATGAATAACTTATGATATGATCACCCTATGAAATTAACTTATGAAAAGTTCACCCTCCTAAAAATGATATAATGGA